>JAUMBF010000001.1:0-9918 GCA_032115875.1 Rubrivivax sp.
GCGCGTCGTGCGCGGCCGCTGACAGGTGACATCCGCCCCTTGAAATGTCACCCCCAACCACCGCAGAGTGCCCGCCATGAGCGACATCCCCACCCAAGAGCCGGCCGTGCTGGCCGCAGGCGACACCACCAAGTGGCGCCGCACCCTGGCTGACTACCCGGCCGGCCAGGGCTGGGCCCTGAGCTACACGCTGGTCAGCGCCGCCAACCGCTACACCTTCACGGCCAGCGCCGACGGTGACGCCCACCTGGTCACCGTGGCCGCCGCCACCACCGCCACCTGGGCCGCCGCCACCTACACCTGGCGCGCCCAGGCCAGCAAGGCCGGCGAGGTGTTCACCGTGGGCACCGGCACGCTCACCGTGCGGCCCACCTTCGCCACCGCCACCGATGGCCGCACGCACGCCCGCAAGGTGCTCGACGCCATCGAGGCCGTCATCGAAGGCCGCGCCACCAGCGAGGTGGGCGAGTACCAGATCGCCGGCCGCCAGCTCAAGTACATCCCCATCCCCGAGCTGCTGCAGCTGCGCGACAAGTACCGCGGCGAGGTGCTGCGCGAAGACGCCGCCAGCCGCACCGCCCGCGGCCTGCCTGACCCGCGCCGCGTCTTCGTGCGCTTCGCCCGCCGCTGACCCGACCACGACCAAGAGCCCGCCATGCCCAGCCTCACCCAACGCCTGCGCCAGCGCGTGGCGCAGTTCATCGCCCCGCCGCCCGCCCGCCGCGGCCCGCCCACGGTGCTGCGCCGCTTTGACGCCGCGCGTGTCGACCGCCTCACCAGCGAATGGTGGACCGCCAACGCCAGCATCAACGAAGAGCTGCGCAGCGATCTCGACCGCCTGCGCGCCCGCGCCCGCGACCTGGCCAAGAACAACGACTACGCGCGCAAGTTCATCGGCATGTGCCAGGGCAACATCGTCGGCCCCGACGGCTTCCGCCTGCAGGCCCGCGTGGTCGACGACAACGGCCGCACGCCCGACCGCCTGGCCAACCAGTCCATCGAAGCCGCCTTTGCCGAGTGGGCCGCCGCCGCCGACATCACCGGCACCATGAGCCTGCGCGACGTCTGCGAGACGCTGGTGGGCAGCCTGCCCACCGACGGCGAGTTTCTGGTGCGCATGGTGCGCGGCGCGGCAGCCGGCAACCGCTACAACTTCGCGCTCGAGCTCATCGACGCCGACCGTATCGACACCCAGCACACCGAGCTGCTGGCCAACGGCAACCGCGTGGTCATGGGCGTGGAGCAGGACGAAGCCGGCCGCACGCTGGCGCTGCACCTGTACCAGAGCCACCCGAATGACCTGCGCGGCGCCCAGCAGCGCCGCAAGGTGCGCGTGCCGGTGGCCGAGCTGATCCACCGCTTCCGCGTCGACGTGCCCGGCCAGGCCCGGGGCGTGCCCTGGATGGCCCCGGGCATGGTGAGCCTGCACCACCTGGGCGGCTTCATGCTGAGCGCGCTGCTGGCCGCCGAGAACGGCGCCAACCACTACGGCTTCTTTCGCACGCCTGACGGCCTGCCACCGGTGGGCAGCGACGAAGCCGGCGACGGCCAGCAGATCACCACCAGCCAGCCCGGCACCTTCGACACGCTGCCCCCGGGTGTGGAGTTCCAGGCCTTCGACAGCAAGTACCCCGAGCAGAACTTCGGCCCCTTCGTCAAGACCACGCTGCAGCGCATCGCCAGCGGATGGCGCGTGGCCTATCACAGCCTGGCCAATGACCTGGAGGGCGTCAACTTCTCGAGCATCCGCAGCGGCACGCTCGAAGAGCGCGACCGCTGGGCCAGCGACCAAGCCTGGTTCATCGGCGCCTTCCTGCGGCCCATGTTCGCCGCCTGGCTGCAGCAGGCGCTGCTGTCGGGCGCGGTGCTGCTGCCCAACGGCAGCGCGCTGCCGGCGTCGCGCCTGGCCAAGTTCAGCATGCATGAATGGCAGGCCCGCCGCTGGGACTGGGTGGATCCGCGCGCCGACATGGAAGCCAAGGCCCAGGCCGTGCGCGCCGGCCTCATCGCCCCGCAGACCCTGGCCGCGCAGATGGGGCAAGACTTCGAAGACGTGCTGCAGCAGATCGGCGAGGCGCAAGCCCTGGCGCAGCGCTACGGCGTCACGCTCACCGCCTACCAGGGCGCCCCAGGCGCCACGCCGGCCGCGCAGCCTGCAGCCGCGCCTGCACCAGCACCGGCCGAAGCCGCTTGAGCGCGTGCAAGAGCAGGTGACATTTACCCCTGGAAATGTCACCCCGCGGGCTGATGCAATGCCCGCATGCAAGACGCCAACCTTCTGCCGCAGGCCATCCGCGATGCGCAGGCCGCCAAGCCGCTGAGCCGGGCGCTGCAGTTCGAGCGCGCCCAGATCGACGAGGAAGCCCGCACCGCCACGCTGGCCTTCGCCAGCGAAGCGCCGTTCGACCGCTGGTGGGGCCGCGAAATCCTCGACGTCAGCCCCACCGCCATGCGCCTGCAGCGCCTGACCAGCGGCGCTAACCTGCTGGTGGATCACGACACGCGCGACGTCGTCGGCGTGGTCGAGCAGGTCGAAGTCGGCGCCGACCGCGTGGCTCGCGCCGTGGTGCGCTTCGGCCGCAGCGTGCGGGCTGAGGAAGTCTGGCAAGACGTCCGCGACGGCATCCGCCGCAACGTGAGCGTGGGCTACATGATCCACGCCGCCAAGCTGATCGAAACCGACGACGACGACGACACCTACCGCGTCACCGACTGGGAGCCCTACGAGGTGTCTCTCGTCAGCGTGCCGGCCGACCCCAGCGTCGGCGTCGGCCGCGCTTTGGCGCAGCCCCAGGCCGCGCCCGCTGCATCCCCCGTACCCCTCTCGGCGCCGGCAGCCGCCGACCCGGCCACCCCGGTGGCCGGCCCTTCGCCTGCTGCCGACCGCGCGGCCCCTGCCGCACCGACCCCGCAACCTCAGCCGCTGAAAGGCCGCACCATGTCCGACGTCCAAGTCACCGAGCGCAACCACGCCGCCGAAATCTCCCAGCTCGCCGCCACCATCCAGGGCTACGACGCCCGCGAGCTGGCGCTCAAGTCCATCCAGGCCGGCCACACGGTCGAGCAGTTCCAGGCCGAGGTGCTGCGCCAGGTGGCCAACAAGCCGCTGGCCGCCGACGTCAATCTCAACGAGCGCGAGCGCAAGCAGTACAGCTACGTGCGCGCCATCGCCGCCGCCATCGCTCGCGCCGAAGGTCAGGCCGTCAGCGGCTTCGAGGCCGAGCTGAGCCAGGAGCTCGAGCGCCAGCTGCCCGCCAACGCCAAGCGCCACGGCGGCATCTTCGTGCCGATGCGCCTGCAGGCCGAGCGCGCCGCCATCGCCGAATCGCTGTGGAACACCAGCACCAAGGGCAGCAGCACGGTCTTCACCGAGCCCGGCGAGTTCATCGACCTGCTGCGCAACCAAGCCGTGGCCGTCGAGCTGGGCGCCCGCGTCATGGCCGGCCTGACCAGCCCGGTCAGCTTCCCCAAGCAGACGGGCGCCGCCACGGCCTACTGGATGCCTGAGAACGACGGCACCAACGTCACGGCCAGCAACGCCACGCTGGGCAGCGTCAGCCTGACGCCCAAGACGCTGCAGGCCACCACGGCCTTCAGCCGCCAGCTCATGGCGCAGTCCAGCATCGACGTCGAGCAGTTCATCCGCAACGACCTGGCCGCCCAGCACGCGCTGGCCTGGGACCGCGCCGTGCTGCACGGCAGCGGCAGCAACAACGAGCCCACCGGCATCTACGCCGCCAGCAACGTCAACAGCATCGCGATGGGCGGAACGCCCACCTACGGCAAGCTGATCGACATGGTCACCGAGGTGCTGAAGGACAACGCCCTGATGGGCAACCTGGCCTTCGCCACCACGCCGGGCATGGCCGGCAAGCTGGCGCAGACGGTCATCGCCGCGTCGACCGACAGCCGCATGATCTGGACGGGCCCGCTCAACGACGGCCAGCTGGTGGGCTACCGCGCGGTGGCCACCAACCAGGTGCTGGCCACGCTGGGCGGCGGCAGCGACCACGGCGTCATCTTCGGCGACTTCACCAGCGTGATGATCGGCACCTGGGGCGCGCTCGAGATCGTGGTCGATCCCTACGCGCTCAAGAAGCAGGGCATGGTCGAGGTGACGTCGTTCCAGCTGGCCGACATCGCGCTGCGCCACCCGCAGAGCTTCTGCAAGGCCACCGGCGCCACCATCTGAGGCCCGGCCTGACCATGCGCGTGCGATTCCTGCGCGGCACGGCCCTGGGGGGCGTCGGCAACGACGCCCACCCGGGCGATGTGCGCGACTTGCCGGCCACGGTGGTTGCCATTCTGGTGGCCGCCGGCCGCGCGCAGCCGCTGCCCGACGAGCCGCCCGCGCTGCTGCAGGCGCTGGACGCCGTGCAGCAAGCGCACGCCGCCATGGTCACCCCGGCCCCCGATCCCGCCACCACAACGCCGCCGCGCCGCCCGCGCAAGGCCGCTTCAAAGGACTGACGCATGGACATCATCGGCGACGCCACCCTCACCAACATCCAGGCCCCGGCCGCCATCAGCGCCGACGGCAACAGCGCCGGCATCGACGCGCGCAGCCTCAAGGGCCAGGGCGCCATCGTGCTGATGGCCCGCAACACGGCCGGCAGCACGCCCACGCTGGCGCTCAAGCTGCAGGGCTCGCCTGACACCGATGCGGTGACCAGCGTCACGCCTGGCAGCAACACCGGCACCGGCAACTGCTTCGACGTCGTGGCCGGCCCTGATGCGGTGGCCGAGACGATCACGCTGACCTTCAGCAACGCCACCACGGCCGCAGTCGTCGGCGCCACCTCGGGCGCTCTGGGCAACGCCACGGTGGGCCAGCGCTTCACCAGCGCTTACGTCGCCTTCGACCTGGTGGCCGGCGGCACCGCCTTCGCCAACGGCGACACCATCGCCATCGTCACCACGGCCCGCAGCTACAGCGATGTCGACGGCGGCGCCTTCACCGGCCTGACCACCGGCACCAGCACGCAGAAGCGTGCCATCAACTTCGACCGCTGCCCGCGCTACCTGCGCATGAACTACGACATCGGCGGCACCAGCAGCCCCGCCTACACGCTGGCCGTCGTCGCGCTGAGCGAGACCGACTGACCCCGCCGCCTTAAGCCCGCCCGCCGCCCATGTTTGCCGAAAACCTTGCCCCCTTCTTCAAGGCCAGCGGCCTGGGCGTGGCCGTCACGGTGGACGGCGCGGCGCGCGAGGCCATCTTCGACGCCGAACACCAGCTCGGCGGCCTGGCGGTGGCCGGCATCGCGGCAGCGCAGCCCATGCTGACGCTGCCCACGGCGCACGTGCCCGCCAGCCCGGTGGGCAAGGCCGCCGTGGTCGGCAGCACCACCTACACCATCGTCGAGCACCAGCCCGACGGCACCGGCGTCAGCCGGCTCATGCTCGAGCGCGCCTGACATGAGCGCCCACCTCGCCATCCAAACCGCCCTGGTCGCGCTGCTCACCGCATCGCCCGGGCTGGCATCGGGCAACGTCAAGACCAACGCCACCCGCCCCATGGCCGCGCAACACACCGCGCAGGTCAACGTGCGCATGCTGCAGAGCCGCGCCGACTACCCCCGCACCCTGGGCGCTGGCTACGAGTGGCAAACCCAATTCGCCGTCGACTGCCTGGCGCGCGGCGCCAGCTCGGCCAGCGAGCCCGCCGCCACCGTTGACGCGCTGCTCGAAGCCGCCTGGGCGCGCATCGCCGTGTGGCAGCCGGCCACCAACCTGGGCGTGATCGACGTGCGCATGACGCCCACCATCGACTGGCAGACCGACGACGGTGACACGCCGCTCGTGGCCGCCACCATCAGCCTTGTCGTCCAGCACCGCACCCGGTCCAACACCCTGGTTGCGTGGCCTTGACGCGCCCACCCAACAACGCACCCGCCACCATGCCCGCCGCCAAGCCCGCCCCCGCACCCGCCGAGCCGCCCAACCTGCAACCCATCGGCACGCCCCCCGGCGCCGGCCGCTGGACGTGGGACATCGCCGCCCAGGCCTGGGCGCAACTGCCTGACACCCCGGCGCCTGCCGCCGCCGACCCGACCGACATCAAGGAGTGACCATGGGCCGCCTCATCCGCAAGACCGCCATCCTCGCCAAGCTCGAGACCACCTACGGGACCGAGCCATCGCCCGCGCCCTCGGGCAGCTCGGACGCTGTGCTCGTGAGCAATGCAAGCTTCACCATCAGCTACACCAACGTCAGCCGCGACCTGATCCGCGCCCACCTCGGCGGCAGCGAGCAGCTGGCCGGCACGCGCTTCGTCGAGTGCAGCTTCGACGTGGAACTCGCAAACTCGGGCACCGCCGGCACCGCGCCCGCCTGGTCCTCGCTGCTGCAGGCCTGCGGCTTCGCCGAGGCCCAGCTCACCACCCCGGCCCGCGTCGAGTTCACGCCGGTGTCGTCGGGGTTCAAGAGCTTGACCATCTACTACCACCTCGACGGCACGCTGCGCAAGGGCCTTGGCATGGTCGGCAATGCCGAAATCATGCTCAACGAGGGCGAACGGCCCATGATCCGCTTCAGCTTCGTTGGCCTCGACGGCGGCGTGACTGCCGCAGCCGACCCAAGCCTGACGCTCACGGCATGGAAGGTGCCGAGCGTCGTCTCCGACGTCAACAGCGGCGACATCAACTTTGGCGCCACGTACTCGGCCGGCGCCCTGAGCAGCGGCACGGCCTACCCGTCGCGCGGCCTCTCCATCAACGTGGGGAACACCATCGCACGGAAGGCCATCCTCGGCGGCCAGGGGACCGAGATCACGCAGCGCGACGTCACCGGCTCGTGCCAGCTCGAGCTGAGCGCCGCGCAGGAGGCCACGTTCCGCAGCGACATCACCGCCAACACGACGACCAGCCTGGCCTTCAGCCACGGCACCGGCGCCGGCGTCGGCATCATCCTCCACGCCCCGCGTGTGCAGCGAATCGACCCCTCGGACACGGATTACGAGGGCACCCTGCACACGTCCATGAACCTGCTTTTCGTTCCCGTCACGGGCAACGACGACCTGCGCATCGTCTGCCTGTGACGCGCGCCCGCCGCCGCCTGCAACCTGCCACCGCACACCTGAGCAACTGAGCACCCATGGCCTTCAAGCTCGTCGTCTCCGACACCGTCACCGTCAGCGTCCAGGGCAAGCTGCCCGACGCTGGCGGCAAGCTGCAAGCCTTCAGCTACAGCCTCACCGCCCGCCGCATGCCGCAGTCCGAGCTGTCGGCCACGCTCAAGCTGCAGGACGTCAGCTTCAGCGAGTGGCTGGCTGAGCGCATCACCGGCTGGTCGGGCGTCCTCGACGAGGACGGCAACGAGGTGCCCTTCACCCCGGCGAACCTGGCGGTACTGCTCGACGTCGTCGGCATGGCCGGCCTCATCACCACCGCCTACCTGGAGAGCTGCGGCGCCCGGGGCCAGCAAAAAAACTGACGGAGGCGGCCCGTCTCCTCGCCCGCGGAGACCTGGACCTGAGCAACGAGGATGACGATGCCGCCGACGATCTGGATGCCGCCCTCGCCGCCTTCGGCCTGGTTCTGGACCGCAGCGCCGAGGGCCGCCGCCCGCTCTTTTTCTTGCTCCCCGAGAACCGCGCCCCGCTCGACGCCTGGCTGCAGCTGCAGACGCAGTGGCGCGTCGGCGGCCTGGGCACGCCGATCGGCCTGGACTACGCGGGCATCGAAGCCTGGATGCGCGTCACCGGCCGCGCCGGCAACCCGCGCCGCGCGCGCCGCCTGCTGCAAGACCTGCAGCTCATGGAGCGCGTCACCCTCAACGAGTGGGCCGAGCGCGCGCAGCGCGACAGCGCCCGCAGCCGGCGCTGAGCAGGGGAGGGCGATCCGTGGCTGAGCAGATCGGGATCAAGCTCGCGCTCGACGGCGCCGGCGCCGTCCAGTCCGGCCTGCGCAGCGTCAGCGACGCACTGGGCAACCTGGGCACTCGCACGGTCAGCGTGGCCGACGCCTTCCGCGGCTTGGCGCCCACCATCGCAGCGACATTCAGCGTCGGCGCCATCACGGCCTGGGCACGATCGACCATCAACGCGATCGACTCGATGAACGACCTGGCCGACGCCACCGGCGCCACGGTCGAGCAGATCAGCGCGCTCGATGGCTTCGCGCGCCGCACCGGCACCACGCTGGACAGCGTCGGCAGCATCCTGGTCAAGTTCAATGCCGTGCTCAACCAGACCGCGGGCGCCGACAACGGTGTCAGCCAGGCCCTCCGCGCCATCGGCCTCGACACCGCGGCCCTTCGCCGCGCCGACCCCGTGCAGGCCCTGCAGCAGACCGCCCAGGCCCTGGCCAACTACGCCGACGACGCCAACAAGGCGCGCCTGGTGCAGGAGTTGTTCGGCAAGAGCATCCGCGAGGCCGCGCCCATCCTCAAGGACCTGGCCGAGGCCGGGCAGCTGAACGCCACGGTGACGGCCAGGCAGACGGCTGAGGCTGAGCGCTTCAACCGCCAGCTCGCGCAGTTCCAAGCCAATGTGACAGACGCTGGACGGGCTGTGGCTACGAGCTTTTTGCCTGTGGTCTCGGAAATTCTGAGGGGGTTTGACACCGGCGCAGCAGGCGCAAACAAGTTCTCCACGGCACTGGAGGCAATCACCATTCCCGTCGAGGCACTGGCTGTCTTCGGCGCAAACGTGGCCTTCGTATTTCAAGCTGTCGGGCGTGAATTTGGCGGCATCGCCGCACAGCTTGAGGCTCTGTCACGCGGCGACTTAAAAGGCTTCCGCGCGATCGGCGAGGCAATGCGTGAAGACGCCAAGAAAGCCCGCGAAGAACTCGACGCCTACGAAAAGCGCGTACTGGGCGCCAGGGCTGCAGCGCGTCAGCCGACTGCAAGCGGCAACGTCTCCGCATCAGGTCGCTCGCTGCCCTCCGTACCAACGCTGCCCACCGGCCCGGCGCCCGACCCTCTGAGCGCCATCCGCGACCCCCGCGCGCAATACCGCGCCGAATTCCTGCGCAGCGAAAAGGCCACCTACGCCGAGCTGGACCGCGAGCGCGAGCGCCAACGCGAGGAGGACCGCAAGCGCGAGCAAGGGTACGCCGAGTGGCTGCTGCAGCAAGGCGACGATGTCGCCCGCACGCTCATCGAGCACGAGCGCATGGTCGCCGACTACGCGCGCCAACTGGAAGACGCGCGCGTGGCCGAGCTGCGCCTGCGCGCCGATCAGCAGCTGGCCGCCATCCAGCGCACCGACCAGGCGCAAGCCGAGGCCGATGCCACCGCCGCGCGCGCAGCGCAGGAGCGTCTGGCCGCCGATGCCCGCGAGAGCTTGGCGACACTGCAGCGCTACGATGACGCGATCAGCGCGGCAGAGCAGGCCTACCGCCAACAGGCGGCGCTCGAGGCACGCGCCTTGCAGGAGCGCCTGGACGCAGATGCCCGCAGCAGCCTGTTTCTCGAACAGCGCTACGACGACGCCGTCAACGCCGCCGAAGAGGCCTACCGGCGCCAGGCCGACAGCTATTCAGAGTACCAGCGCACCCTCAGCGACGAAACCACGCGCGCCCTGATCGCAGACAACGAGGCAGTGAGGCGCTTCACCGAGCAGGACGCCGCCGCGCGCCAGCGCGTCATGGACTCGCTGGACGAACGCATTGGCCAGATGCGGCTGGAGTCCGAGGCCACCCAGCTGGCCGCAGAGCAGTCCATCAGCCTGGCCGAGGCCATCGAGCTGGTCACGATCGCGCGCCTGCGCGAGATGCAGGCCCGCATGTACCGCCCCGGCGGCGAGGGCTGGCGCGAGGTGCAGGCCGAGATCGACGCCCGCCTCAAGCTGCTGCGCCTCATGGGCGACGAGCGCGTGCGCGATGCCAACCTGCGCGCCGCGCAGCAGGCCGCCAACGCCTGGCAGCGCACCGTCGACCAGATCAGCCAATCCCTCGCCGACGCCCTCATGAA
>JAUMBF010000002.1:0-1865 GCA_032115875.1 Rubrivivax sp.
CCATGCCGCGGCCCCAGGCCCAGACGTAGGCCTCGATGCGATCGCCCTGGATGTCGGCGCCGATGGTGCCGACAAAGCAGCCCCAGGTGACCTGGCGCAGCGGGATGTTGGCCGCGCGCTTGCGCAGCGCGTGCTCGTCGGCGCGGTCGCCGGATTCCTCGAAGGTCTCGGCCAGGCGGGTGTTGACGAACACGCGCAGCAGGCTGATGTCACCGGCACGCGCGGCGATCAGCGCCCGGTGCCACTCGGCCACGACGTCGGCCCAGCTCAGCCAGCCAAGCGGGCTGTAGAGGCTGCTGAGCTGGAAGCCGCGGATGCGGCCGGCGGCGGCGCCGGGCGCCTCGGCCACCCAACGGCCGGCGGCCAGCATGGCGGGCTTGTGGTGCTCGCGGATCTCGCCGCCGCAGTGCGCGCAGACGTAGCGCACGCTGTCGGGCAGCGGGGTGCCGTCGTCGGCGCTGTCCCACTTCAGCCCGTGCATCTTGTCAGCGCCCCACTCAAGGGCCTGGTGTTCGCCGCAGTGCGGGCAGGGCACGTGGTAGCGGCAGCGGTCGCTGGCCAGGTAGCGCTGCTCAATGCGGCTGAAGTCTTTGGTGGTGGGCGTGCTGGTCAGCAGGCGCTTGCGGCGGCTGAAGGTGGTCTGCCGCGCCTCGGCCAGCTTGATCGGGTCGCCCTCGCCGTCAGCGTCCAGCGGGTAGGCGTCGATCTCGTCGAGGAACAAGTCGCGCACGGGCATGGAGCGCAGGCCGGCGGCGCTGTTGGCGCCGGCCAGCGCGCAGAAGCCGCCGGCGTATTCCTTCAGCAGCGTGGTGTTGGCCTCGTCGCGGCTCTTGTTCTCGCGCACCTTGCGGCGCAGCGCCGGGCTCTCCTCGATCATGGGCGCCAGGCGCTGGCGGCTGTAGCGCTTGGCCATGTCGATGGTGGGCTGCACCACCATCACGGGGCCGGGGGCCGTGTCCATGGTGTAGCCCAGCCAGTTGCTGCCCACCGTCGTCTTGCTGGTCTGCGCGCCCCACATCAGCACCACTTCTTCGGTCGGGCTGTGCTGGCTCAGGCAGTCCATCGGCTCGCGGGCGTAGGGCGTGCGGGCCACGCGGTAGGGGCCGGGCTCGCTGCTGTCCTTGCCCGACAGGATGCGGTGACGCTCGGCCCAGGCCGTGACCGTCAGGATGGGCGGCGGCGCCAGGTACTCGCGCAGGATGTCGCCGACCAGGCGCTCGGCGTCCAGCAGGCCAGGCAGGTCACGCGCGCCCATGGCTGCCGGCGGGCGCGCCCGCGTCGTCGGTGATGGCGCTGAGCGCGGCCACGATTTCGGCGTGCAGCACGCGGTGCATGGCGCCCGGCTCGGGCTGGGCGGCCAGCAGCGGCACCACGCGGGCGGGCAGCTGCAGGAAGGCCTCGCGCAGGTTGGCCACGCGGCGCGACAGCGCGGCGCGCACGTCGTCTTCGCGCACGAGCACGCGGCGCAGCTCGGCCAAGCGCAGCTCGGCCAACTCGGCCTCGGCAGCCTCGCGGCGGGCCTTGCTCTGCCAATAGTCGCCGTCGCCGTCCTCGCCGTCGGCCTGGCCGCGCCTGGCGCCGCCGGGCACCTGCAGGTTGGCGTCGTCGGTGGCGCGGCTGCCGGCACGCACGCGCGTGTTGCGCGCCCACTGCGCGTCGGCGGCCACCGGGTCGATCTTGCCCTCGATCAGGCTGATGCGGCCGTCGCGCACGGCGCGGCGCACCGCGCCTTCGGTGCAGCCGCGGCGGCGCGCGTACTCGGCCATGTTGATGAGCTGCACCGTACCGACCGGCATCAGACGCACCCTTGCCCGTACAAAACGGCCAGACCGCCGACTAGCGAAACATCGGGCTCGTGAACGACC
>JAUMBF010000003.1:0-4919 GCA_032115875.1 Rubrivivax sp.
TGGCCGACCCGGCCTTTGCCAGCAACCAGCGCATCTTCTTCACCTTCGCCGAGCCCGGTGAGGGCGGCAACAGCACCGCGGTGGGCCGCGCGCGGCTGGTGGGCGCGCCGGGCAGCGAGCGGCTCGAAGACGTGCGCACCATCTTCAGCCAGCAGCCGAAGATGAACTCCCGCCACCACTGCGGCAGCCGCATCGTCTTCGATCGCAGCGGCCACCTGCTGGTAGGCCTGGGCGACCGCTTCGGCGGCAAGGACGAGGCGCAGAACAGCGCCAACCACATCGGCAAGGTCATCCGCATCGACGCCGACGGCAGGGCGCCGGCTGACAACCCCTTCGTGGCGCGCGCGGGCGCGGCACCCGAGGTCTACAGCCTCGGCCACCGCAACATCCAGGGCGCGGCACTGCACCCGGGCACGGGCGCTCTGTGGGCGGTGGAGCACGGGCCGCAGGGCGGCGACGAAGTCAACCTGGTGCGCCCCGGCCTCAACTATGGCTGGCCGGTCGTCACCTACGGCCGCAACTACGGCCTGGGCACCCGCATCGGCGAGGAGGGCCCCAGGGCGGGCTATGAGCAGCCGCTGCGCCACTGGGTGCCGACGTCGATCGCGCCCTCAGGCCTGACCTTCGTCACCAGCGACCGCTATCCCGCGTGGAAGGGGCAGTTGCTGATGGGCACGCTGCGTGCGCAGACGCTGGTGCTGCTCACGCTGGACGGCGAGCGCGTGACCGGCGAGACCCGGATTCTCGAGAGCCTGGGCAAGCGCATCCGCGATGTGCGCCAGGGGCCGGACGGCTTCATCTACCTGCTGACCGACGGCGGCAACGGGGAAATCCTGCGCGTGTTGCCCTGAGGGGTGCGCGCCGGGTGGCCGCCGCTGCGCCCACGCTCCTAGGCCACGCGCCCGAACCAGAGGACCGACAGCCCCGCTGCCACCACGCTCAGCAGCACGCTCAGCGCCGCGAACAGCGCGCTGACCTCCGTTTCCTTGCGCTCGACCACCATGCGCGAGCTCAGGCCCTCGTAGACCTTCTTCAGGTCGGCGGCGGTGCCGGCGTAGAAGTACTCGCCATGGGTGAGGACGCTGACATTCTTCAGCGTCTCCTCGTCGAGCCGCACGCGCATGCTCCAGCCCTCGAAGCCGATGATCTCGCCGCTGGTGGTACCGATGCCCACCGTGTAGACGCGCACGCCGCGCTCGGCAGCCATCTTGGCGGCCTCCAGCGGGTCGGGGCCGGTGGTGCGCTGGCCATCGGTCAGCATGATGATCGCCGCCGAGTTGTACGAGCCCGGTGGCACCGGCTTGAACGCCGGTGTGTCGGGCTTGCGGATGTCGTTGTTGCTGCCGGGGAAGTTGCGCTGCCCGGTCACGTGCTGGATCTCGATGCCGTGGTCGGGGAACAGCGTGGCCAGGCTGAGGACGATGCCGCTGCCGGTGGCCGTGCCGCGCTGCAGCTGGAAGCGGTCGATGGCCGCCAGCACGTCGTTGCGGCTCACGGTGGGGGCCTGCACCACGGCGGCCGTGCCGGCAAACGACACCACGCCCACCTTCACCTCGCGCGGCAGTCCGTTGACGAAGGCCTTGGCCGCCTCCTGGCTGGCCACCAGGCGGTTGGGCTTGACGTCCTCGGCCCGCATGCTGCCCGAGACATCCATGGCCAGGATGATGGTGCGCTCGGCCAGCGGCAGCGTGATCGTGGCCGTCGGCCGGGCCACCGCCAGCAGCCCCGCCGCCAGGGCCAGCAGCAGCAGCGTCGGCGGCACGTGGCGGCGCCAGGTAGGCCCCCGGCCCATGGCCAGCTTGGCCACCTGCACACTGGCCAGGCGCACCGTGGTCTTGCGCTTTTGGCGCAGCAGCCACAC
The DNA here is from genome assembly GCA_032115875.1 of Rubrivivax sp. GTDB lineage: Bacteria > Pseudomonadota > Gammaproteobacteria > Burkholderiales > Burkholderiaceae_C > Rubrivivax. The sequence continues at coordinate 1,862 of JAUMBF010000003.1, forward strand.
GTACAGCAGCACCAGCAGCGGCAGCAGCACCAGCAGCCAGAGCATCGAAGGCCAGATGAAGGACATGGCGGTGGGCTCGGAAGGTGGGGTTCAGGCGGGCGGCACGGCCGGTGCCGGCCGCGCGCGCTGCAGCGAGGCGGGGCCGCGCACCGGCGAGCCCTGGCGCGCACGCAGGCGGCGCAGGTCCGACAGCCGCAGCAGCGCCTGCAGCAGGTCGTCGTCGGTGGCCAGCTCGATCACGTCGGCGCCCGAGCGGCTCAGCTGCGCGAACAGCTCGGTCTGCTGCTGCTCGGCGATCGCCCCGTAGCGCTCTCGAAAGGCCGGGTCGGCGGCGTCGATGAACAGCTGCTCGCCTGTCTCGGCGTCTTCCACGGTGACCAGGCCCACGTCGGGCAGCGCCATCTCCAGGGGGTCCCACAGGCGCACGGCCACGACCTCGTGGCGGCGGGCCAGGCGCGCCAGCGCATCCGCCCAGCCCGGGGCCGAGATGAAGTCGGACACCACGAACACCAGCGAGCGCCGCGTCATCACGCCGTCGGCCATCCGCAGCAGCTCGGCCAGCTGCGTGCCGGCCGGCCGCACGCCCGGCGCGGCCTGGGCGCGCGGCATGCGCATGCGCGCCAGCAGCTCCAGCACGTGGGCGCGGCTGGTGCGCGGCGGCAGCACGGTGTCGACGCGCTGGCCATAAAGCACCGCGCCGGCACGGTTGCCGTGGCGCGTGATCACGCGCGCCAGCGTCGCCACGAAACCGCTGGAGACCGCCAGCTTGGTGACGTCGCCGCTGCCGAAATCGACGCTGCCCGACAGGTCGAGCAGGAACCACGCGGTCATGTCGCGGTCTTCGAGGAACTGGCGCACGTAGGGCGTCTGCAGCCGCGCCGTGACGTTCCAGTCGATGTGGCGCACGTCGTCGTGCAACTGGTACTCGCGCAGGTCGGCCAGGTCGACGCCGCCGCCGCGGAAGAGGGTGCGGTAGTCGCCCTGCAGCAGACCGTCCAGGCGACGGATCACCGTCCACTCCAGCTGGCGGAGCAGGGCGTCGGCGTCGGTGGCCAGGGCGGTCATGGCCAGGCTGGTTCAGGCCTGCGGGTGGGTGAGCGGCTTGTCCGGGGCGGTCACCTTCTTGAGCACCTGCCCGACCAGGCCGTCGGCCGTGATGCCCTCGGCCAGCGCCTCGTAGCTGAGCACCACGCGGTGGCGCAGCACGTCGTGCACGAGGTCGGTGATGTCCTCGGGCAGCACGTAGCGGCGGCCGCGCATCAGCGCCAGCGCCTTGCCGCCCTCGACCAGCCCGATGGTGGCGCGCGGGCTGGCGCCGTAGGTGATGTACTTCGCGGCGTCGGGCAGGTCGTAGCGGGCCGGGTTGCGCGTGGCGCCCACCAGCCTGACGGCGTACTGCATCAGCGCCGGGTCGCAGTAGACGGCGCGGCACTCGCGCTGCAGCGCCGCCAGCGCGTGCGTGTCGGTGACGGGGCCGATGTCCACGGGCTGGCCGGTCACGCGCTCGGCGATGACGAACTCCTCCTCCTCGGTGGGGTAGTCGACCAGCACTTTCATCATGAAGCGGTCCACCTGCGCCTCGGGCAGCGGGTAGGTGCCCTCGGTCTCGATGGGGTTCTGCGTGGCCATCACCACGAAGGGGTCGGGCACCTTGTGCGTCTCGCCCGCGATCGTGACCTGGCGCTCCTGCATCACCTCCAGCAGTGCGCTCTGCACCTTGGCCGGCGCGCGGTTGATCTCGTCGGCCAGCAGCAGGTTGGCGAACACCGGGCCCAGGCTGGTGCCGAACTCGCCGGTCTTCTGGTTGAAGATGCGCGTGCCCACCAGGTCGGCCGGCACGAGATCGGGCGTGAACTGGATGCGCTTGAAGCTGCCGCGCACCGTGCGCGCCAGCGTCTTGACGGTCAGCGTCTTGGCCAGCCCCGGCACGCCCTCCACCAGCAGGTGGCCCTGGGCCAGCAGCGCCACCATCACGCGCTCGAGAAAGCGGTCCTGGCCGACGACGACGCGCTTGACCTCGTAGAGAACGCGCTCCATCAACGCGGCCGTGGCCTGGGCTTGTTCGTGCATGTCGGGGTCCGTTGCGGTGAGGGGTCAGAAGGGCGGCATGCCCGCGGCCTGGGCCGCGTTCTCGATGGGCACCGCAAAGCCGATGCCGATGAAGGTGCGCTGCTCGCCGGGGTTGAGGATGGCGGTGACGATGCCCACCACCTGGCCGTCCATCGTGACCAGCGGGCCGCCGCTGTTGCCCGGGTTGGCGGCGGCGTCGAACTGGATCAGGTTGCTCAGCGTGCGTTCGCCGGCTTCGCTGCGGAACTCGCGCTTGAGACCGCTGACGACGCCGTGGCTGACGCTGGGACCGATGCCGAAGGGGTGGCCGACGGCGATGACGTGGTCGCCCGGCTGCAGGTCGGCGGTGGAACGCATGGTGGCGGCCTGGAGGTCGTCGGGCAGGTCCAGCGCCCTGAGCACGGCGAGATCGTTCTCGGGCCGTGCCCCCACCAGCACGGCCTCGCTCTCGTGGCCGCCGGCAAAGCGCACCCGGATCTTCTTGCTGCCCCACACCACGTGCAGGTTGGTGAGGATGGTGCCGTTGTCGATGATCACCACGCCGGTGCCCAGGCTGCGGTCCATGGCGCGCTTCTCGGGGTTCTCCTGGCCGTCGTCGTCCTCGCTCATCAGGCCCGTCACGCGCACCACCGAAGGCAGGATGGCCTGATAGGCCTTGGCAGCCTGCGAGGGCAGGGGCTCCTTCTGGAGGCTCTCGCGCACGGCGCGGTCGATGTCGTCCTGCGTCACGGGGCGCTGGCCGGCCCCGAGTTGAAGGGCACCGAACACCACCGCCGCGGCGAGCGAGGCGCCCGCCGCCGCCCACAGCGCCGGATGGCCGCTGCGCGGCAGCGTGGGCAGGCCAGCCGTCAGCCTTGTTGCGGCGCCGTCAGCCGGCCAGGAAGGCGCGGCACCGGGGGCCGCACCGGTGTCTGCGGCCGCGGGCGGAGGAGCAGCCGGGCGACGCGGCGAGCGGCTGGTCAGCGGGGCCTTTTTCATGGGCGAGACA
>JAUMBF010000004.1:0-11575 GCA_032115875.1 Rubrivivax sp.
CTGGCCTTCTCGCTGCCGGCCTCGCTGCTGTTCACGCTGTTCCGCGCCTTCAACACGGCGGTGTCGCGACCCAAGGTGGTGATGGCCCTTCAGCTCGGCGGCCTGGCGGCCAAGGTGCCGCTGTCGGCAGCACTGGTGTTCGGCGTGCCGGCGCTGGGCGTGCCGGCGCTGGGCGTGGTGGGCTGCGGCATCGCCACCGCGATCGCGATGTGGCTGCAGGTGCTGCTGGCCTGGCGCGTGCTTCGGCGCGACGCGTTCTACGCGCGCTACGCGATCTGGGGCCGCGGTCTGGACCGCCCGGCGCGCGCGCCGCTGGTGGCCCAGCTGCGGCTGGGCGTGCCGCTGGGTCTGTCAATCCTGGTGGAGGTGACGGGCTTCGCGTTCATGGCGCTGTTCATCGCGCGGCTGGGCACCACCGCCGTGGCCGGGCACCAGCTGGCCGTCAACCTGGTGAGCCTGATGTTCATGCTGCCACTGGCCATCGGCAACGCCGGCAGCACCTTGGTGGCGCAGGCCGTGGGCGCCGGACGGCACGACGAGGCTGCGCGACTGGGCTGGCACGCGCTGACGATGGGCACGCTGCTGGCCCTGGCCTTGGGGCTGCTGGTGTTCGTGCTGCGCCGCCCGGTGCTGGGCCTGTACACGGGGGATGCCGCCGTGCTGGCAGCGGCCTTGCCGCTGGTGGCCTGGCTGGCGGTGTTCCACGCCGCTGACGCGGCACAGACCATCGCCGCCTTCGTGCTGCGCGCCTACAAGATCACCGTCGTGTCGGTGCTCATCTATGTCGCGGCGCTGTGGGGCGTGGGTCTGGGCGGCGGCTACTGGCTGGCCTTCGACGTCGGCGGCCACACGCCGCCGGCACTGCGCGGCGCGCCGGGCTACTGGTTCGCGTCGACCGCGGGGCTGGTGGTGGCGGCTGTGGCGCTGAGCGCCGTCCTGGCCTGGGTGCTCAGGCGCTCGCGGGCGGCATCGCCGGCAGGCTGATCACGAAGCGGCTGCCGCCGCCCTCGCGCGGTTCGCAGCGGGCGCCGCCCCCGTGACGCTCGGCGATCTGCCGCACCAGCGCCAGGCCGAGGCCGACGCCGCCCTCGCGCTCGGCGTGGCCGGGCATGCGGAAGAAGGGCTCGAAGATGCGCTCGCGCAGCGCCTCGGGCACGCCGGGGCCGCGATCGGCCACCGCCAGCTCGGCGCCGCCGTCGGCGCGGCGTGCCACGCGCACTTCCACGCCGGCCCCGGCATAGCGTCGTGCGTTCTCGAGCAGGTTGCGCACGGCACGGCGCAGCAGCCGCTCGTCGCCGCGCAGCAGCAGGTCGTCGCCTTCGGCGCTGGCGCCGACACGCGCCGCCTCCTCGGCGGCCAGCGCCAGCAGCGCCACCGGCTGCGCGGCATCCAGCGCGGACTGCGCGTCGAGCCGGCCGGCCAGCAGCACCTCGTCGACCAGCGCATCGAGCTCGGCGATGTTGGCGTCGATCTCGCGCTTCAGGCGCGCCCGGTCGGCGGGCGGCGCCTCGTCAAGCAGGGCCATCGCCATCTTCAGCCGCGCCAGCGGGCTGCGCAACTCGTGGCTGGCGTTGGCCAGCAGACTCTGGTGCGAACGCAGCAAGGCCTCGATGCGCGCCGCGGCGCGGTTGAAGCTGCCGGCCACGGCCGCGACCTCGTCGCGCCCGCCTTCGTCGACGCGGCGGTCGAGCTGCCCGGCGCCAAAGGCCTCGACACCGGCCTGCAGCGCCTCGAGTCGCCGCGTCAGGCGGCGCACCACCGGCCAGGCACCGGCGGCCACGGCAGCAAACAGCACGGCCAGCAAGGCCACCAGGCCCAGACCATCGGGCCAGGGCCCGCGCACGCCGGGCAGCCAGCCCGGCGGTGGCGACCGCGGCGGGCCCATGCCCTCGTGCAGCATGCGCCCGCGCGGCCGGGGCACCCAGAGCGTGCGGCCGTCGTCCAGCGGCACGGCACGCAGCCGCTCGCGCGCTTCAGGGCGGTCGAGGCCGCGGCGCAGGAAGGCCTCGGTGACGGCGATGCGGCTGCCATCGGGTGCGTCCAGCGCCAGCGGCCGGCGCAGCCTCAGCGCCCAATCCTCCAGGGCCCGCGCCTGCTCGGCGGCCGGCGCGTCGGCGGCGGGCAGCGTGGACTGCAGCAGGTCGGCCCAGGCCGCCACGCGCTCCTGCACGATGCGTTCGTTGCGCTCGCGCTGCTCTTCGAGGTGGCGCTGCACCAGCCAGCCCGACACCAGCGCAAACAGCGCCAGCGCGGCCACCACCGTGAGCCAGATGCGGAGGTACAGCGAGCGCATCGCGATGCCTCAGCCGGCCTGCGGGCTCATTGGACGACCCTCCGTGCTGCGCACTGCGGGATGAGCGCTTGGGAGCGGCCCGGCGCGCTCATGCCTCGCTGTCCTGCTTGCGGGCAAACAGATAGCCGGCGCCGCGCACGGTGAGCACGCGGCGCGGGTTCTTGGGGTCGTCTTCGATGACGGCGCGGATGCGCGAGATGTGCACGTCGATGCTGCGGTCGTAAGCCTCCAGCGGGTGGCCCTTGAGGGCGTCCATGATCTGGTCGCGACTGAGCACGCGGCCCGGCGCGCGGGCCAGCACCGTCAGCAACTCGAACTGGTGGCTGGTCAGGTCGCAGGGCTGGCCGTCGAGCCGTGCCAGGCGTGCGCCCATGTCGACCTCGAGGCGGCCGAAGCGCAGCACCTCGTCTTCGCCCGGCTCGGGTGCGGCGCGGCGCAGCAGCGCCTTCACGCGCGCCAGCAGCTCGCGCGGCTCGAAGGGCTTGCCGAGGTAGTCGTCGGCGCCCAGCTCCAGGCCGACGATGCGGTCGGTGGGCTCGCCGCGGGCGGTGAGCATCAGCAGCGGCAGACGGCGCGTGCGGCGGTCGGCGCGCAGCTCCCGTGTGAAGGCCAGGCCGTCGCCGTCGGGCAGCATCAGGTCGAGCACCAGCGCGTCGTAGGCGGCCTGCTTCAGGCGCTGGCGGCCGGCTGCCAGCGAGCCGGCGGTGTCGACCTCAAGGCCATGGCCCCGCAGGTAGCCGCCCACCATGTCGGACAGGCGCCTGTCATCGTCGATCAGCAGCAGTCTCGGGGACATCGGTGCGTGTGGCGTTTGCAGGCCCTTCGGCAAGAAGCCCCGGCGCACAAGCACCGGGGCATCGAGGTCGTGAGAAGTTCGACCCGAGCCGTTCGACCCGTCAGGCCCTGCAACGATAACGGCTGCCGTCAGCTCCTCGGGCGCTCCATCTGGCGGCGCTCGCGCTGGTGGCGCTCCATCAGGTCGCGGCGCTGCGCCATGTGCTCGGCCAGCTGTTGACGCTGCTGCGGGGTGAGCACGCGGCTCACGTCGAGCATCAGCTGCGTCATGCGCTTGCTGGCGCTGTCGTGGCGGGCCAGCATCTGCTGGCGCAGCGCCTCGGCGGCGCGGGCGTCGACGGTGGGCTGGGCGAACAACGCCATCGCCTGCTCGCGCAGGCCTCGGCCGGTCTCGCGCTCGGCCTGCAACTCGCGCTGTGCCGCCGCCACCAGGTTGCGGACCTGCATGCGCTGCTCGGGCGTCGCGTCGATGACGTCGAGCATGCGGTCGGCCATGCGCGGGTGGCCGAAGGGCATGGCCATGCCCGCCCCCATGGCGCCGTGCATGCCGCCGTGCATGCCGCCGTGCATGCCGGCAGCCTGCGCGGCCCCGGGCCCACCCGGCAGGGCCAGCGTCGGCAGCGAGAAGGCCGCCGCGGCCGCAACGGCGGCAAGGCGCGCCACAAAGGCCGGGCGCAGGGCGGGCGCGCGGAGGGTGGGGCTTGTGATCATCAGGGGCTCCTGCGCCGGGGCGGCGCGTTGTCGATGGGGCCACTGTGCGCGGCCGGCATGTCGGCGCCGTGCGCGGTGGGTAAAGAATCGTGTGCGCGGCTGTCAGCGCGTCACGCCCGCCGGGTCGATGCGCAGCAGCCGCCGCTGCAGCGAAAACGCCGGGTCGGCGCTGCGCAGGTCCAGCCGCAGCAACAGGCCGCTGGCGCGGTCGATGACGATGGCGCCCTCCAGCCGCGTGCTCGCGTCGCCGCGCTGCGCGTCGCCGAACAGCTCCACCACAGCAGCATCGAAGCGCCGCCCACCCACCATCTGCGGCCCGGTGGCCACGACCTGCCCGCGCAGCCGTGCGCGCAAAAGGGGATCACCGGCGACCAGCAGGTCACCGGCAGTGATGCCGCCGAGTTCGAGCTCCGGCCGCAGCAGCCGCGGCCACAGCAGGGCCCCGACGGGCGCGGACAGCAGGTTGCCGACGGGATCGGTGCGCCAGGTCGCGCCCAGGGCATCCGACAACTCGGTGGCCTCGCGGCGCAGTGCCGTCAAGGTCAGCACCTTCTCCACCGGCGGGCGCCGTGCATCGCGGCGGTCCTCGTAGACCAGGCGCTCGCCCTGGGCCACCGACAGCACGGCGGCACGCGACGCTGGCAGCTCGGGCCCGGCCCACGGGCACTGCTTGCCGCGGGACGCCACCTGCAGGGCCTCGTAGCGGCCCTTCAGCCGTGCCAGTTCGGCGGCCTCTGCGCCCACCGGGCGAGCCGCCAGCAGCGCAGGCCAGAACACGCTGACCCCCAGGCCCAGGGCCAGGATGTTGTTGCCGGCGCGCTCGTCGACCGTGTAGGCCACATCGGTGGCGCGCAGCTGCACGCGGTCCTGCTCGTCGACGAGGCGTTCGCAGCTCCAGGCGATGAAGTCGGCCGGGTTCGCCGGTGCCGGCGCGATGTCGACCGAGCGCGAGGCGCAACCGGCCAGCCCCAGCGCCACGGCCAGGCCGAGCGCAAGAGCCCGGCTCCCGCAATGACGGGGGGAGGTGGCATGCATGATGGCGTGCATTGTGCCGCCCCGTCATCGTGCCCCGCCCGGGGAGGCCCTTACAGTGGGCGACGCATGTGCACGCGCTACATCAGCCCCGAGGCCAGCGACATCGAGCGCCACTGGCAGCTTGGCGCGCGCACGCCGACCCCTTGGCCACGTGAGCTGTTTCCGCGCTACCGCGGCCCCTTCATCCGGCAGGCCCGGCACGCCGCCGGCCCGGCGCGCGAGCTCGTCGTCGGCCAGTGGGCCCTGGTGCCGTGGTTCGCCACCACGGCCAGGCTGCCTTACCTGACGGTCAACGCCCGCTTCGAGGAGATCGCCCAAAAGGCCAGCTACAAGCTGCCGTGGGCACGCGGGCAGCGCTGCATCATCCCGGCGGAGAGCTTCTTCGAACCCCACTGGGAGAGTGGACGGCACGTGCCCTGGCGCTTTCGCCGCGCCGACGGCCGGCCCTGGGGCCTGGCCGGGCTGTGGAACACCTGGCTCGACAAGTCGAGCGGCGAAGTTGTCGAGAGCTACACGATGCTGACCCTGAACGCCGACACCCACCCGCTGATGCGGCGCATGCACAAGCCCGATCCCCAGCGGCCGGCCGACCGGCAGGACAAACGCAGCGTCGTGCCCATCGAATCCGAAGACGTGGATACCTGGCTGTTCGCGCCGCTGCCCGAGGCTGCGGCGCTGGTGCGGCTGGCACCCGAAGAGCGCTTCGACGCCGGACCCGCAGCCTGAACAGGGCGCGGGTGTCTGCCGCCCACGCTCCTAGCGGCGCGTGCTGTCGGGCCGGCGGCGCGCCAGCGTGGCCTTCTCGAGGATGGCAAACAGGCGATCGAGGCGTTCCGCGAGACTAGCAAAGGACGGCAGCATGGGGGTGTTCCAAGCGGTTGAAAGCCGCAAGATGCCAGAGCCCGTCGCTGCGCGCTGGCGCGCCATCGGTGGCCAAGCGCACCGCAGGGTTGTTGGCCCCGGGTTCTCTGCCGCCCAGGGGCGCGTGCCGGTGGGCACCCCGGGGCCGGAATCGGGGCTCAGGGCCCCGGGTGGTGCCAGTAGCGGCGCCGTTCAGCGCGCGTGCACAGCATCGACGGCCCCTCGGACGCCAGACGCCAGGCGCCGCAGCGGGCCGTGGTGACCACCGGCACGCCCGCCTCGGCGTAGCGCGCCAGGACGTCCGGCGACGGATGGCCGAAGCGGCTGCGGTGGGCGGCCTGCACGACGGCCACCCGGGGCGCCACTGCCGCAATGAAGTCGGCCGTCGACGAGGTGCGGCTGCCATGGTGCGGCACCCACAGCACCGTGCTCGGCAGGCGCGCAGTGGCCTCGCGCACGAGCGTGGCCTCCTGCGCCGCTTCGATGTCGCCGGTGAGCAGCACGCTGACACCACCGCCCTGCACCCGCAGCACGCAGCTCAGTGTGTTGGCACGCGTGGCCGGCGTGGCCTTGGCGAGCGCGGCGGCGCTCGGGTGCAGCACCTCGAACTCGACGCCGTCCCAGTGCCAGCGCTGGCCGGCCTCGCACGGGGTGTGCGGCGCCAGGCCGCGCAAGGGATGCCCTTCTTCGAGCGTGGTCCGCAGCGCCCGCACCGGCAGCGCCCGGGCCAGCGAGGCGGCTCCGCCGGTGTGGTCGGTGTCGCGGTGGCTCAACACGAGTTCGTCGAGCCGGCGCTCGCCCAGGGCGCGCAGCAGCGGCACCAGCACGCGTTCTCCGGCGTCGACGCCGGGCGTGCCCCAGGCCGGGCCGCTGTCGAACAGCAGCGTGTGCTTGGCGGTGCGCAGCAGCACGGCCGTGCCCTGGCCGATGTCGGCGCCCAGCAGCGCCAGGTGCCCGGGCTCCGGGCGCGCCACCGGTGGCGCCAGCAAGGGCAGCATCAGCGGCAAAGCCAGCGCGCGCAGCCGCCAGGACCAGGGCAGAACCGCCACCACGGCACCCAGCAGCCCAGCGGTCACGGCCCACGGCGGCGCAGCGGCGGCGTGCCACACGGCCCAGGGCGACCGGGCCAGCACGGACAGCGCAGCCTCGAGCAGCGAGACCACGCCGGCTCCCAGCGCCCACAGCGGCGGCAGCAGGACGCCCAGCAGCGCCAGCGGGGTGATGAGCAGCGTGACCAAGGGGATGGCCAGCAGGTTGGCAGCGAAGCCCACCACCGAGAGCTGCTGGAAGAAGATCAGCGACAGCGGTGCCAGGCCGACGGTGGCCACGGTCTGCTGCTGCAGCGCGGCCCGCAGCCAGGGCCAGCGTGGCAGCGGCCCGCCCTGCTCGACGACGCGCACCGGCCCGCTGGCCGCCAGCAGGCCCACAGCCACGAAGCTCAGCCAGAAGCCGGGCTGCAGCAGCGCCCAGGGGTCGCCCAGCACCACCACGAAACCGGCCGTGCCCAGCACCGCCGGCAGCGGCCAGCGGCAGCCGGCCTGGCGCAGCAGCACCACGACGGCGATCATCGCCACCGTGCGCTGCGCCGGCACGCCCCAGCCCGCCAGCAGCGCATAGGCAGCGGCCAGCACCAGCCCGGCCCAGCGGCCGGCCACGGGGGCAGGCAGCCGGCGCGGCGCCCGTGGGTGGCGGCGCCACAGCGCCGACACCACGGCCGCGGCCAGCCAGGCGAACATGGTCACGTGCAGCCCTGAAATGCTCATCAGGTGGGCCACGCCGGTATCGCGGAACAAGGCCCAGTCGGCGCGATCGATCGCTGGCTGATCGCCCACGGCCAGCGCCGCCAGCACACCCGCCGCACCGGCATCGGACACGTGCGCCGCGATGGCGTCGCGCACCGCCTGGCGCAGCCGCTGCACGGGGTGTGCCGCAGCGGCATCCAGCAAGGCGGGCGGGGCCGCACCGCGCGTGTCGCGCACACTGCCGGTGGCCCACAGGTTCTGCTCGAACATCCACAGCTCGAGGTCGAATCCGTGCGGGTTCATCGCGCCGTGGGGCCGCGCCAGCCGCGCCGTGAACTGCCAGCGCTGGCCCGCGCGCACCGGCTGCGGCGGGGCCGCCAGCATGGCGTCGGCCTCCAGGCCGCGCCACCAGCCCAGAGACACCCGCTGCGGCAGGCGCACCGGCTGCCCGCGGTGCCAGGCCGCCTCGACCACGAACTCGAACCGCACGCCCTGCAGACTCTCGCGCGGCAACTCGGCCACCGTGCCGCGCAGCAGCAAGTCCTGGCCCTCCAGCGCAGGGGGCAGTACCTCGGCCAGCCGCAACTCGGCACGGTGGTGCGTGGAGACAAAGCCCAGCAAGGCGCAGCCCAGCACCCACGCCACAGCCCCGAAAGCCCGCCGCCAGCGCGCCGCGCCCAGACCCGCCAGCGCCAAACCCAGCACGCCGACGGCCGCCACCCACCCACCAGGCCACAAAGCCGCCAGCTGCAGCTGCGCCGCGCAGCCCGCCACCCAGGCCAGCGCCGCGGCAGCCGCCACGGCCATGCACCGCGCGGCGGCTGTCGGCGGCGCGGCGGGCGCGGCGGGTGCGGCGGGTGCGGCGGGGTGGGCCATGCAGGGCCAGTGTAGGATTTGCCCGCCGCGGCGCTGCCCCTCCTGCGAGGGCCGCACCAGAGCCCTCCAGCGCGCAACAACCCGGCCCCGCGCGCATCCAACCAAGGAAGGATTGCCATGACCCCCCAGCAGCGCCTGCACGCGCTCGGCCTCGTGCTGCCGCCCGTGGCGGTGCCGGCCGCGGCTTACGTGCCTTTCGTGCAGACCGGCTCGCTCGTGTTTGTCTCTGGCCACATCGCCAAGCGCGACGGCAAGCCCTGGGTGGGCCAGCTGGGCCTGACGATGGACACGACCGAGGGCCAGGCCGCCGCGCGCGCCGTGGCGGTGGACCTGATGGGCACGCTCAGCGCCGCCGTCGGCGGCGACCTTGGTCGTGTCAAGCGCATCGTCAAGGTGCTGAGCCTGGTCAACAGCACGCCCACCTTCACCGATCATCACCTCGTCACCAACGGTTGCAGCGAGCTGCTGCGCGAGGTCTTCGGTCCCGAGATCGGCGCCCACGCGCGCAGCGCCTTCGGCGTGGCGCAGCTGCCGATGGGCGCCTGCGTTGAGATCGAGCTGATCGCCGAGCGGGCATGAGCACGAAGGTACCCTCGTGAGCGCACCGGGCCGTCCCCAAGTGCTCATCCCGGAGCCCGCGGGGCGAAGCGTTGTTTCATGAGCGGGTTTTCCTTGGGCCTGGCCTCGCGCGGCGGCGGCAGGCAGCGTACGCTGCCGTGGGTGGTGATGGTGGTTCTCCCGCTGGCTGCGGTGGGAGCGGCGCTCGTGTCGCAGCACCTGTTCGACATGCAACCTTGCGCGTGGTGCGTGCTCCAGCGGGTGGTGTTCCTGTCCATCGCGCTGGTGTCGCTGCCGGCACTGGCGGTGTCGGGTGCCTGGCTGCGCCGGCCGCTGGCCGCCGCCGCACTGCTGCTGGCCACTGCCGGCATGGCGGCGGCGCTGTGGCAGCACTTCGTGGCCGCGGCCAGCGCGAGCTGCAACCTGACGCTGGCCGACCGCATCGTCGGCGGCCTGGGCCTGGATGGCTGGTGGCCTGCGGTGTTCGCGGCCTACGCCAGCTGCGCCGATGCCGCCGTCAAGCTCGTCGGGCTGCCCTACGAGGTCTACAGCCTGTTGCTGTTCGCGCTGCTGGCGGTGCTGTCCCTGCGGCTCGTCCGGCGTCGGCGCTGAAAGCCCGGCATTGCGAGACCCCGCGGCCGCCCCGGCGCGCCGACACCGCCCGGGCGTGCCTGCCGCGGCGCCTGACAAGCCCCGCAAGCGGGCGGGCGTTCACGCCGCGATCACACGCATCGGCCGCTTGAACCCGTCGACCTTGTGGCCCTTGCGGGCGCGCTTGCCCGCATGGCCGGCCAGGGCGGCGCCGCGCAGGAGTTCCTCCTTGGGCTTGTCGCCGCGGCCCAGACCCTGCACGCGCAGCGCGTCGGCGCAGGTGGCCACGCTCACGAGCGGCACCTTGTCGTCCACGTCCATCAGCGTCAGGCCCTTGCCGCCCTTGGGCTGCCGCTTCAGCTCGTCAAGGCCGAACACCAGCAGCCTGCCGTCGAGCGCCAGGCCCGCCACCCGCGTGTGGCCCGCGGCCACCACGGCCGGCGGCAGCGGCTTGTGGGCCGCCTCCAAGGTGAGGAAGGCCTTGCCGCCGCGGTTGCGGCCGACCAGGTCGGCCGCCTCGGCCAGCAGCCCGAAGCCGCCGGTGCTGGCCAGCAGCAGCGGGGTTTCGGGGCCACCGGCGAAGTAGTGCGCGACCTGGGTGCCGGCTTCCAGATCGATCAGCGTTGTGATGGGCACGCCGTCCCCCCGCCCGCCCGGCAAGACGCTCGCCGGCACGCTGTAGACACGGCCGTTGCTGCCGAACACCAGCAGCGCATCGACGCTGCGGCAGGGGAAGCAGCCGTAAAGCGCATCGCCCGGCTTGAAGGCCAGCGCCGCGGGGTCCACCTCATGGCCCTTGAGCGCGCGCACCCAGCCCTTGAGGCTGACGACCACGCTCACCGGCTCGTCGACCACCTTGATCTCGACGACGGCCTTCCTCTCGGAACGCACGAGCGTGCGGCGCCCGTCGCCGTGCAGCTTGGCGTCGGCCTCGATTTCGCGCACCACGGTCCGCTTGAGCGCGGCCGGGCTGGCAAGGATCTCCTCGAGCCGGGCCTGCTGCTCGCGCAGCTCCTTGAGCTCCTGCTCGATCTTGATGGCCTCCAGGCGCGCCAGCTGGCGCAGCCGGAGCTCCAGGATGTCTTCCGCCTGGCGGTCGCTGAGCTTGAAGCGCGCCACCAGCGCCGGCTTGGGCTCGTCGGCGTTGCGGATGATGCGGATCACCTCGTCGATGTTCAGCAGCACGAGCTGCCGGCCCTCGAGCACGTGGATGCGGTCGAGCACCTTCTGCAGCCGGTGGCGGGTGCGACGCTCCACCGTGGCCAGGCGGAAGGCGATCCACTCCGTGAGCACCTGGCGCAGGCTCTTCTGCACCGGCCGGCCGTCGCCCCCCACCACGGTCAGGTTCAGCGGCGCGCTGGTCTCCAGGCTGGTGTGCGCCAGCAACGTGGTGATGAGCTCCTGCTGCTCCACCGTCCGGCTCTTGGGCTCGAACACCAGGCGCACGGGGGCGTCCTTGCTGCTCTCGTCGCGCACGGCATCGAGCACGGCGAGCACCGCGGCCTTGAGCTGCACCTGCTCCTGCAGCAGCGCCTTCTTGCCGGCCTTGACCTTGGGGTTGGTGAGCTCCTCGATCTCTTCCAGCACCTTTTGTGCGCTGGTGCCCGGCGGCAGCTCGTTCACGACAAGCTGCCACTGGCCGCGCGCAAGGTCTTCGATGAGCCAGCGCGCGCGCACCTTCAGGCTGCCGCGGCCTGATGCGTAGGCCTCGCGGATGTCGGCTTCGGCACTGATGATCTGGCCGCCGCCGGGGTAGTCGGGCGCGGGCAGCAGCGCGAACAGTTCGTCGTCGGAGAGCCGGTCGTTCTTCAGCAGCGCCACGGCGGCCGCAGCCACCTCGCGCAGGTTGTGGCTGGGCACCTCCGTGGCCAGGCCCACGGCGATGCCGCTGGCGCCGTTGAGCAGGACGAAGGGCAGCCGAGCCGGCAACTGGCGAGGCTCCTGTTCGCTGCCGTCGTAGTTGGGCTGGAAGTCGACCGTGCCTTCGTCGATCTCGTCCAGCAGCAACCGGGCGATGGGCGAAAGCCGCGCTTCGGTGTAGCGCATGGCGGCGGCACCGTCGCCGTCGCGGCTGCCGAAATTGCCCTGGCCGTCGACCAGCGGGTAGCGCTGG
>JAUMBF010000005.1:0-43813 GCA_032115875.1 Rubrivivax sp.
ACCCAATACTGTTCGTTTACGGCCCGATGAACTCATTCTTGTTCGTCCGTGGAGTCTTGGCGGTCCTGCGTCCTGCGGGTGGGCTCATCGCCGGCGTGAAGTCGCAGTCCACTCGGGTTCGGGGGCGCTTGAACGGCGCGTAGGCCGAGTTTCTCCGCTTGACCATGCGCGGGCGCTGCTGGTCTAGCGTCCGCACGGCCTTGGCGCAGGCGCTGGCTTGCAGCACCTCACGGAGCCAGCGGTTGTGGCGTCTGGACTTCGCTGGGGGGAAAAGCCCCGGATCGGGGCTGCTCGCGGCGCAATAGGTGGACATGGCGTATGAAGGACAAATCGTCGTCGGCCTGGCCCGAGCGTGCGGCACCTTCGTGCAGCAGCCAGCGCACCGCGTAGTGCGCCAGCACCCAGCCGTAGAACTCCTGACGCACCAGCTCGGCCGTCTTGCTGCGCAGCACGCGCCGGCCCTGCCGCAGATGCGTCTTCAGCTCGTCGAAAACGGCTTCCACTTGCCAGCGTCGGTGGTACAGCGCCGCCAACTCCAGCGCTGGCGCTTCCTGGGGGTCCAGCAGGCTTGTGATCAGCCGGTAGCGGGGCGCGGAATCGGCCACCCCGGGCAGCCGGTACTCGATCACCCGTACGGGCAAGGCCTGCTCGGCGGCAGCGCGCCTGCCTTGGCCGGTGGGCGCGATGACGCTCAGGTACGAGCCGTCGGCCAGCATCTGCTTGACGGGCAGCAAGCGTGACTCGGTGGCCCGCCACAGCAGATGCGCCCCTGTTGCCAGTGCCTGCTGCCAGTGCTTGAAGCCGTTGAAGCCGCGGTCGGCCAGCAGCAGCATGCCGGGCTCCAGCGCGCCCAGCAACCACTGGCACAGCTCCCATTCGTCGCCCCGGTAGGGCCCCAGTTCGGCCGCTGTGATGGCGTGCGTGGCGCACTCGGCCAGCACCACGCACTGCGCTTGTGGGTAGCCGGCTTCGCCTGTGCGGCTGCCAGGGCGGCCGAAGGCCTGCACCACGTCGGCTTCGTCGGCAAGTTCAATCCGGCTGCCGTCGATGGCCATCAGGCGAAGCCCACGGTAAAACGCCTGGGGCTGACGCAGCGGGTCGGCCATTGGAAAGCAACACGCGCGGATCAGCTCGCGCAACGGTGCCGAGCCCGTGCGGGTACGCAGCGTGCTGATGCTGGACTTGGACACGGGCTTGGGCTGGCTTGCGCCGCCCGCCCAGGCCAGGCCTTGAGCCACCACGGAGAACACCTCTTCGTAGGCGGCTTCTGGATACAGGCTGAGCGCCATCGTGTAGTAGACCCCGGCCACCGCCGGAAACCGGCGGATGCGCTGCGAGTTGCAGCCATGCGCATCCAAAGCCTCGTGGACCCGCGCTGCCGGGAAAACCTTGGCCAGCAGACTGGCGCTCAGGTAATCCGACAGCCTCGCACCCGACCCCAGCGTCGCCTTCGTTCTGGCCATGGCAGCTCCTTGGGTTGCACATGGGTGGAGTATGGATCAAAATCGCTTAATAGAACAGTATTGCCGCAGTACCCGCTCAGCCCACCGGGCCAGCGGCGCAGCACATCGGCCTTCAGCTCGGCCGGGAACGACGCGCTGGTGCACAGCTTCTGCCGGAAGCGGGCCAGGTCGAAGCGGTCGAAGTCCGGCAGCTCCATCAGCCGCCGGTATTGCACCGGCTCCCGCATGGTGTGCGTGGCGCGCCACCAGGTCGGGCAGCGCGACAAAGTCGGAGTCATCCAGGGTCATCGCCGCATGGTGCCGCATCGGGCAGCGGCCGGCCGATAGAGTGAACACCATGCGACACCGCCTTCTGATCCCCCTCGCCACCCTGCTGCTGGCGGCCGCGGGGCCGGCCGCCGCCGCGCCCATCGACTGGCAACGCGTCGGCGCCTTCGAGATCGCGCGCACCGAGACCACCATCGCGCAGTTCCGCGCCTTCGTGCAGGCCACCGGCACGGTGACGGCTGCCGAGCGGCGCGGCGGCGGCGAGGTCTACGAGGCCGGCTGGACCCAGAAGCCCGGCTGGACCTGGCAGCGCCCCTTCGGCCCCGGCCACCGCGTGGCCGACGACGAGCCGGCCGTGCACGTCACCTGGCATGAGGCGGCGGCCTTCTGCCGCTGGGCCGGTGGCCGCCTGCCCAGCGACGCCGAATGGGCCAGCGCCGCCTACACCGAGCAGCGCGCGCAGCCGCCCGCGCCATTGCAGCGCGGCCGCAGATACCCCTTGCCCACGGGCGAATCGGCGCGCGGGGCGCAGTGCCTCGGCGACTGCGGCCCCGAGGCCGCCGCGCGCGCCGTGAAGCACGGCGTGGCCCTCACGCGCGGCCCCGGCCACGCGCGCACCGGCACCACACCGGCCGGCGTGAACGGCCTCTTCGACATGGGCGGCAACGCCTGGGAGTGGGTGGACGACCCCGTGGGCGCGGCCGGCAACGCCGCGCGCCGCACGCGTGGCGGCTCTTGGTGGTACGGCACGGCGCAGATGCAGGCCGGGCACCACCAGGCCAAGCCGGCCGACACGGCGGTGGTCTACATCGGCTTTCGCTGCGCGCGCGGCTGAGCCGCTGCGCCCACGCGGGCGCCGCCCGGGGCCGGCCGCGGCTTGCGGCAACATCGGAGCACCGCCACCGCCTCGAAGCCCCCAGATGCAGCCCTTGTTCCGCCACCAGTACATCGACAACGACCAGCTCGCCGATCAACTGCAGCGCTGGGCGCAGCAGCATCCCGGCCTCGTGCACCTGGGCTCGCTGGGCCGCAGTGCCGGCGGGCGCGACATCCCGCTGCTGACCATCGGCCCCGACCCGGGCGAGCCCGGCCGCGCGCGCCCGGCCGTGTGGGTGGACGGCAACATGCACGCCAGCGAGGTCTGCGGCACCAGCGTGGCGCTGGCCATCGCCGAGGACCTGATCGCCATCCACGGCGGCGCCACCACGGCCGGCGGCCAGCCGCTGCCCGCGGCGATGCTGCAGACGCTGCGCCAGACGCTGTTCTACGTGGCGCCGCGCCTGTCGCCCGACGGCGCCGAGGAGGTGCTCTCGCGCGGCCGCTACGTGCGCTCCAGCCCGGTGGACGACCGCGTGGCGCAAGGCCACGCGCACTGGGTGGCCGAGGACATCGACGGCGACGGCCAGGCCGGCTACCTGCGCATGGCCGACCCCGACGGCGACCTGGTGGCGCTGCGCGGCGACGACGGCCAGCCGCTGGTGCCGCCGGTGATGGTGTCGCGCATGCCCGGCGACGAAGGCCCGTTCTTCCGCCTCTACCCCGAGGGCCGCATCGCCCACTTCGACGGCCACACCGTGCCCGACGCCGGCTTCCTGGGCGACAACGCCTACGACTTCAACCGCAACTTCGCCTACGCCTGGGCGCCCGAGCCGCAGCAGGCCGGCGCCGGCCACTACCCGGGCAGCGCGCCCGAGGTGCGCGCGGTGATGGACTTCGCCAGCCGCCACCCCAACATCATGGTGTGGCTGAACCTGCACACCTTCGGCGGCGTGCTCATCCGCCCGCTGGCCGACCAGCCCGACGGCAAGATGAACCAGGACGACCTGGCCGTGTACCAGCAGGTCGAGGCCTGGATGACCGAGCACACCGGCTACGCCACGGTGAGCGGCTTCCACGAGTTCCTGTACGAGCCCGACAAGCCGGTGTACGGCAGCCTGTCGCAGTACGCCTACCGCCAGCGCGGTGCGCTGGCCTATGTGGTGGAGCTGTGGGACCTGTTCCATCAGCTCGGCATCGCCCGCAAGAAGCCCTTCGTCGACCACTACTCGAAGATGACGCGGGCCGACCTGCGCGCGCTGGCGGCCTTCGACCGCGAGCACAACGAGGGCCGCATCTTCCGCCCCTGGCGCAAGGTGGCGCACCCGCAGCTCGGCGAGGTGGAGGTGGGCGGCTTCGACCCGCGCATCGGCATCTGGAACCCGCCGCTGGCGCGGCTGGCACCCACCTGCGATCAACAGAGCGCCGCCTTCCTGCGCGTGGCGGCGCTGGTGCCACGTCTGAGCCTGCAGGTGCTGGAGCAGGCGCCCGAGCAGGGCCACACGCGGGTGACGCTGCGCGTGGCCAACCACGGCTACCTGGGCAGCTGCGGGCCGGCCTCGGCGGCCAGCCTGCCGCACGCCGAGCCGCTGCGGCTGCGCGTTCAGGCCGAAGGCGGCGCGACGCTGCTGGCACCCTCCGAGCCCGTGGTGGAACTGGGCCACCTGCAGGGCTGGGGACGCGGGCTGCATGGCACCTCGATCTTCTCGCCGTGGTCGCGCGGCAACGGGCACGAGCGCGTCGTCACCCTGCGCGTGGCCGGCACGGGCACGGTGCGCGTCGAGGTGGGCAGCTGCCGCGTGGGTTTCCAGGCGGTGGAGATCGTGGTGGCCTGAACACCGGCCGGAAGGGCCCGCCGAGGCGTGGGGGCAATCCGGCCGACTGGCCATACCCGGGCCACGGCGCTTAGTCTCCCGGGCCTGTGCGGCGCGACACCCGTGCCGCGCCCGTCCACTACCGGAGAGACCGAATCCCATGGATCGTCGACAGCACCTTGGTGCGTTGCTGGCCGCAGCGGCCGGCACCACGCTGCCCCTGGCCGCCCGCGCGCAGGCCTATCCCAACAAGCCGGTGCGGCTGATCGTGCCCTTCGCTCCGGGTGGCACCACCGACATCATCGCCCGCATCGTGGCCGAGCGCATGAACGCCACCATCGGGCAGAACATGGTCGTCGAGAACCGCGCCGGTGGCGGCGGCACCGTGGGCACGCTCGAGGTGGTGCGTGCCGCGCCCGACGGCTACATCCTCGGCATGGGCACGGTCTCCAGCACCGCGGCCAACCCGGCCATCAACCCGCGCATCCAGTACGACCCGCTGGTGGACCTCACCCCCATCAGCAACATCGCGGCCACGCCCAACGTGATCGCGGTGCATCCCTCGTTCCCGGCCAAGGACTACAAGGGGTTCGTCGAGGTGCTGCGCCGCAACCCCGGCAAGTACAGCTACGCCAGCTCGGGCACCGGCGGCAACAACCACCTGCTCATGGAGCTGTTCAAGGTCCTTACCAAGACCTTCGTGCTGCACATCCCGTACCGCGGCTCGGGGCCGGCCATCAACGACACGGTCGCCGGCCAGGTGCAGGTGCTGTTCGACAACCTGCCCTCGTCGCTGCCGTTCATCCGCGACGGGCGCCTGGTGCCCATCGTCGTGGCCGCGCCCAGCCGGCTGGCCGTGCTGCCCAACGTGCCGACCTTCAAGGAGATGGGCCTGGAGCCCGTCAACCGCCTGGCGTTCTACGGCTTCGTGGGCCCCAAGGGGCTGCCGCGCGAAGTGGTTGACCGCATCCACGGCGCCACCCGCAGCATCGTGCAGGATGCCGGCGTGCGCAAGCGCATCGAGGACACCGGCTCGGTGATCCTGGCCAACTCGCCCGCCGAGTTCGCGGCCCAGATCCGCGCCGAGCTGGAGGTGTTCCGCCGTGTCGTGCGCGAGCAGAAGCTGACGCTGGAGTAAGCCGCGGCGGGGCTGCGCGAGAATCCGGCGGGCGCGGCCTGTCGCCGCCCGCCGGAGCCCCATGACCCGATCCGTTCTCCGCCTCCTTGCCGCGGCTGCTGCCGCGCTGCTGTTGCCCGCGGCGGCGGGCGCCGCCACCGTGGCCGGGGTGGCGATGCCGCCGCCCTTCGCGCCGTGCCCTGTGGTCGACACCCACTGGGGCGAGAAGATCGAGGACCCCTACCGCTGCCTGGAGAACACCGCCGACCCGGCGGTGCAGGCCTACATGAAGGCGCAGGCCGACGCGACGGCGCAGGTGCTGTCGCGGCTGCCGGGGCGCGAACGGCTGCTGCGGCGCATTCAGGAGATCGACGCCGAGGTGCCGGCCAACGTGACCGACGTGACGCGCGACGCGCGCGGCAACCTGTTCTACGAGAAGCGCGGGGCCCGCGACAACCAGTTCAAGCTCTACGTGCGCCGCGGGCTGGACGGCCCCGAGACGCTGCTCGTCGACCCGGAGCGCCTGTCCCAGGCCGGCGGCCCGCCGCACGCCATTGGCGGCTACGCCACCAGCCGTGACGGCCGGCGCCTGGCCTACACCGTCTCGGCCGGCGGCGCCGAGATCGGCACGCTGCACGTGCTCGACACCGACAGCGGCCGTGAGCTGCTGCCGCCCATCGACCGCATCCGCGGCGGCGGCATCGTGAGCTGGCTGCCCGACGGCAGCGGCTTCTTCCACACGCAGCTGGCTCCGGACTGGGGCCAGCGCCCGCGGGCCGAGCGCTTTCTGGACAACAGTGTCTTCCTGCGCCGGCTGGCCGAGCCCGCGGCCGAGGTGGCGGTGTTCGGGCCGACGGTGCACCCCGAGCTGGGCCTGGCGCGATCGGACAACGCGCAGGTCTTCGTGCTCGACAGCCTGCCGCTGGGCGTGGCCGTGGTCTACCACGGCGTGAGCCGCTATCGCTCGCTGTACCTCAGCGACCGCGCCGCGCTGCTGGCGGGCAAACCGGTCTGGCGCAAGGTCTTTGACCAGTCGGCCCTGGTGGGCGACGTGGCCGTGCACGCGGGCTCGCTGTACCTGCGCACGGCACAAGACGCGCCGCGCCACCGCGTGCTGCGGGTGGCGCTGCCCGCGGCCGACATGGCCCGGGCCGAGGTGGTGGTGCCGGCGGGGCCCGGGGTCGTCACCGCCATCGCCGCGGCGCCCGAGGGGCTGTACGTCACGCGCCGCGAGGGCGCGGCCAAGAAGCTGTTCCGCCTGCCGCACGGCGCGCCGCCCGGCACTCCGCTGCAAGCCATTGCGCTGCCCTTCGAGGGCAACGTGACGCTGGCCGACGCCGACCCGGCCATCCCGGGCGTGGTGCTGGGCCTGTCGGGCTGGACGCGGGCGCTGCGGCACTACGTGCTGGAGCCGGGCGAGAGCGCGCCGCGGCCGCTGGCGCTGGCGCCGCCGGGGCGGTTTGACGTGCTCGGCGGCCTGACGGCGCGCGAAGTGATGGTGCGCAGCCACGACGGCGTAGAGGTGCCGGTGTCGATCATCGCGCGCAGCGACCTCAAGCTCGACGGCACCAACCCGACGCTGCTGTACGGCTACGCCGCCTACGGCACGGTCGAGGAGCCCGCGGTCAACCCGCGGCTGCTCGCCTGGCTGGAGCAAGGTGGCGTGTTCGTCATCAGCCACGCGCGCGGCGGCGGCATCTTCGGCGACGCCTGGCACAAGGCCGGCCACAAGGCCACCAAGTTCAACAGCTGGCGCGACGGCATCGCCACCGCCGAGTGGCTGATCGCCCAGGGCTACACCTCGCGCGAGCGGCTGTCGGTGATCGGCGGCAGCGCGGGCGGCATCTTCGTGGGGCGCGCGGTGACGGAGCGGCCCGACCTGTTCTCGGCGGCGGTGATCAGCGTGGGCAACCTCGACCAGATCCGCAGCGAGACGCGCGCCAACGGCGTGGCCAATATCCCCGAGTACGGCACCGTCAAGATCGAGGCCGAGTTCCAGGCCCTGCGCAACAACAGCACCTACGAGCACATCCGGCCGGGCACCGCGTACCCGGCGCTGCTGTTCGAGCACGGCGTCAACGACATCCGCGTCGATGTGTGGATGAGCACCAAGACCGCGACGCGCTTTCGTGCCGCCAACCCGCAGGGGCGGCCGGTGCTGATGCGGCTGGAGGTCGACGCCGGCCACGGCGCGGGCGCCACGCGGACGCAGGCGCAGCAGCGCACCGCCGACCGCTGGGCCTTCCTGCTGTGGCGGGCGGGGCTGCCCGCCTTCCAGCCCACGGGCACGACCGGCCCGTGACCGGCGCTCAGGCCTGCTGCCGAAGCTCGCGGCGCAGGATCTTGCCGACGTTGCTCTTGGGCAGCTCGTCGCGGAACTCGATGTACTTCGGGCGCTTGTAGGCGGTGAAGTTGTCTCGGCAGTGGCGCATGAGATCGTCTTCCGACAGCGTGCCGTCGCTGCGCACCACATAGAGCTTGACGGCCTCGCCGGACTTGTCGTCCGCGATGCCGATGGCCGCGCATTCGAGCACGCCCGGATGCTGGTTCACCACCTGCTCGATCTCGTTCGGATAGACGTTGAACCCCGACACCAGGATCATGTCTTTCTTGCGGTCGACGATGCGCACGTAGCCGCTGTCGTCCATCACGCCGACATCGCCTGACTTGAAGAACCCGTCGGGCGTCATGACCTTGGCCGTCTCGTCGGGCCGGTTCCAATACCCGGCCATCACCTGCGGGCCGCGGATGCAGATCTCGCCCGGCTGGCCCAGCGGCACGTCGCGGCCGTCGTCGTCGCGTATCGCGATCTCGGTGCTGGGCACGGGCAGGCCGATGGTGCCGCTGAACGAGCTCAGGTCCAGCCGGTTGCTGGTGGCCACCGGCGAGGTCTCCGACAGGCCGTAGCCTTCGACGACCGGGCAGCCGGTCACGCGCAGCCACTTCTCGGCCGTCGCCGTCTGCACCGCCATGCCGCCGCCGTTGGAAACCACCAGTCCGGAGAAGTCGAGCCGCGCGAAGTCGGGGTCGTTGGCCAGCGCGTTGAACAGGGTGTTCACCGCCGGGAACATGTTCACGCGGTGCCTGGACAAGGTCTTGATGAAGCCCGGCAGGTCACGGGGGTTGGGAATCAGCAGGTTCATCGCGCCGAAGTGAGCCCCCATCAGCGCGCAGATCGTCAGCGCGAAGATGTGGTACAGCGGCAGCGCGCAGACGATGGTGAGCTGCCGGTCGGCCACCTTCAGCAGCATGGGCTTGAACCAGGCCTCGCACTGCATCAGGTTGGCGACGACGTTGCGGTGCAGCAGCGTCGCGCCCTTGGAGACCCCCGTGGTGCCCCCGGTGTACTGCAAGAAGGCGACGTCGTCGGGCGCGATGTCCACGCGCCGCAGGTTCATGCGCGATCCGCGGTCCAGGGCCTCGCCGAAGCGGCAGACCGTGCGCCCGCCGTCCAGCGGCAGCGTGAACTCCGGCACCATGCGCCGCACGTGGCGAACCGCGAAGTTGATCAGCCGCCCGCGCCAGAAGCCCAGCAGCTCGCCCAGCGACGCCAGCACCACGTGCCGCACCTCGGTGCGCTCGATCACCTCGCTCAAGGTCGACGCGAAGTTCTCCAGCACCACGATCGCCTTGGCGCCGCTGTCCTTGAGCTGGTGCTCGAGCTCCCGCGCCGTGTACAGCGGGTTGACGTTGACCACCACGTAGCCGGCGCGCAGCACCGCGGCCAGCGCCACCAGGTACTGCGGCACGTTGGGCATCATCAGCGCGATGCGGTCCCCGGGCTCCAGCCCCAGGGTCTGCAGCCAGGCACCGAAAGACGATGACAGCTCGTCGAGCTCGCCGAAGGTGAGCCGGCTGTCCATGCAGGACAGCGCGTCGCGCTTGGCATGGCGGCGGAACGCCGCCTCCAGCACCTCGGCCAGGTTCCGGTAGGCCGTGATGTCGGCCTCGGCCGGAACACCTTCGGGGTACTGCGACAACCAGGGCTTTTCCACGTCAGGACAGGGCGAAGAACACGGGTGCGCATGGTGGCGGCTGCGCAAGGCCCCGCGCACCCGGGCTTGCACTAGGAGCGTGGGCGGCCCTGTGCGGGAATCAGGCCGGATCGGGTGCCGCGCCCCCTTCGAACAGCCGCGCCGCCAGCGCGCGCTCGCGCATGGCGATGGTGTCGAGGAAGAACTCGGCCCCGGCCATGTCACGAAAGGTGTCGAAGCCGCGCTCGAGAAACCCCTGCAGGGCCGCCAGCCCCGCCGCCGAGGCAGGCCCGCGCATGAGGCGCAGCGTCTGCCGCAGCCAGGCGCTGCGGGTGTAGCGGTCCAGGGCCTGCCCGACCGAGACCATGAGCCCGATCTGTCGCTCGCGCGACAGCGGCTCGCCCACGTCGCGCCAGGCCTGGCCGTAGGCCGCGCCGTCCGGCACCGCGGCGTCGGGTTCGCGGGCACGCCAGGCCCGGGCCATGGCGGTGTCGAGCCGCTCCGACAGCGCGTGAAGCTCCGCGAGCTCGGACACGGTGTGCACGATGTGCTGCGGGAACAAGCGCACCAGCGCCGGCACGATGCGCGCGAACTGCGCGTCGCGGTCGGTGAAGTCGGCCGGGCCGTAGAGATCAGTGAGGAAGAACTCGGCCGCGCGCGCATAGCGCGGCTGCGCCATGAGGTCGGCGTAGGTGATGGCGAAGCGGGCGTGCTGGTGCTGCTTGATGGCCCGCACGGCCGCGTCCAGCGGCGCATCGGATGCCCGCAGCGCGCGCTCCGTGGCCACGGCGCGCAGCCCCTGGAGGATCCGATCAGCGGACGATGACATCTGTGCACTCCCGCGCCGGGCCTTAGTTGATCCACCCTAGAGCGCGGGCCCGCGATGATGCAACACTCTGCGCATGCAGCGCCGTACCCTGCTCCGCGTGGGCCTGGCCGCCGGGCTCGCCCTCGGGGCCGGCGCCGGGCTCGTGGCCCTGATCCGGCCCGGCCGTGCCGATGGCCGGCTGAGCGCCGCCGGGCGGGCGCTGTACGCCGCGGTGGCGCGCGGCGTGCTCGGCACCCTGGTGCCGGCCGACGCTGCGGCGGCGCAGACCCTGCTCGACGCGCACCTGGTGCGGCTGGAGCAGGCCATCGCCGGCATGCCGCCTGCGGTGCAGGCCGAGATCGACCAGCTCACCACGCTGCTGGCCAGCGCACCGGGCCGCCGGCTGCTCGTCGGGCTGGCGGCGCCCTGGACCGAGGCCTCGGCGGGGGAGGTCGAGGCCGCGCTGCAGGGCCTGCGCCACTCGCGCCGGGCGCTGCGCCAGCAGGTCTACCAGGCGCTGCGCGAGCTCACGAACGCCGCCTTCTTTGCCGACAGCGCCACCTGGGCACTGATGGGCTACACCGGCCAACGCCCGGTGCCCAACCTGCCGCCGGCCTGAGCGAGGCGCCCGACGCATGAGCGAACCCATCCAAGATCCCGTGCGCGCCGGTCTGGCCCGTGGCTGGAAGGTGCTCGGCGGCCCGCACGGTGCGCTGCCCGTCACCTTGAGCTGCGACGTCGCCATCGTGGGCAGCGGCGCCGGTGCCGGCATCACCGCCGAACTGCTGACCGCCGCCGGACTGGAGGTGGTCATCGTCGAGGAGGGACCGCTCAAATCGAGCAGCGACTTCCGCCAGCTCGAGGCCGACGCCTACGCCACGCTCTACCAGGACAGCAACGGCCGCAAGACGGCCGACAAGGCCATCGCCATCCTGCAGGGGCGCTGCGTCGGCGGCTCCACCACCGTCAACTGGACGAGCTCGTTCCGCACGCCGGCCGACACCCTGCAGTACTGGGCCGAGCACTACGCCCTGCCCGAGATGAACGAGGCCGACCTGTCGCCCTGGTTCCGGCAGGCCGAGGAGCGGCTGAGCATCGGCGCCTGGCTGGTACCGCCCAACGCCAACAACGACAAGCTCAAGGTCGGCGCAGCGCGCCTGGGCATCACGGCGGCGGCGATCCTGCGCAACGTCAAGGCCTGCTGGAACCTGGGCTCCTGTGGCCTGGGCTGCCCCACCAACGCCAAGCAGTCGATGCTGGTGACGACCATCCCCACCGCGCTCGACCGCGGCGCCATGCTGCTGGTGCAGACGCAGGTGCACACGCTGGAGCTGCGGGGCGGCCGCGTGCAGGCGCTGCACTGCCGGCCGGTGGCGATCAATGGCGCGCCGGGCAGCGGCGGCACACGCATCGCGGCGCGGCACGTCGTCGTGGCCGGCGGGGCCATCAACTCGCCGGCCCTGCTGCTGCGCTCGGGGGCACCCGATCCGCACGGCCGCCTCGGCCAGCGCACCTTCCTGCACCCGGTGGTGGCCACCATGGCCACCTTCGCCGAGCGCATCGAGGCCTGGAACGGCGCGCCGCAGACCGTCTACACCGACCACTTCCTGGGCACGCAGCCCATCGACGGCCCCATCGGCTACAAGCTGGAGGCGCCGCCGCTGTACCCGCTGATCTCGACCATCGCCATGCCCGGCATCGGGCAAGACCAGGTCGAAGCGCTGAAACGCTTCCCGCACACGCAGGCGCTACTGGCGCTGCTGCGCGACGGCTTTCACGCGCAGTCGCCGGGCGGGCGCGTCACCATCAAGGGCGACGGCACGCCCTCGCTCGACTACCCGCTCACGCCCTTCATCTGGGACGGCGCGCGCCGTGCGCTGCTGAGCATGGCCGAGATCCAGTTCGCCGCCGGGGCCGAGCGCGTGATGGCTCTGCACGAAAAAGCCACCTGGCTGACGAGCTGGCGCGAGGCGCGGGCGCAGATCGAGCAGCTGCCGATGGCGCCCTACCAGACGCGCGTGCTCAGCGCCCACGTGATGGGCGGTTGCGGCATCGCCGGCAGGCCCGAGCTGGGCGTGGTGCGGCCCGACGGGCGGCACTGGCAGCTGGAGAACCTGTCGGTGCACGACGGGTCGCTGTTCCCCACGAGTATCGGCGCCAACCCGCAGCTGTCGATCTACGGCCTTGTCACCAAGCTGGCCACGGGGCTGGCACGCCAGCTCTCGGGCCGCAGCGTCGAGCTCGGCTGATGCTGGCGCGGCTGCTGCAGGGCTTGGTGGCGCTCGTGCTGTTGCTGGCCCTGTGGGGTGCGGCCTGGGCCTGGCAGCACGGGTGGCACGGCTGGGCGCTGGCCTGGGCCGTTTTCGTGCTGGGCTTGCACGCCTGGGTGATGGCGCTGGAGTTCGTGTGCCTGCGCCTGGTGCATGGCAGCGACCCGGCACCGAGGGCCACGGCCGCGCAGCTGCTGCGCGCCTGGGCGCATGAGGCGATCACCGCCCCGCAGGTCTTTGGCTGGCGGCAGCCGTTTCGCAGCCAGGCCGAGCCCGACTTCCTGCCGCCCGACGCGCCCGGGCGGCGCGGCGTGCTGCTGCTGCACGGCTTCGTCTGCAACCGCGGCCTGTGGACGCCGTGGCTGCGCCGGCTGCGCGCGCAGGGCACGCCCTTCATCGCGGTCAACCTGGAGCCGGTGTTCGGCTCGATCGACGACTACGTGCCGATCATCGACGCCGCAGTGGCGCGTCTGCACATGGTCACGGGCCAGCCGCCGGTGGCCGTGGCGCACAGCATGGGGGGTCTGGCGCTGCGCGCCTGGTGGGCGGCCGACGGACGCGACGAGCGGCTGCACCACGCCATCACGCTGGGCTCGCCGCACCACGGCACCTGGCTGGCGCGCTTGGCGATGACGCGCAACGCACGCCAGATGCAGCAGCTCTCGCGCTGGCTGCAAACGCTGGCCCCGCGCGAGACGGCGGCGCGCCGCGCGCGCTTCACCTGCTTCTACAGCCACTGCGACAACATCGTGTTCCCGCCGTCCACGGCCACGCTGCCGGGGGCCGACAACCGCCACGTGCCGGGCCACGCCCACGTGCACCTGGCCAGCTTCGAGGGCTGGTGGCAGGCGCTGCAGCGCTGGCTCAGGGACTGAAGGCGCGCTCTGCGGGCAGCACGGTGCCGGCGTCGATTTCGCCCTCGCGCACGATGCGCTCGCGCACCTCGGCGTAGATGGGCGTGAAGTCCGGCGCCGTGGCCTCGAACAGCTGCTGGAACGAATCGATCACGAAGTAGGTGGCCTGGAAAGTGTCGATGCGGTAGCGGCTGCGCATCAGCCGCTGCAGCTCGAAGCCGACGCGCCGCGGCTCGGGGCTGGCCACGCTGTAGGGCAGCTCGCCGGCCGAGCTGAGGATGCCGGCGCCATAGGCGCGCAGCCCCTGCGGCGTGGCGATGAGGCCGAACTCCACCGTGTACCAGTACAGGCGCGCCAGCAGCTCGCAGGCGTCGAGCCGGCTGGCCTTGAGGCCGCCCGCGCCATAGGCTTGCATGTAGTCGGCAAAGGTGGGATCGAACAGCAGCGGCACGTGGCCGAAGAGATCGTGGAAGACGTCGGGCTCGACGACGTAGTCGAACTCATCGGGTCTGCGGATCCAGTCCGTCACCGGAAACCTGCGCGCCGCCAGCAGCGCGAAGAAAGCCTCTTCCGGGATGAGCCCTGGCACGCCCACGATCTGCCAGCCGGTGGCCTTGTGCAGTCGCTCGCTCACCGCCTCGAAGCGAGGGATGCGATCGGGGGTGCCCAGCTGCTGCACGGCGGCGATGAACTCGTCGCAGGCGCGGCCGGGCAGCTGCTGCAGCTGCCGCGCGTACAGACGCCGGTAGGTGTCGTGGTCGGCAGCGCTGTACTGCGCCCAGTCCTGCTCGCAGGTGTAGTCGGCGCGCGCCTTGGCGTAGTCGCCGCGCGGCGGGCGCTCGCCGGTACCGTACGTGACGGGGGCCACACCCTGATTCACGCCCTTGGCGACGCGCCGGTCCATGTGTGCCTCCTTCAGGCCTTGGCCAGGACGCCTCGGCGCATCTGATCGAGCTCGATGCTCTCGAACAGCGCCTTGAAGTTGCCTTCGCCGAAGCCCTGGTCGCCCTTCCTCTGGATGAACTCGAAGAAGATCGGCCCGAGCTGGTTCTCCGAGAAGATCTGCAGCAGCAGCTCGCCGGCCTTGCCGTCGATGAGGATCTTGCGCTGCTTGAGCTCGGCGACGTTCTCGCCGTGGCCCGGGATGCGCTTGTCCACGAGTTCGTAGTAGGTGTCGATGGTGTCGAGCAGCTTCAGCCCCCGACCGCGCAGCGCGTCCACGGTCTTGAACAGATCGGTCGAGCCCAGTGCGATGTGCTGGATGCCCTCGCCGTGGTACTTGTCGAGGTACTCCTGGATCTGCCCGGCCTTCTCGTTGCCCTCTTCGTTGATGGGGATGCGGATCTGGCCGCAGGGGCTGGTCATGGCCTTGCTCTTGACGCCGGTGACCTGACCCTCGATGTCGAAGTAGCGGATCTCGCGGAAGTTGAACAGGCGCTCATAGAAATCGGCCCATTCGTTCATGCGGCCCCGGTGCACGTTGTGCGTGAGGTGGTCGATGTAGGTCAGGCCGTGGCCGGGCGGGCTCAGGCCCACCAGGGCGGCGCCGGGCAGCGGCTCGAAGTCGACGTCGTAGAAGCCGATGTTGCCGATGTCGCCCTCACGGGCACCGTTCTTGCCGCGCCAGCGGTCCACCAGGTAGATCAGGCTGTCGCCGATGCCCTTGATGGCCGGTATGTTGAGCTCGCCCGGCCCGGCCGTGCCGGCAAAGCCCCAGGCGCCCAGGGACAGGGCGCGCTCGTAGGCCGCCTTGGCGTCGGCCACCCGGAAAGCGATGGCGCAGATGCTCGGCCCGTGCAACCGCGCGAAGCGCTGCGCGAAGCTGTCGGGCTCGGCATTGACGATGAAGTTGATCCCGCCCTGGCGGTACAGCAGCACGTTCTTGCGCCGGTGACGCGCCACGGCCGTGAAACCCATGCGCTCGAACAGGGCACCCAGGGCCGCGGGGTCGGGCGCGGCGTACTCGATGAACTCGAATCCGGCCGTGCCCATCGGGTTGTCCCAAGGCTTGAAATCCATCGTCGTGTCTCCGCTGCGGGCTGTCGAAAACGCCCACTGTAGGGCCACCGGAGCGGCTTTGCATCAACGGGCGCAAGAAGTTCCACCGCCGCGGCATGCTGCAAGAATGGTCCCCATGTTCGATTGGATCACCGCACTGCAGGCGTGGCTGCAGGGCTGGATGAGCGCCGAGGCCGGGCTCTGGGGCCTGTTCCTCTCAGCGTTCGTGTCGGCCACGCTGCTGCCCGGCAGCAGCGAGGTGGTGATGACGGCGCTCGTGACCGCCTTCCCGGCCATCGTCTGGCAGGCCTTCGCGGTGGCCACGGCGGGCAACGTCATCGGCTGCCTGCTCAGCTACGGCATGGGCTACGGCGCCCGGCAGGGTTACGCGCGCTTTCAGCGCGTGTCGGTCGACCTCGAGCATCCGCTGGTGCAGCGGCTGCGGCGCTTCGGACCGCCGGCACTCATCTTGAGCTTCCTGCCACTGGTGGGCGACGTGCTGGTGGCGGCCGCCGGCTGGCTGCATCTGCCGTTGGGCCGCAGCATGCTGTGGATCACCGCCGGCAAGGCCGCGCGCTACCTGGTCCTGGTGCTGGGCCTGCTGGGGGTGCTGTCGCTGGCGTGAACGCGGGCGCGCGTTTCCGGGCCTTCAGTCGGCGTCGATCTCGTGCAGCAGCCGCGTGGTGGCGTCGATCGACAACTGCAGCAGCTCGGCGATGTCCCGCACGTCATCCGGCAAGGCGGCGTTGTCCCAGCCCGCCGCGCTGTGCCGCGCCACGCGGATGGCCAGCAGCACGTTGCGCAGCTGCGGCGTGCTGCGCAGGGCATGGTCGTCGGTCAGCTGCACCAGCAGGCCGGGCAGCCGCCACTGCTGCATCAGCGCGTGCTGCAGATCGGCGAGCTCGATGCCCAGCACCTGCTGCTGCGCCACGGCCGAGCGCAACGTGGCGTCGGCAGCCTGCATCGCCGCGATGCGCAAGGCCAGCCTTGGCGCATGCAGCCACAGCAGCAGCTCGGCAAAGTCGTGCAGCAGCGCCGCCTCGTGGATGAGCGACGCGTCGTGGTCCATGCGGTGCACGGCAAAGCCGATGGCAAAGCGCGCCGCGCGGTGCGAGCGGCGCAGCACGCCGCGCAAGCCCTCCAGCGCCTCGGGCAGGTCGGCCAGCTCGTCCTCGGCCACGGCCAGCTCGGCAAACTGGCGGAAGAAGGGCGGGATGCCGATCATCACCAGCGCCGCGGTCACCGTCTCCACCTCGGTGGCCTCGCGGCCCCGCAGCAGGTGGCCCACGTGGGCCAGCAGCCGCAGGGTCAGCAGCGGGTCGGCGGAGACGGTTTCGCTCAGCAGGTGGGCATCGACAGCGTCTTCGTGCTCGCGCAGTTCCTCCAGCCGAGCGGCCGTGGCGGCCAGCACGGGCAGGGCCTGCGGCCGGAACAGCGCTGTCCAGCCGCGCAGGTCGCGCGGCGGGTGCTCGATGCGGGCGAGGCTGGGCATGGTGGCGGGAGACTCTGGCTCTGAGGGGGTTTTCGACCGTGCGCGGTGCGGGCTTGAGCCGGCGCCTGCGGCGCTCAGCGCAGCGTCAGCATCACGCCCTCGCGGGCGTCGGCCGTGCCGTCTAGCAGCGCGCGGTAGGCGGCCTCGGCGGCCTCGGGTCCCGGGCGGGTGACGATGCGCACCCAGGGCTGCGAGCCCTGCTGCACGGTTGCCAGGAAAGCCCCCCAGGCCTGCCCCAGGCGCTGGCTCAAGGCCTCGGCGCCCCAGCCTTCGGGCGCGGGCGCGCTGCGCTTGCCGGCCTGGGCCGGCGCAAAGAACAGGGTGGGCCGCGGCCCGGGCAGGCCCCCGCCAGAACCCAGCGCGCGCCAGTGCGTGCCGCCGATCGAGCTGCTGTAGGCAAGCCGATCGCCCCAGTGGCCGTGCACGCGGCGGCGCAGGCCGGCATCGCCCGCGAAGTCGATGTAGACCGCGCTCTCGCCGCCCGGCAGCGTCTCGACGGCGTCGTAGCCCAGCACGCGGTCGTAGCAGCCCAGCCCCTGCACGAAGCCGGTGCGCGCGGGCGAGGTCAGGCCCACGATCTCGGGCCGCGCGGCGCGCGGGCGCTGCGCCAGACAGAACGCCGTCGCGTAGGCCGTCTTGCTCGAGGCGCTGGACAGCAGCAGCCGCTGCGCCCCGAAGAAGCCGGCGTCGGCCAGGAAGTCGTCGAGCAGGAAGGCCGTCATGAACAGCGGCTTGAGCACGGCCTGCAGGCCCTCGAGTGCGGGGCTCCAGGCTGGATCGGCGTCGCAGAAGGCGTAGGACTGGTAAGCCGCTGCGAGCTCGGCGCGGTGCGGCGAGCGCTCCATGAAGCCCGCCTCGCGCACCCGGCCGGGCTGCACCACGAGGTGCGTGCCCAGCGGCAGGAAGCCCCAGACGCGCCGGCCGACGGCCAGGCCTTCGGCCAGCGACTCCACCACCGTGGCAAAGCCCCAGGTCGGCAGGCAGCCGTGCGCGGCGTCCGGCGCGGGGAAGAACTGCCAGTACTTCATGGCCGCGCCGAAGGCGGCGTAGGTGATGTTGTTGGCGGTGAGCGCCACCTGCTCGATGGCCAGACGGGCCTGCCCGGGCTCGAGCGCGCGCGTGGCGTCGGGGTCGGGCCGCCAGGTGGTGCGGTGGAGATCGCCGCGGGCGATCAGCAGACGGTGCGAGGCGGTGCGGTCCATGCCGCGATCGTGCACCGACTCGGCTGCGGTGCCCACAAAGAAAAACCCCGCAGGGCGGGCCCTGCGGGGTGTGCCGGTGGCGGCATCACCGCCCTACAGCCGCGTCACGCCGAGCACGCGGCCAACGAGCTGGCCGTTGACGTACAGCGCGCCTTCGGGAGCCGCGGCGTCGGCGTGGAACTCGAGCACCGGCTCGGTCACGGGCGGCTCCTCGACGAGGGCCACCTTCTCGGCCAGCGTGTCAAGCACGCGGCTCAGGCCGCGCAACACCGCGGCGACGAAGCCGCGGGCCATGCGCTCCTCGGCAGGGACGGGGAAGTAGAACAGTTCACGCGTCGTCATGATCGATCTCCATCGGCCGGGCCGATACGCCACGCGCTGCGGGCGTGGCGGGGTGTTCAGGGGCTGGGCTTGCAGCGGCTGAGTTCGCCGCGCAACTCGCGCTGCAGCTGCTGCCGGCGCTTGCCGGCGCCGTGGCGGCCGGCGCAACGGCTGCGGGCCAGGGCCACGAAGGGGTTGCGCGGCTTGCGGGTCTCGAGGATCGGCTTCATCGGGGGCTCCTTTCGTGGTTGAGCGGGGGCAGAAAACAACAAGGCCCGGGTGCTGGTGCAGCCCGGGCCTGGGTGGAGACGGCGTGTGCGGTGCCGATGCGCTACCGAATGCGCTGGCGCCTGGCACGCCGGTTCACCGGCACCCGGGATCGGGCGAACAGCAGGTTCAGGTCCATGGTGTCGGTTGGGGGGTTGCGGGCTGTGTCGGCAAGAGCCGCGCCGGTGAACGGCTGGGCAAGTCGTCTTTCACAGGATTGAGCAAATGATAAAGAGTCGGTTATCAAACGGCAAGGGGGTCGGTGTGCGGGAAAACCCACAGTGAGACCGTTCTTCACGCCAGGGGTCCATGCCGCGGCGATGCGGCGGCCACCGGCTACTTCTTGCGCTTGAGCGGCGCCACGCCCTGCTGGCTGCGCAGCCACAACGCCTGCGGGTCGTCGGCCGGTGGGCGCGGCGAGGGCGCGGTCGGGGCGCCGGGCCGCGGGCCGGCCGCGGATGCGGCGGATGCGGCGGGCATGGCGGGCGGCGGCGTGAGCACCTCGCCGAGCAGGTCGAGCAGCCGGGTGCGGGCACGCTGCGGATGACGGCGGTAGTAGGTGAGCACGAGGCCGACGATGAAGCGCTCGTCGTCGTCGGCCGGCAGGTTGTCCTGGCTTGGCGCGGATGACGGCGCGGTTCCGGCCGTGCGGTAGTCGGCCGGCAGCGTGGCGCCCAGCGGCGGCGGCAGCGCCTCGCTGCCGGGGCCGTGCGGCACGTCCATCCAGCCGCGGGGCTTGTGGCACAGCTGCTCGAACTGGCGCGCCAGGCGCTCGCCGATCTGGCGGCTGCGGCCCTTGATCTGGCTCCAGTAGCTGGGCTGGATCTGCACACGTTCGGCAAAGCGCCGCTCCAGGCCACGCAGCGTGGCCGCGTCGGCGTGGCGCGCCGTGGCGCGCACGAACTCCTCGAACAGGGCCAGCGCATTGCCCAGGCGCACCTGGGCGAGATCGGGGGGGCTGGCTTGCATCAGCCGGGGATGATAAATCCGCCTTGCCCTGGGCCACGCGGCCCCGCCAGGCGCAACGGCCCGCCAGGGGCGGGCCGTCGGGGCAGAGCCACGTGCAGGGCCTGAAGGCCGGCGTCAGCCGGCGTCCTTGGGCTCGATCTTGGGCGCCGTCTTCACGCTCCAGACCATGGTGATGGCCAGCACCGCCACCACCACGCCCAGGCTCACCGCCACCGGGATCTTGTAGATGTCGATCAGCACCATCTTCGTGCCGATGAACACCAGGATCACCGACAGGCCGTAGCTCAGCAGGTGGAACTTGGCGGCGATGGCGGCCAGCAGGAAGTACATCGCGCGCAGGCCGAGGATGGCGAAGATGTTGCTCGTGAGCACGATGAACGGATCCATCGTGATGGCAAAGATCGCCGGGATCGAGTCGACGGCAAAGATCACGTCGGTGATGGCCACCAGGATGATCACCAGGAACAGCGGCGTGGCGATGCGCTTGCCGTTTTCCAGGGTGAAGAACTTCTCGCCGTCGAAGGCCTTGCTCACCGGCATGATCCGGCGCAGCAGCTTCAGCGCCGGGTTGCTCTCAAGATCCGGTTCCTGGCCCGCAGCCCACCACATCTTCACGCCGGTGAGGATGAGGAAGGCGCCGAAGACGTAGAGGATCCAGTGGAACTGCTGGATCAGCCAGGCGCCCACCAGGATCATCACGGTGCGCAGCACGATGGCGCCGATGATGCCGATCATCAGCACGCGCTTCTGGAACTCCGGCGGCACCGCGAAGTAGGTGAAGATCATCAGGAACACGAAGATGTTGTCCACCGCCAGGCTCTTCTCGATGAGATAGCCGGTGAGGAACTCCATGCTCTTGGTGTTGGCCAGCGCGACGCCGTGGTCCTGATAGACGGCCCACCAGAACAGGCCGTTGAAGGCAAAGCTCAGCAGCACCCAGACGATCGACCAGTTCAGCGCCTCCTTGACGGAGACGGCGTGCGCGCCCTGCTTGCGCAGGACGACGAAATCGACGAACAGCGCCACGATGACGGCGCAGACAAAGAAGATCCAGAGCCAGGTCGGCGCAATGGTGTCCATGGACACACTCCCTCGGGCTGAAGGTTGTTGGAGTAAGAACCGCGAGTGCGCCGAAAGGTCTTGCGATTCGGCCGGGGTGGCCGAGCTGCGGCCCCGGGCAGGGGGCCAGACAACACCACCCACCGGATTGACGGGGTTCCGCGGCCGCGTTGCACGGCCTGCTACTCCCCTTTCGACGCAGGGAGTATGCCCACGCGCAGCGGGTGGCCACCGCCCTGCCCCAAATAGCCCCGCAGGACCGCGGGGCACCGCGCGCGGAGAAGTCTGCGCGCGGTGCCCGCGTCTAGAGCCAGCCGTTGGCGCGCGCGATGCGGGCGGCCTCGACGCGGTTGTCGGCACCCAGCTTGCCGGCCGCCTCGTGCAGGTAGTTGCGCACGGTGCCCGGCGACAGGCCCAGCGCGTTGGCGATCTCCTTGTTGCTGCGGCCTTCCTCGGCCAAGCGCAGCACGCCGCGCTCGCGCTCGCTCAGCGGGTCGCGCGCATCCCAGGCGGCCTCGGCCAGCTCGGACGCCACGACGCGGCCGCCGGCGGCCACGCGGCGCACCGCGGCGGCCAGCTCCTCGCTGGGCTGGTCCTTCAGCAGGTAGCCGCGCACGCCGGCATCGAGCGCCCGGCGCAGGTAGCCCGGGCGGCCAAAGGTGGTGACGATGAGCACGGCCACCGGCAGCTTGCCGGCCTGGATGCGCGCCGCGAGCTCCAGGCCCGTGAGGCCGGGCATCTCGATGTCGGAGAGCAGGACCTCGGGTCGCTCGCGCTGGACCAGGGCCCAGGCTGCGACGCCGTCGGGGGCGCGGCCGACGACCTCGATGTCGGGCTCCAGCGACAGCAGAGTGGCCAGGGCGCCCAGCACCATGCCCTGGTCCTCGGCGACGACGACGCGGATCACGCCGGGGCCCCGGCGCCTGCGTCCATCGGCATCAGCATCGGCGTCGGCATCGGCACCCACGCCAGCAACTCGCCGCCCTCGGGGCCCAAGCGCAGCGCCAGCGTGCCGCCGACCTCGGCCAGGCGCTGGCGCATGCCGGCGATGCCGTGGCCCTCGGCCGGGCGCGCGGCCGGGCGCGCGGCGCCGGGCGCCGGGATCGCGCCTTCCGCGGGCAATGCGCCGTCCGCCTGCCGGCTGTCGCGCACCCGCAGCGTCACGGCGCCGTCGGCCAGACCGAAGTCCACGCGGCACTGCCGGGCCTGCGCGTGCCGCACGACGTTGGTCACGCCCTCCAGCAGCACGAAGGCCAGCGCGGTCTCCACGGGCTCGGGCAGGGCCAGGGGCACGCCCTGCACGTTGAAGGCGATGCCTGCGCTGTCGAGCGCGCGGCGCGCCGCGGCCAGCTCGTGGGCCAGCCGCGTCGAGCGCATGCCGGTGACGGCCGCGCGCACGTCGGCCAGCGCGCTGCGCGCGGTGCGGCGGATGTCGTCGATCTCGGCGCGGGCGCGCTCGGGATCAGCGTCCAGCAGGCGGCCGGCGAGGTCGGCCTTCACGGCCACGGCCGTGAGGGTGTGGCCGAGCAGGTCGTGCAAGTCGCGCGCGATGCGCTCGCGCTCGGCCACCACGGCCAGACGGCGCGCCTCGTCGCGCGATGCCGCGAGGGCCTCGCTCTGCGCGGTGTAGGCCGCCGAGTACAGCGAGACCAAGGCCGTCATGGCGCCGAAGAACAGCGTCGGCAGCCAGTCCCACATTGGCAGCTCGCGCCACAGCACCAGCACCGTCACCAGCCCGGCCACAGCGGCCAGCGCCACGATGGCGCGGCGCTTGGGCAACAAGCCGCCAAGCAACCCGCAGGCGTAGACGATGAACACTCCCCAGATGCCACCAAAGGGCTGCAGCGCCAGGCCGATGCCCGCCACCGCCAGCCCGCTGCCGAGCGCGCGCATGTCGCTACGGCCGAAGCCGCGCAGGTACAGCGGCAGGAAAGCGGCGACGCCCAAGGCCGAGGCCACCAGATCCACCGCCGCGGGCGGCCGGCTCAGCCAGGGCAAGGGGTAGATCAGCAGGTAGGCCAGGAACCACCAGCCCAGGCGCCGCCAACGCTGGTCAGCCTGCTGCAGCCGATGCAGTTCGGAACCGGGGGGTACGGCCAGGGATCTCATGGCGCCACAGGATAGCGGCGCCGCTGCACCGCCGCGCCGTTCTTCCAGATGCGCTCGATGGCACGCGTGGCGCGGACGTCGGCCGTGGGGTCGCCGGCCACGAGCAGCAGGTCGGCGCGCTGGCCGGGCGCGATGCGGCCGCGGTCGGACAGGCCGAAGCGCCGCGCCGGGGCCGAGGTGGCGGCGCGCAGCGCCTCGATCGGCGTGAGGCCGGCACGCACCAGCAGCTCCAGCTCGTGGTGCAGGCTGGCGCCGTGCGCGGTGCCGGGGTTGGGCGAGTCCGAGCCGGCCAGGATCTCCACGCCGCCGGCGTGCAGCGCACGCACCGAGGCCAGGGCGGTGTCGAGCCGGAACATCACCAGCTTCGAGGTCGGCGCGGTCTCGAGGACGCGCCGCTGGTCGGGCGTGAGAAAGGGCCGCACCG
This sequence comes from Rubrivivax sp., assembly GCA_032115875.1. GTDB lineage: Bacteria > Pseudomonadota > Gammaproteobacteria > Burkholderiales > Burkholderiaceae_C > Rubrivivax. Next base: position 23,225 of record JAUMBF010000005.1, read on the forward strand.
CGGGGTCGGCGGCAAAGCGCTGGGGTTCGCGCGGCTGGCCGGCCGGTGGCGGCGTGGGGTCGAAGCCGGCGATCACGGCCAGCGCGGGGATCACGAAGGCACGGCGCTCGCGCGCCAACTGCACGAGCGCCTCGTCGGCCACGCGGTCCACGTGCACGTGCACCAGGCCGTCGGCGCCGGACTCCAGCGCCTCGTGCGCGGGGACGAGGCGCGACATGTGCACCACCGCCAGCCGCTGCCGCGCCTGCGTGGCCGCGATCACCGCCGCCATGGTGGCGCGGTCGAGCGATGGGAAGGGCGGCCCCAGGCCCTCGGCCGTGCGCGGCTCGTAGACGATCTTGATGAAGTCCGAGCCCTCGGCCAGGCGCGCGTCCACCCAGGCCGGGGCCTCGGCGGGTGTCGTCAGCGTGGGCACCTTCACGCCAAACTGCGTGCCATGGCCACCGGGCGCAGTGGCCAGCGCGCCGGCCGAGAACTTGTCGGCGTGCGCACGCGGCGCGAGGCTGTCGCGCGTGCGCCGCAGCACCTGGTGCGGGCCGGGGTCGGAGAACATGTCCAGCACCGTGGTGACGCCGAAGTTGATCGTCTCCGCGAGACCGTCGCCCCAGGTGTGCACATGGGCGTCGATGAGGCCCGGCAGCAGCGTGCGGCCCTGGCCGTCGATCGCCGCCAGCCCGGAAGGCGCGGCCACATCGGGGCCGACGGCGGCGATGCGGCCTTCGCGCACCACCACGGTGGCTCGCTCGATCACGCGCTCGCCGTCGAAGACCCGCACATCGCGCAGCACGAAGCCGGATCCCGGGGGCGCGGCGCGTTCGTCGCCGGGCTCGGGCAGGGCGAAGAAGAAACCCGCCAGCGCCAGGGCCACGCCCGCCACCAGCACCGGGCCGCGCCAGCGGCGGCCGGCTGAAGCCGGGGCGGCCATCAGCGGTGCGCCCGCCGCCAGACCAGAGCCACCGCACCCGCAAAGGCCAGCGTGAAGCCCGCCACCGCGGCCGCATGGCCCGCCATGCTGCCATCGATGGGGCGCCCGGAGAGCGCCAGCGACAGCTCGGCCAGGTGGTGCGTGGGCATGGCCAGCGCGAAGCCCTGCATCCAGCCCGGGAACAGGAACACCGGGATCCACAGCCCGCCCAGCACCGCCAGCGCCAGGAACAGCAGGTTGGTCACCCCCATGGCCGCCGAGCCGCCGAACGACAGGCCCACCACCAGCCCGAGCAGCCCCAGCGGTATGGCGGCCAGCAGGTGCACCACGGCCAGGCCCAGCCAGGCCCCGCGCGGCAGCACCACGCCACCGGCGAAGGCCGCCAGCGCGTACAGCGCCAGCACCACCAGGCCCGTGAAGCCCACGCAGGTGAGCAGCTTGGCGCCCAGGTACACGGGCACCGGCAGCGGCGACACCTGCTTGAGCGCGAGCAGCCCGGTCTCGCGCTCGCTGGCGATGCCCGCGCCGAACGCAAACAGCGCCGGCCCGAGCGACGCGAACACGCCGTAGGTGGCCATCAGGTAGGCGGCATTGCCACCGCCGGGCCGCGCCAGCACGATGGCGAACAGCGCGTAGAAGGCCAGCGGCAGCACCAGCGTCGGGATGGCGAAGGCGGGCTGTCGCCAGGCCTTGCGCCACTCGGCGCCGGTTTCGGCCCACAGCAGGGTGAGGGTGTTCATGCGGCCTCCTTCCGGAGCAGATCGAGCACGGCGTCTTCGAGGCTGGTGCCGGTGACCTCGAGCTCGGCCACCTCGGCGTCGGCGGCCAGCAGGGCGCGCAGCGTGGCCTCGGCAGCGCTGGTGCGCAGCGCCACACGGCGCCCTTCGGCCGTGGCCGCCACCACGCCGGGCAGGGCCTGCAGCTGCGGCAGCGGCAGACTGCACACGCAGCGCACCCAGCGCGCCGCCACGCGGCCGCGGAACTCGCCCGGCGTGCCGTCGGCCACCACGCGGCCGTCGGCCAGCAGCAGCACGCGGTCCGACAGCGCCTCGGCCTCCTCCAGCAGGTGGGTGGTCAGCAGCACGGCGCTGCCTTCGTCGGCCAGCGCGCGCACGGTCTGCCACAGGGCGCGGCGCGATTCGGCGTCGAGCGCGGCGGTGGGCTCGTCGAGCACCAGCAGGCGCGGCCGCCCGGCCAGGGCCAGCGCGAACTGCACGCGCCGCTGCTGGCCACCCGACAGCGCCTCGTAGCGCCGGCCTTCCAGGCCCAGCAGGCCGGCCAGGGCCAGCGTCTCGGCCAGCGGCCGCGCACCGGGGTGGTAGCCGCTGTGCAGCGCCACGTGCTCCTGCACCGTGAGCTGAGGCGCCAGGCCCGCGGTCTGCAGCATGGCGCCCGTGAGCCGCCGCGCTGCCAGGCTGCCCGGCGCGTGGCCGGCCACCTGCAGCGTGCCGGCGTCGGCGCGCAGCCGGCCCAGCACCAGGCCCACCAGCGTGCTCTTGCCGGCGCCGTTGGGGCCCAGCAGGGTGGTGACGCGGCCGGGGTGGATGTCCAGGTCCAGGCCGGCCAGCGCGGTGACGGCGCCGTAGCGCCGCACCAGGCCGCGGGCCTGCACGACGGGCGCGCAGGCCGGCGCGGCGCGCGCGGCCGGCAGGGGCCGCACGGTGGGTAGCGAAGCGGTGGTCTTGTTCATGCCGCCACTGTGTCGCCGCGGGCTGCGCGGTGACAGTGAACGCTGTCAGGGCCCGGGCATGACAGGTGTCACCCCGGCAGCGGTGATAGCGTTCCGGCGTGCCTGCGCCACCTGCCCTTGAATCGACCGCCGCCGGCGCCCGCGTGCTGCCCGCCATCGTGCTGGCGCAGCTGGGCGGCACCTCGAGCTGGTTCGCCGTCAATGCCGTGATGCCCGATCTGCAAACCGCCTTCGGCTGGGACGCCGCGGCCGTGGGCACCCTCACCGCCGCGCTGCAAGGCGGCTTCATCGCCGGCACGCTGGTGTTTGCGCTGCTGGCCGTGGCCGACCGCTTCCCGGCGCGCGCCGTGTTCCTGCTGTGCGCGCTGCTGGCCTCGGCCACCACGCTGCTGGCCGCTGCGGTGGCGCACTCCGTGCCCGCGCTCTTGGCCTGCCGCGTGGCCACGGGCTTCTTCCTCGCGGGCATCTACCCCGTGGGCATGAAGATCGCCGCGCAGTGGTACCCGCAGGGCCTGGGCCCGGCGCTGGGCTGGCTGCTCGGTGCGCTGGTGCTGGGCAGCGCCAGCCCGCACGCGCTGCGCGCGCTGGCGGCGCAGGGCGCGGGGCTGCCCTGGCAGGCGGTGTTCGTGGCCGTGGCGGCCGTCACGGCGCTGGCCGGGTGGCTGCTGTGGGCGCGTGTGCCGGCCACGCCGGCCGTGGCCGGGCGCGGCCCGGGGCTGCGGCTGCGCGCGCTGGCCACGCTGGTGACGGACCGCCGCGTGCGCGCCTCGGTGTTCGGCTACTTCGGCCACATGGTGGAGCTCTACACCGTGTGGGTGCTGGTGCCCACCATCCTGCTCACGCGGCTCGAGGGCGCGGCCGTGTCGTGGGCGGCGTTTGCCGTGCTCGGCGCCGGGGCCGTGGGCTGCGTGCTCGGCGGCCAGTGGGCGGCGCGTGTGGGCAGCGCGCGCGTGGCCGCCACCATGCTGGCCGCCAGCGGCCTGTGCTGCCTGGCTGCGCCCTGGGCGCTGGGCGCGCCGGTCTGGTTGTTTGCGGCCTGGCTGCTGCTGTGGGGCGTGACAGTGGCCGGCGACTCGCCGCAGTTCAGCGCGCTCACCGCCGCCAACGCCCCGCGCGAGGCCGTGGGCAGCGTGCTCACGCTCACCAACAGCATCGGCTTTGCGATCAGCGCCCTGAGCATCGAGCTGTTCGTGCGGCTGGCGCAGACGGTGCCGCTGGCGCAGCTGCTGCCCTGGCTGGCGCTCGGGCCGGCGCTGGGGCTGCTGGCGCTGCGGCCGCTGCTGCGCGCGGCCTGAGCGCGGCGCCGGGCCTTACTGGAACGCCACCTCGGCAAAGCTGCGCAGCTTGCGGCTGTGCAGGCTGCCGGGCCGCTCCTGGCGCAGCAGTTCCACGGCGCGCATGCCGATGCGCAGGTGCTGGTCCACGCGCTCGCGGTAGAAGTGGTTGGCCATGCCGGGCAGCTTGATCTCGCCATGCAGCGGCTTGTCGCTCACGCAGAGAAGCGTCCCGTACGGGACTCGGAAACGGAACCCGTTGGCGGCAATCGTGGCGCTCTCCATGTCCAGCGCCACGGCGCGGCTCTGGCTGAAGCGGCGCTCGGGGCCGCTGGCCGGCAGCAGCTCCCAGTTGCGGTTGTCGGTGGAGACCACGGTGCCCGTGCGCAGCACGCGCTTGAGCTCGTAGCCGCTGAGCTGGGTGACCTCGGCCACCGCCTGCTCCAGCGCCAGCTGCACCTCGGCCAGCGCAGGCACGGGCACCCACAGCGGCAGGTCCTCGTCGAGCACGTGGTCCTCGCGCATGTAGGCGTGGGCCAGCACGTAGTCGCCAAGCTGCTGGCTGTTGCGCAGGCCCGCGCAGTGGCCGAGCATGAGCCAGGCGTGCGGGCGCAGCACGGCCACGTGGTCGGTGATGGTCTTGGCGTTGGCCGGGCCGACGCCGATGTTGACCATCGTGATGCCCGAGTGCCCGGCGCGCTGGAGGTGGTACGCCGGCATCTGCGGCAGCCGCGGCGGCGGTGCGCCGAGCTCGTCGCCCGGCTGGGCCGGCATGCCGGCGCGGCGCGTGACCACGTTGCCCGGCTCGACGAAGGCCTCGTACTCCGAGGCCGGATCGGCCATCAGCGCGTGGCCCAGCTTGATGAACTCGTCAATGTAGAACTGGTAGTTCGTGAACAGGACAAAGTTCTGGAACTGGTCGGGCACCGTGCCGGTGTAGTGGCGCAGCCGGTGCAGCGAGTAATCCGTGCGCGGCGCGGTGAACAGGCTCAGCGGCTCGGGCTCGCCCGCACTGCGGTGCCAGGTGCCGTTGGCAATGCTGTCGTCCATGGCGGCCAGGTCGGGCAGGTCGAAGCGGTCGCGCATGAGCAGCCGCCGCTCGGCGCTCAGGCTGCCTTCGAGGTGATCGCCATCGGCCAGCGAGAAGTGCACCGGGATAGGCTGGCTGCTGGTGCCCACCTCCAGTGCTACGCCGTGGTTCTGCAGCAGCAGCCGGAACTGCTCGCGCAGGTAACTGGCGAACAGGTCGGGCCGCGTGATCGTGGTCTCGAAGGTGCCGGGGCCGGCCACGAAACCGTAGCTCAGGCGCGAGTCGGCGCGCGCCACGGTGTCGGTGCGCACGCGCACGAAGGGGTAGCAGGCGCGCACGGCCTGGCCGTCGTCGGTGCCCGTGACGAAGCGCTGCAGCGCCGTGCGCAGGTGCTCGACGCTGTCGCGGTAGATGAGCTGCACCTGGGCCAGCGCCGAGTCGGCGTCGGTGTGGCGCGTGGGCGCGATGAAGAGGGGCAGCGAGGGCATGCGGGGTCCTGTTCTGTTGTTGTGGGATCCCCGGCGCCGCGGCGTTTTGCATTGGGCGCTGCGTCATGACGCCGGTTGCGGATTATCCGCGCTTTGCGATGACGCGCGCGTGGCGTCAGACGGGCTTATCGGAGCAGCCGCCGGCTGCATCGGGCCGATCAGCGGGCCGATCAGCGGGCCGCGATCACAAGATGTAGCGCGACAGATCCACGTTCTCCGCCAATTCGCCCAGGCGTCGGTTCACGTCCTCGGCGTCCAGCGTCACGGTCTGGCCCGACAGGCGCGGTGCATCGAAGCTCACGTCGTCGAGCAGCCGCTCCATCACCGTGGCCAGGCGCCGCGCACCGATGTTCTCGGTGCGCTCGTTGACATCGAACGCGATCTGCGCGACGCGCCGGATGGCTGGCGGCGTCAGGGCCAGCGTCACGCCCTCGGTGGCCAGCAGCGCGGCGTACTGCTTGACAAGACTCGCCTGGGTGCTGGTGAGGATGGCCTCGAAGTCATCGACGCTCAGCGACTGCAGCTCCACGCGGATGGGCAGCCGGCCCTGCAGCTCGGGGATCAGATCGGAGGGCCGCGCCAGGTGGAAGGCGCCGCTGGCGATGAACAGCATGTGGTCGGTCTTCACCGGCCCGTACTTCGTGCTGACGGTGGTGCCCTCCACCAAGGGCAGCAGGTCGCGCTGCACGCCCTGGCGTGACACGTCCGCGCCGCCGTGTTCGCTGCGCGTGGCGACCTTGTCGATCTCGTCGATGAAGACGATGCCATTGCCTTCGGCGTTCAGCAACGCGGCGGCGCGGATCTCGTCTTCGTTCACGAGCTTGGCGGCTTCCTCGTCCACGAGCTTGGGCCAGGCCTCGCCGATCTTCATCTTGCGCTTGCTGCGCTTGCCCGCGCCCATCTGGGCGAACAGGCCCTTGAGCTGCTCGGCCATCTCGTCCATGCCGGGCAGGCCATGTCCGGATGCCGGCCCCATCACCTCGAGCGTGGGCCGCGCGTCGGCGACGTCGATCTCGATCTCCTTGTCGGCGAGCGCGCCCTCGCGCAGGCGCTTCCTGAGCACCTGGCGTGCCGTGTTGTCGGCCGGCGGCGGGGCCGTGTCGAAGCCGATGGCGCCAGCACCGCGCGGCGGTGGCACCAGCGCATCGAGGATGCGCTCCTCGGCGGCATCCTCGGCGCGTGTGCGGTGCAGCCGCACCTGCCGCTCGCGCTCCTGCTTGACGGCCACGTCCACCAGGTCGCGCACGATGGTGTCCACGTCCTTGCCCACATAGCCCACCTCGGTGAACTTGGTCGCCTCCACCTTGATGAAGGGCGCGTCGGCCAGCCTTGCCAGACGGCGCGCGATCTCGGTCTTGCCCACGCCGGTGGGGCCGATCATCAGGATGTTCTTCGGCGTGATCTCGCCGCGCATCGCGCCCGGCACCTGCTGGCGCCGCCAGCGGTTGCGCAGCGCGATCGCCACCGCGCGCTTGGCCGCGGGCTGGCCCACGATGTGGCGGTCGAGCTCGGAGACGATCTCCCGCGGCGTCATGCCCAGCGGCGCGCGCTCGTTCTCGGCAGTCATGCACCGTCCCCCAGCGTCTCGATGGTGTGGTTCTGGTTCGTGTAGATGCACAGATCGCCCGCGATCGTGAGCGCCTTCTTCACGATGGCCGAAGGCGACAGGTCGGTGTGCTCCAGCAGCGCACGTGCCGCAGCCTGCGCATAGGCGCCGCCGGAGCCGATGGCCACGATGCCGTACTCGGGCTCGAGCACGTCGCCGTTGCCGGTGATGATGAAGCTGCCCGTGCGGTCGGCCACGGCCAGCATGGCCTCCAGGCGACGCAGCACGCGGTCGGTGCGCCAGTCCTTGGTCAGCTCGATGGCGGCGCGCTGGAGCTGGCCCTGGTGCTTCTCGAGCTTGGCCTCGAAGCGCTCGAACAAGGTGAAGGCGTCGGCCGTGGCGCCCGCAAAGCCGGCGAGCACCTGATCCTTGTAGAGCTTGCGCACCTTGCGGGCGCTGGCCTTGACGACGATGGTGCCCAGGGTGACCTGGCCGTCGCCGCCCAAGGCGACGAGCGGGCCGCGACGCACGCTGAGGATGGTGGTGCCGTGGTAGGAGTCCATGACAGCAGGATAGCTGCACGCGGCGGGTTGGCGCTGCCTCCGTCAGACCGTGCGCACCTTCACCTTGGCGTGCTCGTTGATGCCCATGGCCCCGAAGAACAGCGCCAGCAGGCGGTGCGCTTCGACGAAGTGCACCGCACGCGACTCGCCGCGGCGAGCCAGCACCCAGTTCAGCAGGTCGCCAGCGGCGATGAAGTCGACGCGGATCAGCCGCGCGCACGAGACCATCACCACCGGCGCCTGCCCGAGCTGGCCCTGCAGCCTGGTCAGCGTGGCACTGATGTCGCCGATGAGCTGGCCCGACAGCTCCACGTGCGCCACTTCGACGCTGCCATCGGCAGCGTCGGCCAGTCCGCTTTCAAGGAAGCGCGTCGAGACGTCGGAGACCATCGACATCGGCGGGCTGCGCGTGCTCATCGCGCCGCCGCTGATGTGAACGGCGCAGCGCGCGGGCTCCCAGGACGGCGGGCTCACCTCGTAGGTGACGCAGTAGTCGATCGCGGCTTCGTCGAACTGGTCGGCGCGGTTGGCCAGGCGAAGGGCGTCAAGCCGCGTGAGCCAGAACGCCGGATCGGCGTCGCGCACCCCGGTGGGGGCTGACTCGGTCAGCACCTGGAACAGGCGGTCGCCGCCGAACCAGCGCATCTCGAGCTGCTGTCCGGCCCAGAGCCGGAAGACCGTCGACAACTGCATCGCCGCGTCGGGGTCGATCACGCGCAGCGAGCCCCAGTCGAGGATCCAGGGCAGCGGCATCTGCAGCGTCTGCGCGCGCAGCCGCGTCACGGCCTCGATGTCCAGCAGCTCGGGACAGACCCAGCCGACCTGGCCGCCGGTCGGGCTGCCGGCGTCGTGCAGACGACGCACCTCGGGCTCTTCGGCCAGCTTGTCGGCCACCAGCTTGGGCAGGCTGTACCACTGCGGCGCGCTCCTGCCGAACTGCCGGGCGTAGTCGAGCGCCAGGCTCTCGAAGCGCTGTTGCTGGCCGGTGGCGCGGTACAGGTCGAACAGGGCCAGCCAGGTCTCGGCGTGCCGCGCTCGCACGCCGCCGGGGCCGATGAGGCCCAGCAGGGCCTCCTCGCACGGGCCGAAATCGGCATTGGCAAAGGCCATCACGGCCTCGTCCAGGTCGGGGTCGTGCACGACCTCGCTCAGCTCGGCGGCAAAAGGGACCGAAAGCTCCAGCGGCGGGCTGCCGACTGGCGACACCGAACGCTCGCTGAAGCGCATCGGCAGTGTGTCCAGGCCCACCGAGACCACGGGCGCCAGCGGCGGCAGGCTCGAGGCCACCCGCACCGGCGCCGGGGCGCCGGCTGGAGAACCGGGCAGGGGGAACGCCGCCAGGCGGCTGCTCGGATCGAGGCTGCCGCGCCCCGAAAAGCCGCCCGACAGCCCACCCTCGCCGACCATCTGCTGCTCGATCTCGTCGATCTTGGCCTTGACGCTGTCGGCGCGCGGCGACGTTGCCTCGGAGCTGCGCGACTCGGCATCGTCCAGCCGCGACGAGCTGCCCAGGGCCGAGAGCTGCTCGGGCGAGAGACCCTCGCGCCGCACCTTGCGCAGCATGTCGAACTCGCGCTTGCGCACGAAATCGTTGCGCCGCTTGCGCTCGATCATGGCCTTGAGCTCGTTCTTCTCTTGCTCGAGCTCCTTGGTCTCTTCCGGGCGCGCACCAAGCTCGGACCAGTGGGTGGCGGGGTTGACGACGAACCTCACCACCTTGCGGTAGAAGCTCTCGTTCTTCTCTTGCTCGGCCATGGGACGCGGATACTACCCGGGGCCACGCGCGGCCGGGCCCGCAGGAGGTGCCTCCGCGGGAAACTCAGTCGCCGAACATCTTCTGCTTCATCTCGCGGCGCTGCTGCGCCTCGAGCGAGAGCGTGGCCGTGGGCCGCGCCATCAGGCGCTGCAGCCCGATGGGCTCGCCGGTCTCGTCGCAGTAGCCGTAGTCGCCGTTGTCCAGCCGGGCCAGCGCCTGGGCGATCTTCTTCAGCAGCTTGCGCTCGCGATCCCGCGTGCGCAGCTCCAGCGCGTGCTCTTCTTCGATGGTGGCACGGTCCACCGGGTCGGGCACGATGGAGGTGTCCTCGCGGAGGTGCTCGGTGGTCTCGTCGGCGCTGGACAGCAGGTCGACCTTCTGCTGCTCCAGACGGGCGCGGAAGAAATCGAGCTGCTTGTCGTTCATGTACTCCGACTCCGGCATCGCCAGGAGCTCGGCTTCGGCCAGGTCGCGTCCGGCCTTGGTCTTCCAGGCGTTGGCGAGCTTGGGGTCCTTGGGCACAGCCTTGGGCAGCTCGGCCGTTTCGGGGATCTGTCGGTACGCCGTCCTGGCCGCCGGCCCGAAGCGCTCGGCAAAACCGTGCCGGGCGCCAGGCACCGGCGAGTCGGCGGGTGGAATGTCCTTGGCACCGACCGGCGCCGCCGCCCGGGACGAGGCGCGTGCAGCCGTCTTGGGCGGGCTCTTCGGTGGCGCCGCCGCCGGGGCCGGCGGCGTCTTGCTTGCAGGCGCGGCCTTGGCCGGTGTCGGGGTGGGGGTTTTCTTCGGTGCGGCGGCCGCCTTCGGCGCTGCCCCCCCTGCGGGCTTGACGGGCGCGGCGGCCTTCGGGGCCGGCTTGGCGGCGGCGCTCTTGGCGGGTGCCTTGGCAGCCGGACTCGTCTTGCTGGCGGCCGCTGCCTTGGCCGTTGACTTGCTCACGGGGACCTCCTCCCCTTTCGGGTACGTCCTGGATCGCTGGTTCTGCCCCGGGCGCACTGCGCGCCGCCCGGGCTACCCCCTTCGAGGCGCGCGGATTGTAGCCACGCGCCTCAGGGGCATCCGGCCCGCCGGGCGCGGGCGCGAAGCATGGCCTCAAGGGCTCTCAGACGAGGCACTGCGCCAGCCCCTGCAGCAGCACCTCGCGCGGCAGCTCGATGCCGATGAAGACCAGCTTGCTCTGCTTCTTCTCGTCCGGCGCCCACTTCGGGCCCAGGTCGGACCCCATCAACTGGTGCACGCCCTGGAACACGACCTTGCGGTCGGAGCCCTTCATGAAGAGCACGCCCTTGTAGCGCAGCATCTTCGGGCCATAGACCTGCACGATGGCGCCGAGGAAGTCCTCGAGCTTGGCCGGGTCGAAGGCGCGCTCGCTGCGGAACACGAAGCTCTTGACGTCGTCGTCGTGCGCGTGATGGTGGGCGTGCCCGGGCAGGTGCGACGGGTGGTCGCAGTGTTCGCCGTGATCGTGGTGATCTTGGTGATCGTGATGGTGGTCGTGCCCGCCGTCATTCAGGAAGTCGGGATCGATGTCGAGCTTGGCATTGAGGTTGAAGCCCTTGAGATCGAACACCTCCGACAGCGGCACCTCGCCGAAGTGCACCTTGCGCTGCGGCGCGCGCGGGTTCATGTGCTTGAGGCGGTGCATCAGCGCCTCGACCTCGGCCTCGGCCACAAGCTCCGTCTTGCTGAGGAAGAGCTGGTCGGCAAAGCCCACCTGGCGGCGCGCCTCCTGGCGCGTGTCGAGCTGGCCGGCCGCGTGCTTGGCGTCCACCAGCGTGAGGATGGAGTCGAGCAGGTAGCTCTCGGCGATCTCGTCGTCCATGAAGAAGGTCTGCGCCACCGGACCGGGGTCGGCCAGGCCGGTGGTCTCGATGACGACGCGGTCGAACTGCAGCTCGCCCTTGCGGCGCTTCTCGGCCAGGGTGGCCAGCGCGCTGCGCAGATCTTCGCGGATCGTGCAGCAGATGCAGCCGTTGCTCATCTGGATGATCTGCTCCTCGGTGTTGACCGAGAGGATCTCGTTGTCGATGTTCTCCTCGCCGAACTCGTTCTCGATGACGGCAATCCTCTGGCCGTGGGCCTCGGAGAGCACGCGCTTGAGCAGCGTCGTCTTGCCCGAGCCGAGGAAGCCGGTGAGGATGGTGGCGGGGATCAGGCCTTGGCTCATGGTGCGGGGGGCTCGGTGTCAGCGCGCCGCAGCCGATGGCGGCGGCGCCCAGGTCTGCAGGTGGGGCAGCAGCGCGCGATAGGGGGCCAGCAGCACGGCGGCCATCAGGGCCTTGACGGCCAGATCGCCGGCCGCGAGCATCAGCCAGTTCATGTCGGTGCCGGCAAAGGCGAGGAAGAAGAACACGGCCGTGTCCACCACGCTGGCCACCAGCGAGCCGATCAGCGGCGCCTTCCACCAGCTGGCGGCGCGCCAGCGGTTGAACAGCGCCACGTCGAGCAACTGCGCGAGCAGGAAGGCCGCACCCGAGGCCAAGGCGATGCGCCAGGGCGCCAGCGCCAGCGACACCGCCACCGCGATGGCAAAGCCGGCCCAGGCCACGCGCCGCGCCACCTGCGGGCCCAGGGCCCGGTTGGCGAGGTCGGTGACCAGGAACACCAGCGGGTAGCTGAAGGCGCCCCAAGTGAGCCAGTCGTTGATGGCGTGCTGCACCAGCACGTTGGACAGCACGATCACCGCGGCCATGGCCGCCACCGGCAGGGCCAGGCGGCGCAGCGTGTCGGGGATCGGGGGCGTGGCGTTCACAGGCGGGTCGGTGGCCGGCAGGGGCTGCATTGTCGCCGCAGGCGCGGCTGTGGCGGGGGCTGGGGTATTCTTCCGCCCTTCGCGACTGCCGGCACCCTCCCAGTGTCCGACCCAGCCCCTACCCGGCGCGGCCCCGACCGCAGCCCGGGCGACCCGCGCGACAAGCGCGGCCCCGCCTCCGCAAGCCGCGACCGGCGCGGTCTGTTCGAAAGACTCATCGAGTTCGTCTCGCCCGGCCCTGACAGCCGCGCCGAGTTGCTGCGCACGCTCGCCGACGCCGAGAACCGCGAGCTGATCGAGCCCGAGTCGCGCCTCATGCTCGAGGGCGTGCTGCGCATGGCCGACCTCACCGCCGGTGACGTGATGGTGCCGGCCACGCGCATGGACCTGCTGTCGATCGACTCGCCGGTGGAGGACATCCTCGCCACCGTCATCGACACCGCGCACTCGCGCTTCCCGGTGCACGAGGGCGTCCGCGAGAACATCATCGGCATCCTGCTCGCGAAAGACCTGCTCAAGCTGCACCGCGCGCCCGAGCTGAACCTGCGCACGCTGCTGCGGCCGGCGGTCTTCGTGCCCGAGAGCAAGCGCCTGAACGAGCTGCTGCGCGACTTCCGTTCCAACCGCAACCACCTGGCCATCGTCATCGACGAGTTCGGCAACACCGCCGGGCTCATCACCATCGAAGACGTGCTCGAGGAGATCGTCGGCGAGATCGAAGACGAGTTCGACGAGCAGGAGCAGGAAAACGGCATCTACACGCTGGCCGACGGCAGCCACCGCGTGGCCGGCGACGTGGCCATCGACGCCGTCAACGGCGCCTTCGGCACGCAGCTGCCCGAGGACGGCTTCGACACCATCGGCGGGCTCGTCGCGCAGGAGCACGGCCGCGTGCCGCGGCGTGGCGAGACGGTGGCGGTGGGCGGCCTGGCCTTCACGGTGATGATCACGCGCGGCGGCGCGGTGCGCTGGTTCCGCGTCTCGCGCGCGAACGACACGCCCACGGTCGAAGGCGGTGACGTCGACTGACGCGGCAGCACCGGCCCGCCGGCCCTGGCCGGTGGCGGCCGACGGGCTGCTGGCCGCTGCGCTGGGTGCGGTGCAGACCCTGGCCTTCGTGCACACGGCGGCCTGGGCGCTGCCGCTGGCCTCGCTGGCGCTGCTGGTGTGGCGGCTCGATGCCGCGCCGCCGCGCCGCGCCGCGCTGCTGGGCTGGCTCTACGGCACAGCCTGGCTGGCGGCCGGCACCTGGTGGCTGTTCATCAGCATGCACCACTACGGCGGGCTGCCGGCACCGCTGGCCGCGGCGGCCGTGGCGGCGCTGTCGGCGGCGCTGTCGCTGTACCTGGCGCTGGCCGCCGGGCTGTATGCGCGCTGGCGCCGCGGCGGCGGCTTCGACGCGGGGCTGTTCGCCGCCCTGTGGCTGCTGGCCGAGCTGGCGCGCGGCGTGCTCTTCACGGGCTTTCCGTGGGTGGCTGCGGGCTACTCGCAGGTGGACTCACCGCTGGCCGCGCTGGCGCCCTGGCTGGGCGTGTACGGCATCGGTGCGGTGATGGCGCTGGCCGCCGCGGGCACGGCGCAGCTGTTGCGCAGCCGCGGGCGGCGCTGGCGGGCGGCCACCGTGGCTGCCGCTGGCGTGGCCCTGGCGCAGGTGGCGCCGTCGGACTTCACCACCCCGACCGGCTCGCTGGAGGTGGCGCTGCTGCAGACCAACGTCGCGCAGGACGAGAAGTTCGCCAGCGAGCACCTGCCCGCCCAACTGGCCTGGGTGCAGCGCGAGTTGCTGCACGCCACCGCCCCGCTGGTGGTGGCACCCGAGACGGCGGTGCCGCTGCTGCCGGAGCAGCTGCGCGGGTTCGCGCCCGGCTACTGGGAGGCGCTGCAGGCGCACTTCGAGCTTCCGGGCCGCGCCGCTTTGGTGGGCGTGCCGCTGGGCAACCTCGACACCGGCTACACCAACAGCGTCGTCGGCCTGTCGGCCACGCACCCGACGCAGCCCCACCGCTACGACAAGTGGCACCTGGTGCCCTTCGGCGAGTTCATCCCGCCGGGCTTTCGCTGGTTCACGAACCTGATGAACATCCCCCTGGGCGACTTCGCGCGCGGCGTGACGCACCCGCCGCCCTTCGAGGCCCTGGGCCAGCGCTTCGGCCCCAACATCTGCTACGAAGATCTGTTCGGCGAGGAGCTGGCGCGCCGCTTCACCGAGCCCGAGCGCGCGCCGACGGTGCTGGTCAATCTCAGCAACATCGGCTGGTTCGGCCGCACCGTCGCCGTCGAGCAGCACCTGCACATCTCGCGGCTGCGCAGCCTGGAGCTGCAGCGGCCGATGCTGCGCGCCACCAACACCGGCGCCACCGCGGTGATCGACCACCGCGGCGCCGTCACCGCGCTGCTGCCGCCGCACACCCGCGGCGTGCTGGTGGCGCGCTTCGAGGGCCGCGAGGGGCTGACGCCCTACGCGCGCTGGGCCTCGCGGCTGGCGCTGTGGCCGCTGGCGCTGGCCGCCGCCGCCGTGCTGCTGACCGCGCCGCGGCGCAAGGGGCACCCCAAAGAGCGCTATACTGGCAGGCTCTGACGCGGGGTGGAGCAGCCTGGTAGCTCGTTGGGCTCATAACCCAAAGGTCGCAAGTTCAAATCTTGCCCCCGCAACCAACCAATACGAGTGCTGACAGGCACTTATGAAGCCCGCCCCGTGCGGGCTTCGGCATTTCCGGGGCCGGTTCTCGGGCCGGCAGCAGCTCCAAGGAGAAGGCACCGAGGCCCAGCTCATCGTGAGCGCCGGGCGTTGACGCCCGCCGCCCGGCAGCCTTTCTCGGCCAATGTCGAAGCGCCGGACCTGGCCACCCCAGAGCTCTACGCCGGGGATCTGGTGGCGGCGCTCGATGGACAGCACCCGAGAGATCGCTTCGACGTGCAACTCATGTTGGCCGCCGGGGGGGGGATGGAGCGAGGACCTTTTGGATTGCTTCGTGGTCGACCTGGCGGGTCATCACCGGCCCACCCATGGCGTGGGCGGCAGAAATCCAGCCCCAAGGCCAGCAGGACATCCGCGGCGAGGGACCGCGCTCTCAACTGCGACAATGTCCGCCGGTGGCCTTTGCGGTCGATCCTGCAGCCGTGCCCGATGCGCCTTCTCCGGTACAAGGACCTCGATCTCCGTCGCGTCCGCGCCGCCTTCGACAAGGTCAAGGCCGCCATCGAGGCCGATGATTTCCGCTCAGCCGATGTCAAGAAGCTGAACGCGGGGCCCTACTACCGCGCCAAGCTGGACTACGCCAACCGCCTGCTGCTGCAGTTCGCGCGGGTGGCAGAAGGCGAGGGCACAACCACCGTCTGCCTGGCGCTGGAGGTCATCGAGAACCACGCCTACGACAAGAGCCGCTTCCTGCGCGGCGCAGTGGTCGATGAAGCCAAGATCGAGCGCGAGCCGGCCACCGAGGCCGCCGCACCGGCGCTCACCGCAGAGGCCACCCCTTTGCGCTGGCTGGGTGCGGGCCGGACGCAGTTCGAGTTGCTGGACAAGCCCATCGTCTTTGACGAAGCGCAGGACGGCGCCTACCGCCAGCCCGCGCCGCTGGTGGTGATCGGTTCGGCCGGCTCTGGCAAGACTGCCGTCACGCTGGCGCGGCTGCGCGAAGCCGAGGGCCGGGTGCTGTACGTCACCTTGTCGGCCTACCTGGCGCAGAGCGCCCGCGGGTTGCACGCCGCCCACGGCTTCGAGAACCCCAAGCAGGAGGTCGACTTCCTCAGCTACCGCGAGCTGCTGGAGACGTTGCGCGTGCCGCCCGGCCGCGAGGTGACGCTGCCGGCATTCGCAGGTTGGTGCGCGCGCCATCGGCAGACGTTGCGGCTGCTGGGCGACATCGACCCGCAGGCGCTGTTCGAAGAATTCCGCGGCGTCATCGGCGCGCAGCCGGGTGGGCTGCTGTCGCTGGCCGACTATCTGGCGCTGGGCACGCGCCAGAGCCTGTTGCCAGCCGCACAGCGCGAACTCGCCCACGGCCTCTTCCAGCGCTACCGCAACTGGCTGGTCGAGGCGAGTCTTTACGACAGCAACCTCGTGGCCGAGGCCTGGCGGACCGAGATCGCCGTGCCCGCAGGGCCGGTGTACGACTTCATCGTCATCGACGAGGTGCAGGACCTGACGCCCGTGCAACTGGCCCTGGTACTGGCGCTGCTGAAGGCCCCTGGCCAGTTCATCCTGTGCGGCGACAGCCACCAGATCGTGCACCCCAACTTCTTCAGCTGGGCGGCACTGAAGAACCTGTTCTGGCAGGGCCTGGCCGGCGATGCGGCCGAGCGCTCGCTGAGCCAGCCGCTGCAGGTGCTGCAGGCCAACTACCGCAACACCCGTGCGGTGACGCAGCTTGCCAACAGGCTGCTGAAGATCAAGCAGGCGCGTTTCGGATCGGTGGACCGCGAGAGCAACTTCCTGGTGCGCAGCACCGCGCCCGAGGCGGGCAGCGTGGTGCTGGTGGCGGCCAAGGATGCGGCGGTGCAGGCGCTGGATGCAGCCACCCGGCAATCGGCCCAGCACGCGGTGATCGTGCTGCGCGACGACGACAAGCCGGCGGCCCGCTCGCGCTTCCGCACGCCGCTGGTCTTCAGCGTACACGAGGCCAAGGGCCTGGAGTACCCGCACGTCGTGTTGCTCGACATGGTCTCGGGCCAGCGCCAGGCCTACGCCGAGGTTTGCGACGGCGTGCAGCCGGCCGACCTGGAAGCCGACGAGCTCGACTACCGGCGCGCCAAGGACAAGGCCGACAAGTCGCTGGAGCTGTACAAGTTCTACGTCAACGCCCTGTACGTGGCCATGACGCGCGCCGTGCAGACGCTGACGCTGGTGGAGTCCGATCCCGGCCACCCGCTGCTGGCCCTGCTGGGCCTGCAGGCCGGCGAAGCGGTGGCGCAAGGCGTGCGCGCATCCACCCGCGAGGAATGGGCGCAGGAAGCGCGCAAGCTGCAACTGCAGGGCAAGGAAGAGCAGGCCCAGGCCATCCGCGACGCCTTCCTTCAGCACAAGCCGGTGCCCTGGACGCCCTGGAGCCGGGCGCTGGTCGAAGAGCTGCTGCCCAAGGCGCTGGACCCCAAGAACCCGAGCGCCAAGCCTCGCCAGACGATCTTTGACTACGCGCTGTGGCATGGCCAGCATGAATGGGTGACGGCGCTGGGCAAGGCCAACTTTGCGGCGGCCAGGCAATTGATGGACGAAGGCGAGTTCTATGGCGCTGGAACCGTCAAGCCCAGCCGCTACGCCTTCGCAGGCGACCGCTGGGATGGGCTGCAAGCGCTCACCCGCAAGACCGTGGCGGCGGCGCGCCAGCGCCACCTGCAGCCCTGGGAAGCGAAGAAGTTCAAGGACCTGCTGCAGCAGGCCGACACCTACGGGCCTGACCACGCCACCCCCGCGGGCGCGACGCCGCTGATGCTGGCAGCCATGGCGGGTAACGCTCCGCTGGTGCAGGCCCTGCTGGACAAGGGCGCCGACCCGCAACGGCGCGATGACTTCGGCCACACCGCATGGGACTGCGCAGTGGGCCGGGCGCTGCAGGAGCCCGGCTTTGCAGGCACTGGCCTGGCCGCAGTGTTCCCTCTGCTGGCCCCGGCGGCACTGGACGTGCAGACCGACGGGCGCCTCGTTCGGCTGGAACGACGGCAGGGCGAGTACTGGGTGCTCATGCTGATGCTGGCCGGCTTGAAGACCCAGTGGTCCTGCTGCGTAACGCGGGCGATGGAGCCGCACAAGTACCCGCACGGGTTCTTTGCTGACCAGCTGCACGAGGTGCTGGCGCAACTGCCCGCCTGGTTGTGGGCCGACAAGCGCCGCAAGCGCAGCTACGTCAACCAGGTTCTGGCGCGAGCCGAAGTGGGCAGCGCCTACCAGCCCGCCCGCAAGCTGTGGGTGCGGGCCAGCAATGGCCACTACCTGCCCAATCCGGCGCTGCAGCTGCGCGTCGGAGATGCCTGGACGCCTGTCTACACGGTGATGGCACTTGACTGGGTAGACCGGGGCTGCGGCGATGGCGAGTTGTACCGGCCCAAGCCGCTGGAGCTGGTGGCGCGGCTGGGCACTTCCCGCAGCAGGGGCCCGGGTGAAGACGGCGAGTCAGCGTCCGCGGCGGCGGACGATGCGGACTGACCTTCTCGCGGCGACGTCCGTGCGTGGGCGGCCATGCAAAACGAACGGACATCTCACCCCAGCACGTTGTGCACGGTGGCGCTCTTCGTTCCTGGCGTACGGACCGCTGTTGCCTGCCGGCCTTGCGTCCCCTGCTCCACCTGTTCGTGACCGGCCTGGACATCGAGCGCGGCGAGTTCAAGCGAATCACCGGGCTGGCCGACCGCACGGCCGTGAACCTGGTCTTGGCGCTGGTGCGCCGCGGGCTGTTGTGCAGCGACACGGTGCAGGGTGTCGGGCGCGTTCAGCCCGAGGCTCCAGGTGCCGACGCAGGCCCCGTTCGTCCACAGTCCCAGAGACCGGCTGTTCCGGTTCAAGCGGATCGTCCAGCGGCGTTCCATGAAGGTCACCTGGCCGGCTTGTCGCCCGCGTCGGGCAGTGTCTGGCCGGTCGGTGAATCCGCCATGCTGGCGGGCTTGCTCAGACCGCGGCATCTTGCTCGCCACGACGGCGCGTCGTCCGGCAGGCAACACGCGTCCATCGCTCGGTGCGCCTCAGACATGCATGGACCCTCAAGCCGGCTACCCGGGGCTGCGCGTTGCCCGCTCACTCGCGCGTCATGCTGGGCGTGTAGGGCGTCGTGCCTTCGCCGAGGTAGGCGTTGTTCTGCTCACGGAGCTGCGCCGCCGCGTCGTCATACAGAAACGGCAGGAAGGCGTAGCGCCGGCCGCGCGTGACGGGCGTCACCATGTGCAGCAGCGAGCAGGAGAACACCACGGCCGCGCCGGGAAGCGGCTTGTAGCTGCGCGTTCCGTACTCCGGGAAGCGCAGTTCTCCGCCCTCGAAATCGGCGTTGAGATTGATCGACACCGCAAAGCGTCGGTGCGCCGTACCCTTCGTGGTGTTGTCGCGGTGCGGCCGGAAATGCCCGCCGGTTTCGGCTTCGTAACACCCGATGAGATGGCGTTCCATGCGGGTTGCATGAAAGCAATGGACCTTCAGGATCTCCGGCGCAATCGCCAGGCGCACCCGCTTCTGGACCTCGGCGACGAGCGCTGGGTCTTCGAGCGTCCGGTCCATGCGCCGCTTGAAGGCGTGATCCAGCTTCAGCGTGGTCAGGCCGTCCTTCTCGGTCATGAAGCCGCTGTCCCGCCCGCCATGCTGCTCGTAGTAGGCCATGAGGCGGGCACACAGATCGGCATCGAAGACCCGCGGCAAGTGCAGCACGGGCGCCGCGATCGGGTAGCCCGCCGCCCAGTCGACCGCCGGCAAGCCGTCCAGGATCTCTTCGATCCTGGCCAGGTCTTGCGCTGGCGGCCCGGCGAGGATGTGGCGCACACGCAGGTCGGGATCGAGAACCATCCACAAGGGCCGCAGCCTGGGCAGCACTTCCGCCTGGCCCTCGATCGGCAGCGCACCGTAGAGCCTGCCCAGCTCGCCGCCCGTGTCCCAGAAGAAGCGCACGCCCGGCAGCAGCTCCCGAACCCGGCCCAGGCGCTCGTCCTCAGGGTCCTGGCTGACGCCGAAGAACGCGATGTGGTGGTCGTCGAACAGGGCCCGGCGCGCCAACATGGCAGACAGCATCCGGCGGCCCACTTCGCTGGCCGCTGAGCCGAAGAAGCACAAGACCAGATACCGGCCCGCCGCCGAATCGAAGGCGTACTTCTCGTTGCTGGTGCAGCGCGCCAGGAAGACTGGCGCGGGTTCACCAGGGGCAAGGGCCCGGTACTTCAACTGTCCGGCCGTGGGGGTGGGCATAAGGTCATCCCGACGTTCATGAGGAAGCCGCCAGCTGCGCGCGCTGCGGGCGGCCGGCTGCCGCGGCGTCAACGCGGCAGGGCCGGGCCCAGCCTGGTCAGGACTTCGCGCACATCGAGCAGCAGCGTTCTGACGCCCTCGCCATACCCCAGCTCACCCGAGGCGAGGATCGTCTCGCAGTGCCGCAGGTAGGACGAAGCCCGCTTCGCGCCGACGATGTGGGCCGAGGTGATGAGTTCATGAATCGACTTCAGCACCGGCTGCAAGTCGATCGCGTCCGACTGGTCGATGATGGAGACCGCCTTGTCGATCTGCCTGCGGAAGCCGGCGCAGACCGCGTGGTAGGTGTCCAGGTCCTCATCGAGATCGCGCAAGGCCGCAGCCTGATCGACCTCCAGGTGCTCCGACAGACTGAAGTTGATCGCCGGATTCATGACATTCACCTCGTGGGTTGGTGCAGGCCGCGCTCGATCAGGCTGGCGAGCCTGGAGATCAGGATCGGCTGGCTCAGCGGCTTGGACATGTGGTCGTTCATCCCGGCGGCCAGGCAGGCGTCGCGGTCGGACTGCATGGCGTGGGCCGTGACCCCGAGTATGGGCACGCGCCGGAGATAGCCGTAACGCTGGGGGTTCGTCAGCGAGGTCGCCCTGAGCAGCTTGGTGGCGTCGATGCCGCTCAGGCGCGGCATC
>JAUMBF010000005.1:43823-54771 GCA_032115875.1 Rubrivivax sp.
TTTTGGAGCACAACCTTCAGGCTAATGACGTCACAAACGTCGAGATTATCCAAAAAGCGCTTCACGCCAAAGACGAGCCCGTCACGCTGCACCTAGCGCGGACCTGCTCTGGCGCGGCATCGACACGTCCATGAGGATGGCATCGAACTGCTCCTTCATGGCCTGGCGGATGCCCGACTCGCCATCGGCAGCCAGGGTCACCTTGACGCCTCGCTTCTTCAGCCAGGTGGCCACCAGCGCCTGATTCACTTCGTTGTCATCGACCAGCAGCACCGAGCGCCCGGCCAGGACGTCTTCTCGCGCCTCCTCGAACGGCTCCGTCGGGGCCGTGTCCTCGAAGCGGTCGGCAATACCCACCAGGGAACGGATGCGCACCGTGAACGTGCTGCCGACGCCGAGGGTGCTCTCGACGCCGATGGTTCCGCCCATGAGCTCCACGAGCTGCCTGCACAACGCAAGCCCCAGACCCGTGCCGCCATACTTGCGCGAGATCGACTCATCGCTCTGCATGAACGGCGTGAACAGCTTGGGCAGCGCCGACGAGTCGATGCCGACGCCGGTGTCCTGCACCACGATCAGCGTGTGGCAGTAGTCCTCGTCAACCGGATCGGTGCTGGTCTCCAGACGCAGCACGACCGAGCCGGACTTGGTGAACTTCAGGGCGTTGTCCATCAGGTTGGAGACCACCTGAAGCAGACGGTTCGGATCGCTGGTGATGTAGATGTGCTGCAGGCGCGTCACGAAGCGCAGATCGATGCCCTTGCTCTGCGCCAGGGGCTCGAACAGCTTGAAGCATTGCTCCACCTTGGCCGGCAGGTCGAAGGTGATGCTCTCGATCGCCATGTGGCCGGCCTCGATCTTGCTGAAGTCGAGAATGTCCACCAGCAGCGTCATCAGCCGCCGCGCACTGGCCTTGAGCAGACGCACTCGCTCGTGCTGCTCCGTCGTCAGGCTGGAATCTTCGAGAAGGTCGACCATGCCCAGCAGGCCGTTCAGGGGCGTGCGGATCTCGTGGCTCATGTTGGCCAGGAACTGTGCGCGCAGGTCGCCCGATCGCTGCGCCTCCGACAGCGCCACCTCCAGCGTGCGCTGTGCGCGGAACTCGTCCGTTCGGTCCCTGAAGCTGTAGATGACCACCGGGCCGGTGCTGAGCCGGACATAGGCGCTGCGGCCGGTGACGGGCATGTCGTCGCCCTCCGGTCGGCGCAGGGTCGCATCGAATCGCGAACCCGCGCGCTCCTTGCTTTCCCTCTGCCCCGCCGCCGGCTGCCGCGCACCCTGCACGAGCAGCTCCTGAAGATGGATCCCCTGGAGCTCGGCAGCGGTCTTGCCCAGAACCCTCAGCAACTCCTGGTTGGCGGCCAGCACCTGCCCCTGCCGGTCGGCCACCACCAGAAAGTCCGACAGCTCTTCGGCGAGGACGTTGAGCTTGTGCGAGTCATCCTTCAGGGCCACCAGGGTGTCGGCCTGGGACTTGACCGCTTCGAGCAGCGCGCCGCTGGCGACGGGGCGCGCCTTTGGCGTTGCCGGGTCTGCGGGCGCCAGCAGTTCGAGCGACCGCTTGAACTCCGAGGTGGCTTCGAGGAAGTCGCGAACCGCGCGTCGGCTCAGGTACAGCCTCCACGCAAGCACGACGCATCCGGCCCCCGCGAGCAGGGCGGCCGAAGCCAGGAGCCAGTTCGAGTTCATGTCGTTCATCGCCTCCGGGCGGCGTTGCGTCGCTGCGCTGCAAGCCGATGTGCCCGCCGCAGGGCGTCACGAGCCAAGATCGCTCCAGGTCACGGGGTCGGGCATCCAGTTCACCGCGGCCTCCGGATGCTTGCCGCTCGTCGCCGGATATCGACTCCAGACTTCGCGCATCTCCGGCATGACGGCCGCAAGGTCCACAACCAGCGTCGGATCGAACAGACGCCCCGCGTGCTCGCGCAGGAAGTTCAGCGCCTCGTCCATGCGGCGCTCGTCCATTCCGCGGCCACTCGTGAGCAGGTCGAAGCAGTCGGCGAGTGCAACGATGCGGGCCGACAGGGGAATCGCATCGCCGGCAAGGCCGTCAGGGTAGCCCTTGCCGTCCCACTGCTCGTGATGCGAGCGGGCCACCTCGGCGGCCAGGGCGAAGGTGATGCCTTCATGGGCGGACAGGATGGATTGGCCGGCCCGCGCATGCGACTTCATCGCATCGGCCTCTTCGTCGGACAACGGGCCGACCTTGCGCAGGACCGACTCGGGCACGGCGATGTGCCCGATGTCGTGCAACATGGACGCCAGCCCCAGGGCCTGCGTGGCCGGCTCCGGCATGCCCAGCCGCCCGGCGATGCACTCCGTGTACTTCGCCACGCGGGTGGTGTGGCTGGCCGACGGCTTGTCGCGCAGCGTGGCCAGCCGGCAGAGGTTGCGTATCGTCTGCAGCTCCTGCGGCGGCGTGCGGTAGTCGCGCAGGCGCAGGGCCTGGTGCACGGACAGCAGGCAGCCCGCGCCCTGTCGATCGGCCTGTTCGCGCACCCACTCCAGGCAATCGAACGCGACGCCGGAACTGTTCATGACCAGCAACTGCGTCTCGCTCGTGGGCGAGCGCAGCTCCGTCGTGGCGGGGGAGACGTTGACGACGAAGATCTTGGTCCTGCTCTCGGGGAACAGCTTCCTGAAGGCGACGGTCCATTGCTCCGGGGACGGTTCGCTCAGATCGCGCGACAGCATCACCACATCGGGCATCTTGCGCGCGGCGGAAGCCAGCGCCATGTGCCCGTCGACCTCGTGGCGCAGCGCGGTTGGTGCGTCGGCATAGTGGGCGGCGTTGCGCAACATCCCCGAAAACGTGGGATGGCGGTCCACCACCAAGAGGTCGAGCGGCTCGCTCAAGTCTGGCATGCGATTCTCATCCGTCCGAATCGGTAGCATAGATCACTTCGATCGATTTGCCCGCGCGGGGACCGGCGGCCGCGGGCACTAAATCACGACGCGTTGGGGCCTCAGGAGCCGCCTGGGCATCGCCAGGCAGATGGGTGCAGAGCGTACGCCCGCCTACTGCACCACGTGCCCGCTGGTGGCCACCAGGAAGAACGCATCGAGAAAGCCCTCGAAGCGCTCCTGCACCAGGGGCTTGCGGTACACGATCACGCCGGGGGGCAGGCCGCCCCGCTCGTTGATGGCCGCCGGGGACAGCGCCGACACCACAAGCACCTTGATCCGCGACAACTCCGGCGAGCGCTGCAGCACCTTCAGCAGGTGGAATCCGTCGAAGGGCTCCATGACCAGGTCGGTGATGATCAGCGTCGGCCTGATGCGCTCGATCAGCAGCAAGGCCTCGGCGGCATCATTGGCCACATGCAGCGTGACGGGGGGCGCGCGCCGTCCGAACGTCTTCTCGTACAGCGCGACCATGGTCGGGTTGTCTTCGACCACCAGCACCGACAGACCGCCCGATGCCCGGGCTGTGTTGCGCTTGCCCCGGGCCATGGCGTGCGCGGCCTCGATCGGAATGCGCCGATGGCCGCCGCGTGTCTTCCAGGCGGGCAACAGGCCGGACTCCACCATCTTCTGAACCGTCGAGGTCGATACCCCGATGATCTCTGCCGCCTCGCGGGTGCTGATGTGGCTTTCTGCGACCGAATGATCAGCCGCGTCGGGCGAGGCGGCAGACGGATGGGGTCTCGGCATGGGCAGCGGGCCGGTTGTTCGCAAGGACACACATTCTGCGCGACTCTTGCGTCAGCTTACCGCCCACATGCCTACGCCTGCTCGACTTCTTCGGTGAGTTCGGGCGCCTCGACGACGCCGCTGATGGCCGGCCCGGTGACGGCCGCAGCGCCCATCGCCAGCATCGAGTCCGCATCGATGCCGCGGCGCAGGCCCTGACCGATGACCTTGATGGACATCGAGCTGCACAGGTCGACCACCTGGCGCACGAACTGCTGCTGCCCGAGAGAACTCGAAAGATTCACGCAGAAGCGCTGATCCAGCTTCACGTAGTCCACCAGCAGGTGGTGCAGCGTGGGCAAGGCCGAGAAGGCGATGCCGAAGTGGTCGACGCCCAGCTTCACGCCCCGGGGGCGAACCATCGCGGAGAACCTCTCGAGATCGCCCGGGTGGTCGATCAGTCCCAGTTCGCTCACCTCGATCCACAGTCGCTTGGCGCGATCGCCCGCCTTGGCGAGCAGTTCATCGACCTGCTTGATGAAGAACGGGCGCGTCAGGGAGTGCGGCGACATGTTGACGGCCACCGGCGTCGGATCGGTCTCCAGCCTCGCCAGGGCCAGCTCGAGCGCCCGCAGGTCGAGGTCGAGGATGCGGGCGGTGCGTATCGCCGGCGGGATGAAGGCGCTGGCCGGCATCACCGTGCCGTCCGGTCCGGCCATGCGGAGCACCGCCTCCATGTGCAGGACCTGGTGGCCGATGCCAACCACCGGGTAGTAGTCCAGGGTCACCCGGCCGGTGTCGAGCGCATTCTCGATCAGCACTCGCCACTGGGCGATGGCGATGTAGTGCATCGGCTGTGCCGGCGAGGTGATGCAGAAGCGCTCGCGCCGCGTTTCAGAGGCGCCCGTCATGGCATCCACCCGCGCCAGCACCTCCGAGGTTGTCTCGCCGCGCACATAGGTGGACGCACCGATCCAGGCCACGCATTCGGTGTCCGACACGCGATCGGTGTGCAGCTGCTTCAGTCCGTCGGTCACACCCTCCAGCCAGTCGACGAGCGCGGAGCCCTCGATGCCTTCCAGGAGAATGCCGAAGTCCGAGCCGTTCAAGCGGCCCAGCGTGGGCTGCCGGGGCGAGAACCTGTACAAGCGCGAGCGGATCGTGACCGCCACCGCGCGCAGGAAATCGTCGGCCCGCGCACGGCCGGCCAGGCGGTTCATCTCCACCAGGCCGTGAACATGAACAATCACCACCGAGCCCGTGTGCGAGGCCTCCGGCTCGTCCAGCGCCCGCTGCAGGTCGCGCATGAACCGGCTGCGGCTGGACGCGCCGGTCAGGGGATCGTGGTCCAGTTCTTCGCGGACGTCCTGGATCTCGGTCTGCTTCTCCTCGAGCATGGCCTGCACGCGCCCGATCATGACGTTGATGGTCTTGGACAAGGGCACCCACTCGCGCAGTTTCGGCTGCGGCTCGAAGACGAAGCGGCGCTCTCCCAGCGCCTGAAGCTGGCCCGAGAAGGCCTTCAACGGCCCGAGGGCCCAGCCCAGCGCCCAGCGCAGCCCGATCACCAGCACGATCAGGAAACCCAGCGCGGCCACCACGACGCCGCCCATCAAGGCAGCGGTCGCCTCAGCCCAGCGCGCGCTCCCCGCCTCAACCTCCAGCGCAGCCACCGGCCCGCTGGCGTCCGCAAGCTTCTGCCGCAGAGGCGGGACAGCCTTGTCGAGCCGCAGGGGATCGCTCGACGGGGGAGCCTGAAGCTGCCCCAGTCGGGCCAGCACGTTGCCCTTGGCGTCCAGCAGGCGTACCTGCACGTCGACCGGCGGGCTGGGCAGCCGGGCCACGAAGGCTGGCACGCCCTCCTGGTGGCCCACCCAGCTGAGGAGCTCACGCTGGTAGGTTGTCGCCACCGCGCTCTGCAGCACCTCCACATCGCGGGCCACCTGCGGCGCCAGGTACGACCTGGTCAGTGCCAGCACACCCAGCACGACGCACGCCATGCCGAGCACCAGGGCCAGAAGCCCCATCCGGATCACACCCATAGCGGGCTCCTCTTGCGGCTCATGTGGCCGATCAACACCAGGCTGGCAAGGCCGCAGACGCGGCGGGCTGCCGTCATTCGCCCCTCTTCGGTTCCGCGCCCGGGTCGGAGAAGGCGCTGCGCAGCGAGGTCTTGCCCAGGCTCCAGACGGCGGCGTCCAGGCTGCGCGTCACTTCCTTCTGCAGCGTGATGTCGGCCGACATCTCTGCCGTCGTGCTCTTGAGCTCGCCCATGTCGCGCCGCAGGTTGATCACCAGATCGCGTGTCTCCTCGAGCTGCTCCGCAATGCGCGACTGCTCCGGCATCAGCTCCAGGATCTTGCCCACGCGCGTGCTGGCGGCCCGGCTCTCGCGGAACACACCGTCGGAGGCCAACGACAGCTCGCGCAACAGCGGAATCAGGTCGCGCATGGCGCTCACGCCCGTGGCCGTGCGCTCCAGCGCCTCTTCGTGGGAGGCCACGCGCCGCCCGAGATTGAGCGTCTCGACGGCGGCGTCGGCCACGCTGGGCGCCAGCTTGCCGATCTCCTGGGTGAGGGCGCTCAACTCGCCCACGGTCAGGCGGTGCTGCTCCTTGATCTCGCCGCCGATCTCGTGCAGGGCCTCCGACGTGGCCCGGCTCACCTGCGGCAGCAGGTCTTGCAGCGAGGTCGTCACGTCCTTGAGCTGCTGGCCCGTCGTCTTCTGCTGCTCCAGGAAGTCGGCCAGCAGCGTCGCCAGGAAGCGCTCGGTGATCTGCACGTTGGAGCTGACCTTGGACTTCTCGGCCAGCGACAGCACGTCGTCGCGCGCGTGGTCCACGAAAGAGCCGCTGCACTTGCGCACCACCACCATCTGGAAGCCCAGCATGATGGAGCCCACCAGGCCGAACATCGACGCCGAGAAAGCCGTGCCCATGGCGGCCAGCGGCTTTTCGAGGCCGCCGACGACGCGGGCGAATTCCGACTCGATGCTGCCGCCCGAGCTGCTACCCGAGGACGCGATCGTGGCGATCAGCGAGCTGGTGGCCAGCAGGGTCTCCAGCAGGCCCACGAAGGTGCCCAGCAGACCCAGGCCCACCATCAGGCCAACGAGGTACTGCGACAGATCCTGCTTCTTGTCGAAGTACTGTTCCAGCGACGTGAGCTCGGGCTCCATGGCCGCGCTCTGCACATAGACCTGGTGGCCCAGGCCCAGCTTCTGCAGGCGGCTCAACATGCCCAGCACATGCGCCTTCGGGCCCAGGGCGGGATCGGGCTCGTCGCTCCAGGCACCCATGCGCAGATAGGCCAGGCCGGCCTTGAAGACGGCCTCCTCGCGGTACACCCGCATGACGTTGGTCACCATGGTCCACGAGCCCCAGAGCATGGTGGCCAGGATCATGCCGTTCAGGCCCGGGTTGGACTTGAAGGCAAAAGACACGAACGGCCAATAGGCCAAGGCCCCAGCCACCGTCACCACCAGGGGCAGCCATATCAGCTGCTTGTAGGTGTTGGTGAACGGCCGCTGATCGGAGGCCAGGTCGGCGGTGAGGGGTTTGTTCACAGCGATGTCGTTCATTTCCGGTCCCTAAAGGCTGAATAGGCGAGGCCCTTGATGGGCGACAACACGTACTCGAGTATCGTTCGCTGACCCGTGACCGAGTCAGCCGTGAGCGTCATGCCCGGCGTCAAGGGTTTCCCAAACGCCGCCAGACTGTCTGCATCCAGCGACATCGCCACCCGAAAGTAGCGGTCGCCACGTTCGTCGGTGAGCGAATCCGCGCTGATCTCGGTCACCTTGGCCCTGACCGTGCCGTGCGTGGTGAAGTCGAAGGCCGCAATCCGCACGATCGCGGTCTGGCCCACCTGCAGCACACCCCGCTCGGAGGGCGAGGCCTTGGCCTCGATGAAGACGTCGCCGTTGGCCGGCGTCAGCTCCAGCAGCGTCTCGCCCGGCCTGACCACGCCGCCCACCGTGTTGAACAGCAGCTTGTTCACCGTGCCGTCGGCCGGTGCCACCACCTCGGTGCGGCGGATGCGGTCGGCGTCCGCCGTGAGCTCCTGCGTGATGCGCTCGAGCTCGACACGGGTGTCCGCCAGCGCGGAACGCGCCTCGCTCCTGAACTGCGCCGTCGTCTCCGAGTAGCGTGCCTGCAGTTCAGAGGCCGCCGCCAGCAGGCGGGGCAGCGCGGTCTCGGCCTCCTTGAGCTGGGTGGTCAGGCGCTCCACGCGCGCCCGGGCCTCCAGCGCCTCCATCTGCGACGCCGCGTTCTTGGACTGCAGACCGGCGATCACCGCCAGCTGCTGGCGTGCCACCTCGAGCTCGGCCGACAGGCCCCGGCGGCGGGTCTCCTGCTCGATGCGCTCCTGGCTGCGCTGGTTGATCTGCTCCTCCAGCACCCTCAGGGTCTGCATCAGCGTCGCCTGGCGGGCCGAGTAAGCCGCCGTCTCGTTGCGCATCTCCTCGGAGTTCGCCGCCAGCCCCGGCGGGGGCTGGATGCGGGTGCCGTCGGCCTCGGCCTGCAGCCGGGCGGCGCGTGCGTTCAGGCCGTTCAGGCGCGCCTGGCGCTCGCCGCGCGACGACGAGGCCAGCAGGTCCGACACCGCCACCAGCGGCTGGCCCTTGCGCACCCGGTCGCCCTCACGGACATGGACCTTGGAGACGATGCCGCCTTCCAGGTGCTGCACCAACTGCGGCTTGCTGCCCGGGATGAGCCGCCCCTGGGTGCGCACCACCTGCTCGACTTCGGCCACCGCCATCCAGCCGACGAGCGCCACCAAGAAGACGAGCGCCGAGTACAGATACCAGCGGGGCCGGCGCAGGCGGCGGCCCTCGCCAAGGGGGCCCTCCATCGTGCCCATCAGCACCTCCAGCGGTGCCGCCCGGTGGGGAGTCAGCGCTGCGGCAGTCATCGCCGCTCCACGCCTTCGAACGACAGGCTCACCATCGCGGTGTCGGTTTCCCGGGCGGTGTCGATGCGAACCCCGATGGTGTCGGCCCGGCGCCCCTGCTCGATCAGCAGGTTGCGCACCGCCATGACGCGGAGGTAGGCCACGCGCTGGTTCTCGCTGAACTGCATGCCCGGGCCCTGGGCCACCAGCTGGATGCGGCCGTTGCGCACGGCCTCGGGCTCCGCGGCCAGGGCCGCCAGCAGGTTCTTCTTGGCCGCGTCATCGAGTGTCACGGCTTCTTCGGCAAAGTCCAGTATGAGCCGGGCGCTGCGCTGGGTGACGGAACCGCCGGCCGAGTCGGGCTTGGCGCCCGTGACGGCGATGCGCGTCGACACGGTGCCGGCCGAGGGCGCGCCCACCGCCACCATCGGGGTGACCGGCGCTGCCGCCACAGGGGCCTGGGGCGCCGCCTGCTCGGCCGCCCGCTGCTTGCGGACGATCTCCTCGGCCATGCGCTTGGCGGCCAGCTGGGCCGAGAACGACAGGGCGATGGACAGCACCACCACCACAAAGATCATCGCAATGACGACGTTCGTCAGTGCGTCCACCATGCCCGGCCAGTACTCGCCGCTGTGATTGGAACTCTTTGCCATGTGGGTCTCCTCAGCGCGGGGCGGGGGCGCTGTCGGCCAGCCCGTCCAGCAGCAGGCCGGTCAGGTGGGCGATGCGGAGCTGGGTCTGGGTCTCGCCCACGGCCAGCTGCAGGATGTCGAGCTTGGACTGGTGCAAACGCTGGTAGGCATCGAGCACGTCCAGCAGCGTGCGGTTGGCGCCGGTCATCTGCTCCTGGAAGGCCTTGACGACGGCGGTATTGGCAGCCAGTTCGTCGCGTGCCGCGGCGTAGCGCTGGTCGAAGGCCTCCAGGTTGACGTAGCCGGCGTCGAGCTCCTGCGCGAGCTTGCGCTCCACGTTTGCGGTCCGTGCCTTCTGCTCGTTCAGGCGCGCCGCCACGCCGCGCATCTGGGCCTGGTTGGTGCCGCCGTTGAGCAGGGGCACCGTCACCATGAACATCAGCTTGGCGTCTTGCGAGACCGAGGGCGAGCCGGTGATGTTGCGCGTCTTGGTGGCCGACATCTCGAGCTCGGCGCGCGGCTCGAAGCGCCCGCGGCTGCCCTCGAACTCCAACTGCAGGGCTTCGATCTCCTTGGCCGAGGCCAGCAGGTCGTGGTTGCGCTGGCGGGCCACCTCGCGGGCTGCCGTGGCCTCGGCCGGCACGCGCAGCCCGGTGGGCAGCACGAAGACCATGGACTTGGCCTCGTCGCCGATCAGCCGCCGCAGGTTGAGCTGCGCCACCCGCCCTACCGCCTTGGCGTCGGCGATGCTGGCCCGCGCATTGGCCACCCGCGCCTTGACGCGGTCCTGGTCGGCCTTGCTGGCGGCGCCGGCTGCCGTGCGCGCGTCGATGTAGGCCAGCAGATCGATCAGCAGCCTTTCGTAGTCCTGGCTCAGTTCGGTGGCCAGCCGGGTCTGCAAGACCTGCAGGTAGGCGGCCGACACCTCCAGCGCCGTTGAGGAGCGTGTGCCGTCGAGCTGGATGGCGGCCGAGCGCGTGAGCACCTTCTGGCGCTGCCATTCCTTGCGGGCGGGCGTGTCCCACAGCGGCTGCTTCAGGGTGAGCGCGCTGTCGAAGCGGTCCAGGCTCTGCCGCGGATCGCCGGTCTCCAGCCGGCCCACGCCGCTGCCCACGCGCAGATCCAGCTTCGGCAGCAAGGCTCCGCGCGCGGCGCGGCGGGTCTGGTTGAAGCTCTCGAAGCGAAACTCGCCGGCCTCGACCTCCAGGCTGTGGTCCAGGCCCTGTCGAACGGCGTCGATCAGGGTCATGGGCACACCCACTTCCCCCTTGCCGGCGGCCGAATCGCTCGCCGGCAGAACGGCCGGAACGCCCAGCAGGGCCGGCAGGGTGTTCAGGCGCGGTTGCCTGTCAGGGGCGGCCGGGGGCGGTGCCGGGGTGGCCGCCGCCACCGCGCCGGGCGGTGCCGGCTCGGGGGGGCTTTGGGCCGCGGCCAGGCCGTGCAGCCCGTACAGGCCGGCGATGGCCGCCAGGATGGAGAGGTGTCGGTTGGGTTTTGTTTTGCTCATATTGAACGTCTGGGCACCAATCATTGCGCCGCGGCCTGCTTGTCTGACGACGGACCCATCAGGTCCGCCACTCGGTTGTCGGTCTGGGCCGTCGAGGGCTTGCCCAGCAGTTTGCCCGGTGGTGCATCGGCCACCAATTGGCCGGCATCGAGCACCAGCACGCGGTCTGCGATCTGCATCACCTCGGTGGCATGGGTGGTGACGACGAGGCAGCGTCCGGTCTTCATGTTCTTCAGGGTCTGCAGCACCTGGTCCTGCGCCTGGCGGTCCAGCCCCGATGTGGG
>JAUMBF010000006.1:0-43764 GCA_032115875.1 Rubrivivax sp.
TACTCTCAGTCGATGTACTTCAGCCCCGCGGCCGCCAGCGGCTCGCGCATCTTGTACATGTCCAGGCCCAGCACGCCGCTGGCCAGCCTGGCGCGCTT
The DNA here is from genome assembly GCA_032115875.1 of Rubrivivax sp. Lineage (GTDB taxonomy): Bacteria > Pseudomonadota > Gammaproteobacteria > Burkholderiales > Burkholderiaceae_C > Rubrivivax. The sequence goes on from JAUMBF010000006.1 coordinate 99, forward strand.
GTCGCCTTCGTGGGCCTCGCGCTTCGTCGCGGCGTCCAGCGCCTTCTCGGCCAGGGCGCGGGGCACGCAGACCACGCCGTCGTCGTCGGCCACGATCACGTCGCCCGGGTGCACCAGCGCATCGGCGCAGACCACGGGGATGTTGACGCTGCCGAGCGTCGCCTTGATCGTGCCCTTGGCGCTGATGGCGCGGCTCCACACCGGGAAGCCCATCTCGCCGAGCGTCTTCACGTCGCGCACACCCGCGTCGATGACGAGAGCGCGCGCACCGCGGGCCTGGAACGACGTCGCCAGCAGGTCGCCGAAGTAGCCGTCGGTGCAGGGCGCGGTGACGGCGGCGACGACGATGTCGCCGGGGCGGATCTGCTCGGCCACCACGTGCATCATCCAGTTGTCGCCCGGGTGCAGCAGCACCGTGACGGCCGTGCCGCTGACCTGCGCGCCGGCCCAGATGGGGCGGATGCCGCTGTGCATCAGGCCCACGCGGCCCAGGGCCTCGTGCACGGTGGCACTGCCGAACTTCGCCAGTGCGTCGGCCAGGTGGCCGGGCGTGCGCTCGATGTGGCGGTAGACGACGCCGAGTTCGTACATGTCACTGTCCCTTCGCCTTCAGCGCGGCGTCCAGCCGCGGGTACACGCGCCGCGCATTGCCCTCGTAGATGGCCTGCTTGTCGGCGGCGCTCAGCAGCCTGCTGGCCTCGATGTAGCGCTTGGTGTCGTCGAAGTTGAAGCCGGTCTCGGGGTCCACGCCGCGCACGGCGCCGATCATCTCGCTGGCGAACAGGATGTTCTTCACCGGGATCACCTTGGTCAGCAGGTCGATGCCGGGCTGGTGGTACACGCAGGTGTCGAAGTACACGTTGTTCAGCAGGTGCTCGGCCAGCAGCGGCTTCTTCAGCTCTTGCGCCAGGCCGCGGTAGCGGCCCCAGTGGTAGGGCGCGGCGCCGCCGCCGTGCGGCACGACGAACCTCAGCGTCGGGAAGTCCTTGAACAGGTCGCCCTGGATGAGCTGCATCACTGCCGTGGTGTCGGCGTTGATGTAGTGCGCGCCGGTGGTGTGGAAGCAGGCGTTGCAGCTCGTGCTCACGTGCACCATGGCCGGGATGTCGTACTCCACCATCTTTTCGTAGAGGGGGTACCAGTGGCGGTCGGTCAGCGGCGGACTCGTCCAGTGGCCGCCGCTCGGATCGGGGTTCAGGTTGAGGGCCACATTGCCGTACTCCTCCACGCACTTCACGAGTTCGGGGATGCAGCTGGCGGGGTCCACGCCCGGGCTCTGCGGCAGCATGGCCGAGGGGATGAACGAGTCCGGGAACAGGGTGCTGACGCGGTAGCATAGCTCGTTGCAGATGGCGGCCCAGGTGCTGGAGACCTGGAAGTCGCCGATGTGGTGCGCCATGAAGCTGGCGCGCGGGCTGAAGATGGTCAGGTCGGAGCCGCGTTCGCGCATCTTGGCGAGCTGGTTGGTCTCGATGCTCTCGCGGATCTCGTCGTCGGAGATCCTCAGGTCTGCCGCCTTTGGCATGACTGCCGGGTCCTTGATGCCCTCGATCTGCAAGTGGCGCCACGCTTCCAGCGCCTTGGGCGCTGTGGTGTAGTGGCCGTGGATGTCGATGATCATGGCGGGCAGGGCCTTCAGGCGGGTTCGAGGCCGCAGCGCCGCTTGGTGGCGGCTGCGGCGTCGTCGTTGAACAGGGCCAGCAGGGCGCGGGCGGCGTCGGCGTGGGGCGTGCCCAGGCCCGCATCCCGACCCAAGGCGACGCTGAAGGTGGTGATCTGCGCCGCGGCGCCGGGCAGCGTGCCCAGCACGGTGATGCCGGGCTGGCCGGCGAGCTCGGGCAGCTGCTGCAAGCCGAGCTCGGCGTCGCCGCGCGCCACCAGCTGCGCCACGGGCACGCCGGGCGGGGCCTGCACGAGGCGGGCGGCCAGCGTGTCCTTCAAGCCCCAACGCTCGATCAGCGCCAACAGGTGCTTGCCGCTGGGGCCGGTGGAGTAGCCCACGCTGCGCGCGCCGGCCACGGCCTCGCGCAGCGCGGCCTCGGTGCCGATGTCCGGGCGCGCGGCCCCCGCGCGCACCGCCACGGCCATCGCGGAGCGCACGAGGTCCACGCGCGGGCGCTGCACGTGGCCCGCGGCGAGCAGCGAATCGAGTGCGTCGGCCGCCAGGCAGACGAGGTCGAAGCGCTCCCCCGCCGCCACGCGCTGTGCGGCGTCGACGCCGCCGACGCTTTCCCAGCGCACGGCCGGGCCGCCCGCGGCCTCGGCGTGCGCGGCCAGCGCGGCCAGTACCTGGCGCGTGGCCATCGACGAGATCCCGGACAAGGTTGTGCCCATGCAAGGGCCGATTCTTGGGCGCCCCCGCCCATGTTTCAACCGCACCCCCCCACTAGCTGCTAGAACGTTCCGGCATACCATCCGGGCATGGACCTGCGCCAGCTCACCGCCTTCGTGCAGGTGGCCGAACTCGGCAGCTTCACGCGCGCCGCGGCCGTGCTGCGCGTGGCGCAGCCGGCGCTCAGCCGCCAGGTGCGGGCGCTCGAGGTCGAGTTGCGGCAGACGCTCTTCGAACGCAACGGCCGCGGCGTCACGCTCACGCCCGCCGGCACGCGACTCTTGGCGCATGGCCGCGGCATCCTGCAGCAGGTGCAGCGCGCCGTGCAGGACCTGGAAGAGCTGCGCGGCACGGTCTCGGGCGTGCTCTCCGTCGGCCTGCCGCCCAGCCTGAGCCGCACGCTCACCGCGCCGCTGGTGGAGGCCTTCCGCGAGCGGCTGCCGCGTGGCGGCGTCAGCGTCGTCGAGGGCCTGACGCACTACATGCTGGAGTGGCTGGTGCAGGGCCGCATCGACGCCGCGCTGGTCTACAACGCCACGCCGTCCACCACGGTGGCGCTGCAGCCGGTGCTCGAGGAGCCGCTGCAGCTGATCTCGGCGCGCGGCGGCCGGGCGGCGCATCCGGCACGCCCGGTGCCGGTGTCGCTGGCCGAGCTGGCCGGCTGCGAGCTCGTCATCCCCAGCCGGCCACACGCGCTGCGCATGCGCGTGGAGACCGCGCTGGCCGAGGCCGGCCTGGTGCCGCGCGTGGCGCTGGAGATCGAAAGCGTCGGCGCGATGCTGGCGCTGGTGCAGCGCCACGGCCTGCACGCCGTGCTGGCGGCCGGTGCGCTGGCTGACCACCCGGCCCGCGGCACGCTGCAGGCGCGGCCCATCCGCCTGGGGCCGAAGCGACCGCTCACCACCAGTCTGTCGCTGGCCACCTCGGCGCAGCGGCCCCGCGGGCCGTTGCTGGAGCAGGCCTCGGCGCTGCTGGTGCAGCTGGCGCGCGCGCAGGTGCTTGGCAGCGCATGAGGCCCGGCCGCCCCGCCGCCCCGCCGGCTGCGCCGGAGCTGCCGGCGCTGGCCGCCACGCGGCGCTGGCTGGAGCGCGCCGTCATCGGCCTGAACCTGTGCCCCTTCGCCAAGGGCGTGCATGCGCGCGGGCAGATCCGCTGGATGCAGAGCGCGGCCCGCACGCCGGCGGCGCTGCTGGAGCAGTTGGTCGACGAGCTGCGCGGGCTGGCCGAGGCCGACGCCGACACGGTCGACACGACGCTGATCGTGGCGCCGCAGGTGCTGCCCCGCTTCGAGGATTTCAACCACTTTCTCGGCGTCGCCGACGAGGCGCTCGCACGCCTGGGCCTGCAGGGCACGCTGCAGATCGCGGCCTTCCACCCCGGCTGGGTGTTCGACGGCGCGGCCGTGGACGACGTCGCCAACCACAGCAACCGCGCGCCCCACCCCACGCTGCACCTGCTGCGCGAGGCCAGCGTGGCGCGCGCGGTGGCGGTGTACCCCGATGCCGAGGCCATCTACGGCCGCAACATCGCCACGCTGCGGCGGCTGGGGCCGGCGGGCTGGCGCGCCCTGCTCGAGCCCTGATCAGCCCGCGAGCAGCCGCCGCAGCAGCAGCGCCGCGATGCCCAGCATCGTGAGGCCGATCAGCGCGTCCAGCACCTGCCAGGCCCGCGGCCGCGCGAACACCGGCGCGAGCAGCCGCGCGCCGCAGCCCAGCGCCGTGAACCACGCGGCGCTGGCCGCCGCCGCCCCGGCGGCGAACCACCAGCGCGTCGGGCCCATCTGCGCGCCCACGCTGCCCACCAGCAGCACGGTGTCGAGGTAGACGTGCGGGTTCAGCAGCGTGAAGGCGGCGGTCTGCGCCAGCGCGGCCCGCCGCGTCAGCGGCGGGGCGCCCGCGGCCGCGCCCAGCGAGCCCCCGCGCTGCGCGCGGGCCAGCGCGCGCAGCCCGTAGGCGGTGAGGAACAGCGCGCCGCCGGCCGTCAGCACGCCGGCCAGCAGCGGCTGGTGGCCCAGCACCACGGCCAGGCCGGCGATGCCGGCCAGCATCAACACCGCGTCGGCGGTGGCGCAGAACGCGACGATGACGCCCACGTGCTCGCGCCGCAGTCCCTGGCGCAGCACGAAGGCGTTCTGCGCGCCAATGGCGACGATGAGCGTCAGGCCGAGCGCGAAGCCCGTGGAGGCGGCCGCCAGCGGGGCGGTGTTCATGGCGCCCGGCCTGCCCGCCTTCGCGCGGGCGGCGGCTTAGACTCGTTGCAGCGCTTCCCGCGGCCGCGCGGCCCCGCCGCACCCCCCGACTTCGGAGAACTGACCGTGAACGTGTGCATCGTCGGCCTGGGCGCCATCGGCGGCCTGCTGGGGGCTTGGCTCGCCCGGCCGCCGGCCGGCCGCGTGCGGGTGAGCGCGCTGGCGCGCGGCGCCACGATGGCGGCCGTGCGCGAGCACGGCCTGCGGCTGAGCGATGCCGGCGGCACGCAGCGCGTCGACATCGCCGTGGCCGACAGCGCGGCGGCGCTGGGCCCGCAGGATCTCGTCATCGTCGCCGTCAAGGCGCCCGCGCTGCCGGCGGTGGCCGACGCCGTGGCAGCGCTGAGCCACGCCGACACCACGGTGCTGGGCGCGATGAACGGCGTGCCCTGGTGGTTCTTCGACGGCCTGCCGGACGACGCGCCCGTGGCCACGCGGGGCTGGGTGCTCGACAGCGTGGACCCCGGCGGCCGCCTGCGCGAGCGGCTGCCGCCCGCGCGCACGGTGGGCGGCGTGGTGCACATGGCGGCGTCCACGGCCGGCCCGGGCCACGTCAGGCACGCCATGGGCCGCCGCCTCGTCATCGGCGACGCCACCGGCGGCGCCGGCCCGCGCACGGCCGCGGTGGCCGCGCTGCTGGCAGAGGCCGGCGTGGAGGTCGAGACCTCGGAGTGCGTGCAGCGCGAGGTCTGGTTCAAGCTTTGGGGCAACGTCACGATGAACCCGGTGTCGGCGCTCACCGGCGCCACGCTGGACCGCATCCTGGCCGACGACCTGGTGCGCGGCCTTTGCAGCGCCGTCATGGCCGAGGCCCAGGCGCTGGGCGCCGCCATCGGCCTGCCCATCGGGCAGACGCCCGAGCAGCGCCACGCCGTGACGGCCCGGCTGGGCGCCGTGCGCACAAGCATGTTGCAGGACTTGCAGGCCGGCCGCGCGCTGGAGATCGACGCGCTGCTGAGCTCGGTGCACGAGATCGGCCGGCGCCTGGGCCAGCCTACGCCCATGCTCGACGCCCTGCTGGGCCTGGTGCGCCTGATGGCGCGCGAGCGCGGGCTGCACCCGCCGGCGATCACCAGCCCGCCGGCAGCTTCTTGAGCAGCGCGATGCGGCCGTCGCGCTGTTCGACGTAGCCGCCCACCGTGAGCTGCTTGAGTACGCGGCTGACCATCTCGCGCGACGAGCCCACGCGGTCGGCGATGTCCTGCTGCGAGAGCCGCTCCGACACCACCGGCACGCCGTCGGCGCCGGGCAGGGCGAGCGACTTCAGGAGCTTGGTGACGCGGCCGTAGACGTCGTCGAGCGCCAGGCTCTTGACGCGGTCGGTGCTGGCCCGCACCAGGCTGATCAGCTTGAACATGAGGTGGATCGCGAAGTCGGGCTGCTCGGCGAGCAGGCGGCGCAGCTCGGTGCCGGGCACCACCGCGCAGCGGGTGGGCTCCAGCGTCATCACGCTGGCCGAGCGCGGCCCGCCGTCGAGCGTCATCTCGCCGAAGTACTCGCCCGGGCCCTGCGTCGAGTAGATGACCTCGCGGCCGTCGCCGCTGGCGCCGTAGGCCTTCACCCGGCCCGACAGGATGATGTAGAGGGCATCGGTGGCGTCATGCTCGGTGATGAGCACGGTGTGCGCGGCAAAGCTGAGCACGGTGGCGCTGGCCGCGATGGCCTCGAGGAGCGGGCCGCTGAGCGGGTACGGCGTGGGAGGGCACAGGCTCGACATGGACCGCAATAGTGCCACGTTTGCCGGGCCACCCCGGGCCTCAAAGCCTGTGAAGACATGAGTCGCGCCCGCGTCGCAGTGGCCCAGGGCCCTTGGGTGTTCACAGGCTCTCAGGCGGTGCGCGACTCCCCTGCCAGGAAGCGGTCCAGCGCGGCGGCGAAGGCCGCGCGGTGCTCAAAGAAGGGCAGGGCGCCGCCTTCATAGACCGTCCAGTGCCAATTGGCGCGCTGCTGCAGGTGCACGCGGCCGCGGTAGTCGGTGAAGTCGCCGCGCGTGCCGTGGCTGGCCCACACCGGCATCGGCAGCGCCTCGTACAGCGCCAGCACGTCGGCGCTGAACAGGCCGGCCGACAGAAAGTGCAGCGGCGCATGGTGGGCGCCGGGCGCGCGCGCGGCGGCCACCGCCTCGGCCCACATCGTCTCGTCGATGGCCTCAGAGCCCCAGGTGCGGCGCAGGAAGTAGCGCACCACGGCCGGCCGCGTGAGCTGCCGGAACAGCCGCTGGCCCCACCACGGCGCCGCCACCAGCGCGTGCAGCCCGGGCACGGCGCGCGTGGCCCCGGGCGGGCCGCGGCGGGCTTTGGTGCCCATCAGTCCGGTGGGGCTGACGAGCGCCAGGCGCGAGAACGCCGCGGGCCGCTCGACCGCGGCCCGGGCCAGGAATTCGCAGCCCAGCGACAGGGCCACCGCAGGCCATGCTGCCGGGCCGTGGCGGGCCTGGATGGCCCCCACCACGGCGTGCAGCGCGTCGGTGTACAGGCGCGGCGTGTACGCCACGTCGGCCCGTGCGCTGGCGCCGAAGCCCGGCAGGTCGGGCGTGTAGACCGTGTGCGTGGCGCGCAGGTGCTCCACCAGCGGTCGCATCTCGTGGGCCCCTGCGGCAGCGTTGATGCTGTGCACCAGCAGCACCGGCGGACCGTTGCCGGACACGTGGACGTGCAGGCCGCCCAGGCGGAGGTCTTCGGCGGTCATGGCTCGATGCGCCGCAGCACTCGCGGCACGGCGTTGGGCCGCAGCCGGAAGGCATCCGGCATGCCCGAGCCGAGCAAAGGCCGCAGGTACATGCGGAAGGCGTCGGTCACGTCGGTGCCGCTGTCGGCGATGAAGGCATCGTCCATCGTGCGCGTCTTGCCGGCCACCGCCTCCAGCGGCAGCAGCGTGTAGTCGGCGCTGTAGAAGCCCGTGCGCTGGATGGCCACCGAGCCGTCGCGCTGTTGCCCCTCGAAGCCCCACATCGCGTACTGCACGGCCTTCTCGCCGACCTCGCGCGCTTCGCGCGCGTCGACATCCGACACGCAGCCGACAAAGCTGCGCTGCAGGTAGCCGAAGGTGTCGCCGCGGATGCGCTTGATCTTGAGCTTGCTCCGGATCTCCTCGCACAGCAGGTCGGCCAGCGCGCCGCTGCCGGAGAGCTGCACGTTGCCGTGGGCGTCGCGCTCCAAGTCCTTGGCGAGCTGCGCCAGGATCGGTGCGCCTGCGGCATCATGGATGCCCTCGCTGACCGCCACCACGCAGCGGCCGTGGCGCTCGTGGGTGGCCTTCACGTCGGCCAGGAAACGCTCGATCTCGAACACGCGCTCGGGCAGGTAGATCAGGTGCGGGCCGTCGTCGGCGAACTTCTTGCCCAGGGCGCTGGCCGCCGTCAGGAAGCCGGCGTGCCGGCCCATCACGACGCCGATGTACACGCCCGGCAGCGCGGCGTTGTCGAGGTTGGCGCCGGCAAAGGCCTGGGCCACGAAGCGCGCCGCGCTGGGGAATCCCGGCGTGTGGTCGTTGAGCACGAGGTCGTTGTCGATGGTCTTGGGGATGTGGATGCAGCGCAACGGGTAGCCGGCGGCGCGCGCTTCTTCCGCGACGATGCGCACGGTGTCCGAGCTGTCGTTGCCGCCGATGTTGAAGAAATGCTCGATGCGGTGCGCCTGCAGCACCTTGAACATCTCGCGGCAGTAGGCCAGATCAGGCTTGTCGCGCGTGCTGCCCAGGGCTGCGGCGGGCGTGGCGGCCACGAGCTCGAGGTTGTGGCTGGTCTCCTGCGTGAGGTCGACGAAATCCTCGTCGACGATGCCGCGCACGCCGTGGCGGGCGCCGTACACGCGCGTGATGGCGCCGTGGCGCCGCGCTTCCAGCACCACGCCGACGAGGCTCTGGTTGATGACGGCGGTGGGGCCGCCGCCCTGGGCGACGAGGATCTTGCCGGACTGCATGGCGGACTTTCGGGGGGTGGGGGTCAGAATTCGATCAGCTGCAAGGCATGCCCGCGGGCCCGCAGCGAGGCCTGGGCGCGTTCGGCGTCGGCGCGCGTCGGATAGGGCCAGGCGACGACGCGAAAGTCGTCCCCGACGCGCAGCACCTCGATTTTCTGCACCGGGCTTCCGGGCACCACCAGCACGGCGCCCAGCGCCCGCGCGATCTGCTCGCTCTCGGTGCGCGTGCGCAGCCGTCGCGTGGCCAAGGCGTAGGCCGGGGCGCTTGCGGCAGGGGCGGCAGGGGCCACAGCGGCCACAGCGGCCACAGCGGCCACCGGGGTGCCCGCCGACGCGTCTGGGGTTGGCGCCGCCGCCGAGGCGGCCTGCGCGGCCGGCGGCCGGCGGCGGGCATCGGCGATGCTGCCGATGGGCGGCAGCTCGATGCGGCCGAGGCGTGGTTCGACATCGGGCGGGCGAGCGGCTGCGCTGGCAGCCGGGTCGGCCTCTGGGGCGGCCGTCGCTGCACCAGACCCGGCGTCGGCCGAGGCCGGCGGCGGCACGGCCATGGCCGTGCCTGCAGCAGAGCTGCCAGCGCCCTGCGCAGGCTGCGCCGCTCCCGCGGCGGGCCGGCCGCCGTCGAACACGCCTGCGGCCAGCGCCCCTGCCAGCACCGCTCCACCCAGCGCCGCCAGGGCCCCCAGGCGCGGCAGGCTCCACAGCCGCCGCCCCAGCACCGGTGCCCCGGGGACCGGGCCCAGCAGCACACGGGTGCGGGCGGTGGCGCTGCGCAGCTCGGCCGTCCACAGCCAGCGCAAGACCAGGTCCCGGCTGTCCGGGAGCGGCATCACGCGGCGTACCGGCGCGTCGCGGGGCTCGGTGTCGCGCTCGACGCCATGGCGCGCGGCGAAGGTGGCCACCTCGTCGGGGGTCCAGGGCGGAATGAAGTCCTCGCGAAAGGCGCTCCGCAGCGGCCCGCCGGCGCCCCGCGCGGGCGTGGCGCCCGACGCCGCCTCGGGCGGCAGCTCCGCCGATGCCTTGGCGGGATCGTGGAAAGGCAGCGCCACGTGACCCACCGAGTGCACGTCGGTCACCCGCAGGCGCCGCGCGAGCGGGTGGCGGTTGTGCCAGGCCACCACGCGGGCGGCGATGTCGGCAAAGGCAAGGTCGCTCATGATCGACCTGGATTGTCGACGCGCAGCAACAACAGGATCAACAGCGCCGGCCATCCGAGCGCGGCGGCCCGGGGCAGCACCGCGCGGCCGTGGTGCTCGGGCAGCCAGCCCCGCGCGAGCGGGCCGGCCGCGCCGACCAGCCGGCCGGGCAGGGCGCTCCAGCCTGCGCAGGCGCCGCGTCCGCGCAGCCGCATCAGCGTCGCGACAGCCGCGTCGTGCAGGCCGCGGCCGATCGCCACGCCCGGCAACGCCCAGGCCAGCACCAGGCTGGCCAAACCCTGCGCCAGCGCCGGCACCACGCGCTGCTGCGAGGGCAGGGACAGGCAAGCCATCGTCGTGCAGTGTCGCACCGCCGTGGCACTGACAATGGCGCATGCCCGACGCCGCCCCCGGACTGCGCGTGCTGGCCGTCATCCCGCCGATGACGCAGCTGAACACGCCCTACCCGTCCACCGCCTACCTCACCGGCTTCCTGCGTGGGCGGGGGGTGGACGCGCGGCAGTGCGATCTGGCGCTGGGCCTGGTGCTCAAGCTGCTGTCCCGCGACGGTCTGGTGGCGCTGCGCGCCGCAGTGGCGGGCACCCCGGCGGCGCGCCTGCCGCGCGTGGCGGCCTTCCTGACGCGCTTCGAGGCCTATGCCGGCAGCATCGAGCGCGTCGTGGCCTTCCTGCAGGGGCGTGATCCGACGCTCGCCCACCGCATCGCCATGTCGGCCGGTTCTGGCGGCTTCCTGCCCGAGGGCGAGCGCTTCCGCGCGCTCGACGCCTACGCCGCCGGCGTGGGCGCGGGTGACGCCGACCCGCTGGCCTGGGCCTTCGGCAGCCTGGGGACCACCGACCGCGCGCGCCACCTTGCGACGCTGTACCTCAACGACCTCGCCGATGTGGTGAAGGACGGCGTCGACCCGCGCTTCGAGTTCGTGCGCTACGGCGAGAAGCTGGCCGCCAGCCAGGCCAGTTTCGAGCCGCTGGCCCAGGCCCTGGCCGCGCCGCCCACCTTGCTGGATGCGTGGCTGGCGCAGCTCACGCATGAGGCGCTGGCCGCGCACGCGCCCGACGTGCTGCTGCTGAGCGTGCCCTTCCCGGGCGCGGTGTACGGCGCGCTGCGCATCGCGCAGGCGGCGCGGCTGGCCCAGCCCGGCCTGCGCATCGCGCTGGGCGGCGGCTATGTCAACACCGAGCTGCGCGAGCTGGCCGAGCCGCGCCTGTTCGACTTCGTCGACGCCGTCACGCTCGATGCCGGCGAGCGGCCGCTGCTGGCGTTGCTGGAGCACTGGGCCGGCCGCCGCAGCGCGGCGCGGCTGGTGCGCACCTTCACGTGCATGGACGGCGCCGTGCGCTACGTGGCCGGCTTCGAGCCCGACGTGCCTTTCGAGGACGTCGGCACGCCCACCTGGGACGGCCTGCCGCTGGACCGCTACCTGTCGCTGCTGGACCTGCTCAATCCCATGCACCGGCTGTGGAGCGACGGCCGCTGGAACAAGCTCACCGTGGCCCACGGCTGCTACTGGAAGAAGTGCAGCTTCTGCGACGTGGGGCTCGACTACATCGGCCGCTACGAGACGGCCAGCGCCGAGGTGCTGGCCGACCGCATCGAAGCCATCGTGGCCGAGACCGGCCAGACCGGCTTTCACTTCGTCGACGAGGCCGCGCCGCCCAAGGCGCTCAAGGCCCTGGCCGACGAGCTGCTGCGGCGCGGCACCCGCATCAGCTGGTGGGGCAACGTGCGCTTCGAGAAGACCTTCACCCCGGCGCTGGCCGAGCGGCTGGCCGCCAGCGGCTGCATCGCCATCACCGGCGGGCTGGAGGTGGCGTCCGACCGGCTGCTGGCGCTCATGCACAAGGGCGTGACGGTCGACCAGGTGGCGCGCGTGACCAAGGCCTTCGCCGACCAGGGCGTGCTGGTGCACGCCTACCTGATGCACGGCTTTCCGACGCAGACGGTGCAGGACACGGTCGACGCGCTCGAGCTGGTGCGCCAGCTGTTTGCCCACGGCTGCATCCACAGCGGCTTCTGGCACCGCTTCGTGTGCACCGTGCACTCGCCGGTGGGCAAGAACCCGCAGCACTACGGCATCACCTTGCACCCCTTGCCGTCGGGCCAGGGCCCTAGCTTCGCGAAGAACGACGTCGGCTTCACCGATCCCACGGGCACCGACCACGATGCCCTGGGCGCCGGCCTCAAGAAGGCGCTGTACAACTACATGCACGGCCTCGGCCTCGAAGAGGACGTGCGCCTGTGGTGGGACTTCCCCGTGCCCAAGGCGCGCGTGGCCCGCCGCCGCATCGAACGGGCGCTGCTGGCCGGCGCGGAGACCGCATGACCCCCACCCCCCGCCTGCCCGTGGCCGCACACGCCGCGCGCCGGCCCGCCGAGATCGATCTCACGCAGCTGCAGCGCCTGCGCGACAACGCCTGGGCGCTGCCCCAGGTGCTGGCCCCGGCGGACTGGAGCGACGCCAGCACCGCCGAGGCCGAGCGCGCGCTCGACGAGGCGGGCTTCGTGCTGCTGCAGAAGGCCCAGGGCTCGCGCCCCAGCCGCTGGCTCCTGCCGGCGCTCATGGCCGAGGCGCTGCTCCACCTGGACGCGCTGGGCGCCGGCCCGGCGGCGCGCACGCTCATGCTGCAGCGCCGCCAGCTGCTGGAGGGCCTGGGCCTCGGGCGCCGCCATGGCCTTTGGCAGCGCCAAGGGCTGGACACCCTCGTTCTGGGGCCGGGGGCGCGCGTGCCGGTGGCGTTTCGCCACGCCGTCGACGAAGCCGCCGTCTGGCGTTTCTTTCGCGACGGCGACGTGCCTGCCTTGCAGGCCGCTCTCGGGCCCGTGCCCCCGCACCCGCAACGCGAGGAGTTGCGCGCCCACCTGCTGCGCCTGGCCGAGCGCAGCGAGTCGCTGTCGGCGGCGCAGCTGGGCTCGCTGTGGCCGCGCCTGGTGGCGGCCTGCGCGACGCCGCTGCCGCTGCCCGATCTGCTGGCCGCCTGCAGCCGCGCCCAGGACCGTTGGGAGCACGCCGTCGCCGAGCAGCAGACCATGGATGGCCTGCACCGCGACCTCGCCTTCCAGGGCTACCCCGACAGCTTCGCCGCCGCGCGCCGGGTGAGCCGCCGCGTCTTCCTGTACGTGGGCCCGCCCAACAGCGGCAAGACCCACGCCGCGTTCGAGCGTCTGGCGCAGGCGCTGGACGGCGCCTACCTCGCACCGCTGCGTCTGCTGGCGCTGGAGGGGCGCGACCGGCTCGTGGCCCGTGGCGTGCCCTGCTCGCTGCTGACGGGCGAGGAGAACGTACCGGCCGAGGGCGCGCGCGTCGTCAGCAGCACCATCGAGATGGTGGACACGCGGGGCGAGATCGACGTGGCCGTGGTCGACGAGGCGCAGATGCTGTTCGACGCCAGCCGCGGCTGGGCCTGGACGCAGGCGATCGTCGGCGTGGCCGCGCGCGAGCTGATCATCATCTGCAGCGCCTTTGCGGTGCCGGCCATCCAGCAGCTGATCGCGTTGTGCGGCGAGACGGCCGAGATCCGCCGCTTCGAGCGCAAGCAGCACGTGCAGGTTCTGGCGCGGCCGGTGCCGCTGTGGAGCCTGGAGCGCGGAGACGCGGTCGTGGCCTTCAGCCGCCGCGAGGTGCTGCGCCTGCGCGACGCCATCGCCGAGCAGCAGCACGTGGTCAGCGTGATCTACGGTGCGCTGCCGCCCGAGGTGCGGCGCCGCGAGGCCGAGCGCTTCTCGGGCGGCGCGGCCGACGTGCTGGTGGCCACCGACGCCATCGGCATGGGCCTGAACCTGCCGATCCGCCGCGTGCTCTTCAGCACCCTGGAGAAGTTCGACGGTGTCGGCGACCGGCCGCTGGACGTGTCCGAGGTGCACCAGATCGCCGGCCGTGCCGGACGCTTCGGGATGCACGAAGAGGGCTTTGTCGGCGTGCTGAAGGACGCCGAGCCCGGCGCCGCTGCGCTGCTGAAGGAACGCCTGGCCGCCGAGCCGCGCGCGCCGCGCGACTTCAAGGCCCCCGTGGCGCCGAACGCACGGCACGTGGAGACCATCGCCGCCCGGCTGGGCCAGCGCCGGTTGCACGCCGTGCTGCAGGTGTTCATGCAGCAGCTGCGGCTGGACGACGCGCACTTCGCGGTGGCCGAGCTTGAGGGCATGATGCAGTTGGCCGACGAGCTGGATCGCGCGGCCGGCTCGCTGACGCTGATGCAGCGCTTCGTCTACGCCCAGGCGCCGGTGGATTTGCGCACCGAGCAGCTGGTGCAGGCTTTCCTGGACTGGGCGCACCAGCATGCGCGCCACGGCCAAGTCGGCCGGCCGGCCTTCCTGGACGAGGTCGACGGCGCGAGCCGGCTCGACCGCATGGAGCAGGGCCTGCGCGCGTGCACGCTCTGGCTGTGGCTGGACCTGCGCTTCCCGGGGGTGTATGGCCTGCTGGAAGAAGTGTTGCACCTGCGCGGCGCACTCAACGACGGCATCGAGCGACAGCTCAAGAGCAAGCGACCCTTGGCGATGCGGCCGATGCGCGGGCGGCGCTGAGAGGCTGCGGGCGCTTCGGCGGGCTCAGCGCCGCCGGTGGCCCTTCCGGACGGGCCGCGTTCCTCCGTTGGAACAGACTTCTTTCCATTGAGCCCAGAACCGGCAGTCGGTCTTGGCCACAAGTGCTGGATTCCAAATCCGTTGCCCGCGCAGAAAGAGCGGTCAACTGCCGGGTCTGGGCCGCTGGCTCCGCCAGGGCGGAGCTGCACCGTTCGGGCTGAGAACGCGAGAGTCTTTCGCCCATGCCCTCTCGCCACGCCCAAAGGCGCCCGCTCGTCGTTGCAAATGCTCGCCGTAGCCCGCGCTACGGCTGCGCTTTGCGCCCAGGCTTTGCCGCGTGGCCTTCCTTCAGCAGCAAGGCGAGCACCCGCTCGACGTGATCGCCCTGGATCTCGATCACGCCATCCTTGGCCGTGCCGCCGGTGCCGCAGGCGCTGCGCAGCCGCTTGCCGAGCTCGCCGAGCTGCGCGTCGGTGAGCGCCAGGCCGCGCACCACCGTCACCGTCTTGCCGCCGCGGCCGGCGCTCTCGCGGCCCACGCGCACGCGGCCGTCGCCGCGCAGCTGCTGCGCCGCATCGGCCGCGCAGCGGCATGCCGCCAGCGGCTGGCGGCACTGCGGGCAGGCTCGACCGCCGTCGGTGGAGTAGACCAGGCGCGTGTCCCCGGGCGGGCTCACTGGGTATCCTTCATGCTTCGCACTGCGGCATTCGCCCTTCGGGCGGCCGAGCAGGCTCATGCGCGGATGGTGCCACGCGCTGCGGCGCTGCCCGCACGGCGTCTTGAGAAATACGTTGCCGTCGCCAAGAGTCGGTTCGCACCGAGCCGGCCGAAGTGCCCGCCAGGGCCCTCGGCCATCCCTGAGCGGGCGCGATTCATGTCTGCACAGGCTCTCAACCTTCTGCGGGTGCTCAGCGCTGCGGTCGACACGGCCGCGGATCTGCTCGTCGGTGGCCGCCTGGCCCGAGCGGCGGTGGCGGTCCAGCGCGGTCAGCGCCAACAAGTGAGTGAGCACACGCTCGCGGTTTAGGCTCTGCAAAACGCGAGCCGGCAGCCCGCCAGGCAGCAAGCAGCGCGGGGCCGGAGCGTCGGGCCGCGTGGTCCGCAGCAGGTCGACGACGGGGTCCACCAGAGCGCCGTTGCCCAACGAGTGGGTGGCAACCCTCAGTTGTAGCCGCGGCCGTGTAGCGGCCGTTCGCGGGCGGCTTCCTGCCAGCCCGGAGCGCGGCTATACTGGCGGGCTTACCCGGATTCGGCCGGGCAAGAACCGTCCGTCATCCCGAGAGGCCGTCCACACGCAAGTGACACGAGGCGGCACCGGAGGCCCTGGCGGCGGCCCTGTTACCGAAGCCATCGAAAGACCCTCATGAAGACCTTCAGCGCCAAGCCGGCCGAGGTGAAGCACGAGTGGTTTGTGATTGACGCCACCGACAAGGTGCTCGGTCGTGTTGCCAGCGAAGCAGCACGCCGTTTGCGCGGCAAGCACAAGGCCATCTACACGCCTCACGTCGACACCGGTGATTTCATCATCGTCGTCAACGCCGACAAGATCCGCGTCACCGGGGCCAAGGCCACCGACAAGATCTACTATCGCCACTCGGGCTACCCGGGCGGCATCTACGCCACGCCGTTCAAGGACATGCAGGCCAAGCACCCCGGCCGCGCCCTCGAGAAGGCCGTGAAGGGCATGTTGCCCAAAGGCCCGCTGGGCTATGCGATGGTCAAGAAGCTGAAGGTGTATGCCGGTGCCGAGCACCCGCACACCGCTCAGCAACCCAAGGCGCTGGAGATCTGACGCGATGATCGGAACCTGGAACTACGGCACTGGCCGTCGCAAGTCGAGCGTGGCGCGCGTCTTCATCAAGAAGGGCACGGGCCAGATCGTCATCAACGGCAAGCCCATCGACGCCTATTTCGGCCGTCAGACCTCGATCATGATCGTCCGCCAGCCGCTGCTGCTGACGGGCAACAACGAGGGCTTCGACATCAAGATCAACGTGCACGGCGGCGGTGAGTCCGGCCAGGCTGGCGCGGTGCGCCACGGCATCACCCGTGCGCTGATCGACTACGACGCGGCGCTCAAGAGCGAGCTCAGCCGCGCCGGCTTCGTCACGCGCGATGCGCGCGAGGTGGAGCGCAAGAAGGTCGGCCTGCACGGCGCGCGGCGCCGCAAGCAGTTCAGCAAGCGGTAATTGGTTCCCCCCCTACGCGCTTCGCGCGCCCCCTCGAGGGGGCACCGCCGGCGGACCGGCTGAGCCGGATCCGCGGCGGTTGCTTGGCCAGACCGAGGCTCTGACGGGCGATGCGCTGGAAACTGCTGCGTCGCCGGCTGTCGGTGAGTGCGCCGCGCATGATCGTGCGCAGCCACCTGCCGTGGCCGCTGCGCTGGGCGGCGTTGGCCGTGGTGCTGGGTTTCTCGGCGGCCATCGCCCTTTGGGCCTTCGAGTTCGGCAAGGAGATCGCCGGCCTGGACCGTGGCGCCAAGGAAGAGATCGCCGAGTTGCGCGCCGAGCTGGCGTCGCTGAAGGAGCGCCACGGCGCGGCGCAGCAGGTCGCCAACGCGGCGGACAGCCTGCTCAAGGCCGAGCGCGTGGCCCAGGAGCGACTGGTGCAGCAGGTTCGCCAGCTCGAGCTGGACAAACAGGCCCTGCAGGACGAACTCGGCTTCTTCCAGCGACTGATCCCGGCCACTGGCGAGGGATTGCAGGTGCGTGGGCTGTCGGCTGAGCCGCAGGCGTCGGGGCAGCTTCGCTACCAGATGTTGCTGGTGCACCAGGCCAAGGGCGAGGCGGAGTTCCGCGGTCGTTACGAGGTGCTGCTCACCGGTCAGCTCGAGGGCAAGGCCTGGCAGCAGCGTCTGGCAGGCGGCCCCAGGCCGCTGAAGCTGCGCCGTGTCACGCGCGTCACCGGCCTTGTCGACCACCCGCCCGGTGCCGTGATAAAAAGCCTGGAGTTGCGGGTCTTGGACGATCAAGGCGCGACCCGCGCCACCCAGACGGTGCGGCTGTAGCCGCTGCCACGATTACAGGAGTACCTTTCATGAGCTGGCTCGGCAAGAAGCGCCCACCCCCCATCCGCAGCCTCATCGGTGAAGGTACGGTGCTCCAGGGCTCGGTCCGCTTCCGCGAGGGGCTGCGCATCGACGGCCAGGTCAACGGCGACGTGATCGCCGACGGCGATGGCCGCAGCATCCTGGTGATCGGCGACAATGCCCGGGTGTATGGGAGGGTGGCGGCCAGCCATGTGATCATCGGCGGCGAGGTGTGCGGGCCCGTGCACTGCACGGAGCTGCTCGAGCTGCAACCCAAGGCCCGCGTCACCGGCGACGTGCGCTACGAGTTGCTGGAGCTGCATCCCGGGGCACTGGTCGACGGCGAGCTCAAGCCGCTGAAGAGCGCCGAGAAGCCCGCACTCAAGCTTGCTGCGTCCAACGACGCCTGAAGGAGAAGTTGATGAACGCCATCGCCGAAGCCCTGCCCAGCGCCGCCGACGAGATGCCGGTGCCGCTGATCTTCACCGACAGCGCCGCGGCCAAGGTGGCCGATCTGGTGGCCGAGGAGGGCAACCCCGAGCTCAAGCTGCGCGTGTTCGTGCAGGGCGGCGGCTGCTCGGGCTTCCAGTACGGCTTCACCTTCGACGAGGTCGTCAACGAAGACGACACCCCGATGACGAAGAACGGCGTGACGCTGCTGATCGACGCCATGAGCCTGCAGTACCTGATGGGCGCCGAGATCGACTACAAGGAAGATCTCCAGGGCGCGCAGTTCGTGATCAAGAACCCGAACGCCACGACGACCTGCGGCTGTGGCTCGTCGTTCTCGGTCTAGTCAGCAGGGTAGAGGGCTCCCAGCACCCGGGGCCCTGCGGCGCCTGTGACGGCCGGCACATTGCCCGCCTCGCGCCGCACGCAGGCGCGGGCCAGCCAGGCGAAGGCCATGGCCTCCACCTGTTCGGGCGGCACGCCCTCGGCGGCGCTCGACACCACGGGCAGGCCCGACAGTGCCGTCAGGCGGCGCATGAGGTGGGCGTTCAAGGCACCGCCCCCGCAAACCACCAGCCTCGCCGTGCCGCGCTGCTGCGTCCGCAGGGCCTGCACGGCGGCGGTGGCCGTGAACTCCGCCAGCGTGGCCATCACGTCGGCGGGATCGGCCGCGGTGACCCCGGCGGCGTCGAGCCGCGGGGTCAGCCAGTCGGGCGTGAACAGATCGCGCCCCGTGCTCTTGGGCGGCACCGTCGCCAGGTAAGGCTCGTCCAGGCAGCACGCCAGCAGCGCCGGCAGCAGGCGGCCGCGGGCGGCCCAGGCGCCGTCGTGATCGAAAGCCTCGCCGCGGTGGCGCTGGATCCACGCATCCATCAGCACATTGCCTGGCCCGCAATCGAAGCCGCGCACGCCGCCATCGGCATCGAGCAGGCTGAGGTTGGCGATGCCACCGATGTTGAGCACAGCGAGCGACTCGCCCGCGCGGCCGAAGCGCGCGGCGTGGAAGGCCGGCACCAGCGGTGCGCCCTGGCCGCCGGCGGCAACATCGCGGCTGCGGAAGTCGCAGACGACGTCGATGCCGGCACGCTCGGACAGCAGTGCGCCGTTGATGAGCTGCAGCGTGTAGCCGCAGCCGTCGAACTCGCCCGGCCGGTGGCGCACGGTCTGGCCATGGGCGCCGATGGCCCGCACGGACGCCCGCGTTTGGCGGGTGCGACTCAACAGCGCCGCCACCACATCGGCGTAGACCTGCATCAGCGCGTTCGTGGCGAGAGCGGCGCGGTGCAGCTCGTCGTTGCCGGCGGTGTTCAGGGCCAGCAGCTCGGCGCGCAGTGCGGGCGCAAAGTCCAGGTGGACGTGGGCGCCGCAGCGCAGCGGGCCGTGGGCCTCTTCGAGCGCCAGCACGCCGTCGACGCCGTCGAGCGAAGTGCCCGACATCAGGCCGATCCAGGCGGTCATCGTCGCGACATCGCCGCGCTCGCGGCCCACCGTCAGCGCGAGGCGACGACCGGGGCGGTCAGCGACTCGGCCAGCGCCAGCTTGTTGCGCACGCGCAGCACCACCTCGTCGAAGCGCGGGCGCGAGGCGCCGTCCAGCACCACGGCCTCGGAGGCCTTGGCGATGCGCAGCGGATCCTGGTGCGTGCCGTTGACGCGGAACTCGAAGTGCAGGTGCGGCCCGGTGGTCCAGCCGGTCATGCCCACGGCCCCGATGCGCTGCCCCTGCTGCACGCGCTGGCCGCGCTTGACGTCATGGCGGCTGAGGTGGGCGTAGAGCGTCGTCCTGCCGTTGCCGTGGTCGATCTCGATGGTCCTGCCATAGCCGTTCTGCCAGCCCGAGAAGCGCACGACGCCGTCGGCCACCGTCCGCACCGGCGTGCCCACCGGCGCGGCGTAGTCCACGCCGAGGTGTTGGCGCCAGCGCTGCAGCAGCGGATGGAAGCGCATCGCGAAGCCCGAGGTGACGCGCGAAAACTCCATCGGGCTGGCCAGGAAGCTGCGGCGCAGGCTGCGGCCGTCGGCGCCGTAGTAGCCGCCGCGGCCGTCGTCGCGTGTGAACCACACGGCATGGTGGGTGCGCCCGCCGTTGACGAACTCCGCCGCCAGCACGCGGCCGGCTCCCTCGTTCCACGGCACGGGCTGGCCGTCGGCGGTCAGGGCCTCGTAGACGACACTGAAGCTGTCGCCGCGGCGCAGCTCGCGGTGGAAGTCGATCTGGTTGGAGAAGATGTCGGCGATCTGTGTCGCCACGGCGTCTGGGAGCCCGGCGTCGTCGGTGGCCGCGAACAGGGTGGAGGCGATGGTGCCGCTGGCCAGGCGCTGCTCGGTGCCATAAGCGGCGCTGGCGGTCCCGGCGCTCCAGCGGCCGTCCGGGCCGCGACGCACGGTCAACCGCGTGAAGTGCGTCCGGCTGGCGTCTGCGGCGGCGCTCGGCCAGCGCGCGACGAGTTCTTCGAGGAAGCCTTCGGCCGTGGTCTGCACCTGCACCAGCCGGCCGCCGCGGCCGCTGAGCAACTGCCGCGCCGTGGCGTCGCTGCGCAGGAAGGCGGCCGCCTGGCCATCGCGCACGCCGAGCCGCGAGAGCAACGACTCGGCAGTGTCGGTGCTTCGGGTGACGTCGCTGCGAGTCAGCGTGAGGGTGTGTGCCGCCAGGGCCTCGAGCTGGGCCGACAAGTCCGGTGGCGTCACGGTTTCGGTGATGCTTCGGCGCGGCAGATCGGCCGCATCCGGCGCCAGCGGGGCCACGGCGATGGCCGTGATGCCAAAACCGGCCAGCATCGCCACGCCGGCCGCGACCAGCTTGCCGCGGTGGCGGCGCGCCAGGGACTCGAGGTGGACGCGAACGGTGCGGGGCGGCATCGCGGGCGGCTTCGGCAGCGTGTGGCGGGCGTTGTCGGGCACGGTCGCCCGCGAGCGGGCCAGGGGCGGATTCGAGAGCGCCGCCCACGGCCACGGGGGCAGAGCCGGCAGGGCCCGTCCACTAGAATTTGCGGGTGCGCCGGCCTGCGCGCTGCGCTGCCTGCACCCTTCATGCGATCCGGGTCGTTTAGTATAGCGGCGGACACCCTCGCTTTCGTTCACGAAATCCCCCTTCGAAACCCCATGTCACAGCCCCAGGCCACCGCGCGTGTGCCGGCCAGCGCCCCGGACTTCCCGGTCACCGACCGCACGCGCGAAGCCCTGGCCGTGTCGCGTCGCGGCTGCGAGGAACTGCTCCCCGAGGCCGACTGGCTCAAGAAGCTGGCGCGCAGCGAGGCCACCGGTCGGCCGCTGCGCATCAAGCTCGGCCTGGATCCGACCGCACCCGACATCCATATCGGCCACACGGTGGTGCTGAACAAGATGCGCCAGCTCCAGAACCTGGGGCACACGGTGATCTTTCTGATCGGTGACTTCACGTCGATGATCGGCGACCCTTCGGGCCGCAACACCACGCGCCCGCCGCTGACACGGGAGCAGATCGAGGCCAACGCCCGAACCTACTACCAGCAGGCGAGCCTGGTGCTCGACCCCACCAAGACCGAGATCCGCTACAACAGCGAGTGGTCCGACGCGCTCGGCACGCGCGGGCTCATCCAGCTCTCGGCCAAGTACACCCTGGCTCGGCTCCTGGAGCGCGACGACTTCACCAGGCGCCACAGGGCCGGCACGCCGATCAGCATCCACGAGTTGCTGTACCCGCTGATGCAGGGCTACGACTCGGTGGCCTTGAAGAGCGATCTCGAGCTTGGCGGCACCGACCAGAAGTTCAACCTGCTGGTGGGCCGCGCGCTGCAGCAGGAGTACGGCCAGGAGCCGCAGTGCATCCTGACGATGCCGCTGCTCGAGGGCCTGGACGGCGTCGAGAAGATGTCCAAGAGCAAGAACAACTACATCGGCATCACCGAGGACGCCAACACCATGTTCGCCAAGGTGCTGAGCATCGCTGACGCGCAGATGTGGCGCTGGTACACGCTGCTGAGCTTCCGCCCCGAGGCCGAGATCGCGGCGCTGCGGCGCCAGGTCGAGGCCGGCCGCAACCCGAAGGACGCCAAAGTGATGCTCGCCAAAGAGATCACCGCACGCTTCCACTCGGCGAAGGCGGCCGACGAGGCCGAGGCCGACTTCCAGCGTCGCGCCGCGGGCGGCATTCCCGACGCGGTGCCCGAGGTGGCGCTGTCGGGCGCGCCCATGCCCATCGGCACGCTGCTCAAGGCTGCGGGACTGGTGCCCAGCACCAGCGAGGGCCTGCGCATGGTCGAGCAGGGCGGCGTGCGCATCGACGGCGGCGCGGTCTCCGACAAGGGCCTGAAGGTCGGCGCCGGCACGGTGGTGGTGCAGGTGGGCAAGCGCAAGTTCGCGCGCGTCACGCTCACGGCCTGAGGGGCGGGCCGCGTCAGCCGATCCGAGGCAGGCCGCGTGATCGCCCTCGCGCAGCGCGTGCGCCAGGCGCGCGTGGAGGTGGCCGGCCGCGTCACCGGCGCCATCGGCCCGGGCTTGTTGGTCTTGGTTTGCGCCGAGCCGGCCGACACCGGGGCCACGGCCGCGAGGCTGGTGGACAAGCTCGTCAAGCTGCGCATCTTTGCCGACGAGGCCGGCAAGATGAACCGCAACGTGCAGGACGTCGGCGGCGCGCTGCTCGTGGTGAGCCAGTTCACGCTGGCCGCTGACGTCAGTGGAGGCAACCGCCCCAGCTTCACCGGCGCCGCGCCGCCGGCGCAGGGCCGCGCGCTGTACGAGGCCGTGCTGGAGCAGGCGCGCCAGCGGCTGGGCGACGTGCAGGCCGGCGAGTTCGGCGCCGAGATGCAGGTGCACCTGGTCAACGACGGGCCGGTGACGATCCCGATCACGCTGCGCTGAACCGAGATCAGGCAGTCGGACGCACCCGATCGAGGCGGCCGCCCGGACCCGGGGGCCTGGCTCAGGCGCCGTCGCGCAGCGCAGGCAGCAGCCACTGGCTGAGCGCCAGGCCCGGCCGCGCGCCAAGCGCCGCGGCCGCGGCGTTGGCGTGTGAGATCACGCCCGTGGCCAGCGTCGACGCGGCCTCGCCGATGCGCGCCGTGACGTGCGCCACTGTGCAGGCCGCGATGCCGTGCGCCTGCAGCAGCGGCAAGGCCGCAATGCCGGCGCCGTCGAGGCCCACGCCGGCGTCGTTGAACACCGCCAGCCGCACGCCGGCCTCGACCGCGAAGCGGCCGGCGCTGACGCCGCCGTGCGAGCCGCTGACCACCACCTGGCCGGGCGGGCCGTCCACGGCCTCGGTGATGCTGTCGAGCACGCGCACGGCCGCGGTGCCCAGGAAAAAGCCGCCCGGGCGGGCGGCTTCGTCGAGCGACAAGGGCGCGGCGTTCATGCCCGCCGGCGCGCAATTGCCGCCGGCGGTCCTTCGCCCGGCGTTCGGATCCTTCCGGATCCTCACGTCCGGGCTCAGTCCGCGTACTGGCCGGCGGCGCGGATGACCGGGCCCCACTTGGCGATCTCGGCCTCGACGAACTTCTTGTGCTCGGCCGGGTTGTTGCGCGCGTCGTTGATCATCACCGCACCCAGCGACTCCATGCTCGTCACGAAGGCGGTGTCCTTGATCGCGGCCTTCAGCGCGGCGTTCATGCGCGTCAGCACCGCCGCGGGCGTGCCCTTGGGCGCGTACAGGCCGTGCCAGACGCCGACGTTGAAGCCCTTCAGGCCCGACTCGTCGAGCGTGGGCAGGTTGTTCAGGCCGGGCGTCGTCAGGCGGCGGCTGCTCGTCACCGCGAAGGCCTTGATCTTGCCGCCGGCGATCTGCGCCGTGGTGTTGGTGGTCTGGTCGCACATCAGGTCGACCTGGCCGCCGAGCAGGTCGGTCATGGCCGGGCCCGTGCCCTTGTAAGGGATCGTCGTCATGTCGATCTTGATGGCCTGCTGGAACAGCAGCCCGCACAGGTGCGAGGCGGCGCCCAGGCCGGCGTTGGCCAGGTTGATCTTGCCCTTGTTGGCCTCGAGCCATTTCACCAGCTCGGCGTAGTTGTTGGCCGGCAGCGTGCTGCGGCCCACCACCGTCATCGGCACGTCGTTGATCATGCCGACGTACTCGAAGTCATCGAGCGTCTTGTAGGGCAGGTTGCGGTACAGAGCCGGGCTGGTGGCCATGCCGATGTGGTGCAACAAGAAGGTGTGGCCGTCCGGCGCGGCCTTGGCCACGCGCGCCGCACCCAGCGTGCCGCCGGCACCGCCGACGTTCTCGATGACGACGGTCGAGTTCGGAATCTGCTTCTGCACTGCCACGCCGAAGTCGCGCGCCACCTTGTCGGTGGGGCCGCCGGCGGCGAACGGCACGACGATGGTGATGGGCTTTTCGGGCCAGGCCAAGGCGGCACCGCTGATGACGACGGTGGCCAGGGCAACGAGGGTCTTCTTCATGCGTTTGACTCCACAGATGACGGAATGCTGTAGCGCCGATGGTAGGCAAGCCGCCCACCGGCGCCGCGTGGCAACTACCTATCTCCCGTATGGGCTCGGGGTGAAGCAGCGCTGGGTGGCCGGTCGCGGCGCAGGGGTGACGACGCCCCGGCCTTCAACGATAGCTGCGGGCGTCCTCGATGACCTTGCCGTCGTTGGGCAGGCTGCCCGGCGTCACCAGTTCGATGTCGGCGCGCAGCTTGGTCACATCGCGCACGCTCGTGGCCACGGCCTCGGCCAGACCGGCGGGGCGCGAGCGCGCCTCCACGCGCAGTGTCATCGTGTCGGCGGCCATCTCGCCGGTCACCACCAGTCGGGCGCGGCCGAGTTCGGGGTGGCGCTTGAGCACCTCGGCCACCTGGCTGGGGTGCACGAACATCCCGCGCACCTTGGCGGTCTGGTCGGCACGGCCCAGCCAGCCCTTGATGCGGGTGTTGGTGCGGCCGGTGGGGCAGCGGCCGGGCAGCACGGCCGAAAGATCCCCGGTGCCGAAGCGCAGCAGCGGGTAGTCGGCCGTGAGCGCGGTGACGACGACCTCGCCGACCTCGCCGTCGGACACGGGATCGTCGGTGCCGGGGCGCACGATCTCCACCAGGACGGCCTCGTCGACCACCAGACCCTCGCGTGCGGCCGTCTCGTAGGCGATGACGCCGAACTCGGCCGTGGCGTAGGCCTGGTAGCCGGCCACGCCCCGCTCGGCCAGCCAGTCGCGCAGGCTGGGCGGGAAGGCCTCGCCGCTGAGCATGGCCTTGTTCAGCCGCGGCAGCGCCACGCCCGACTCGGCCGCCTTCTCCAGCAGGATGCGCAGGAAACTGGGTGTGCCGACGTAGGCGTCGGGCTCGAGGTGCTGCATGGCCTGCAGCTGCAGCTCGGTGTGGCCCGTGCCACCGGGGAACACGGTGCAGCCCAAAGCCAGCGCGCCACTGTCCATGATCCAGGCGCCGGGCGTCAGGTGGTAGCTGAAGCTGTTGTGCACGAGGTCGCCGGCCACGAAGCCGGCCGCCTGCATCGCGCGCGCGCTGTGCCAAGGGTCGTTGGCCTCGCCCTCGGGTTCGTAGATCGGTCCCGGCGACTGGAACACGCGCCGCGCGCGGCGCGCGGCGCCGAAGGCGCGCCAACCGATGGCGCTGAAGCCGCCGAAGGGATCGCGCGCCTGGCCCGGGGTGGCTTCGCGCGCCGCCTGCTGGCGCTCGAGCAGCGTGTGCTTGCGCGTGACCGGTATGCGCGCCAGCGCGGCGCGGCTGGTGAGGGTGGCGCCGTCGACGCCGGCAAGCAACCCGGCCATCGCCGGCAGGGCCTGAGCGGCGCGCAACTGCGCCGGCAGGGCGGCCATCAGCGCGGCCTCGCGTTCGGCGGGGTCTCGCAGGGCCAGGGGGTCGATGGCAGAGGGAGCGGTGTTCACGAAAGTCTCTTGGCCTCTGAAGCGCTCAGTCGTCGCCGGATTCCCAGCGGGCCAGGCGCTTCTTCAGCTCGTCGAGCCACAGGCGCTGCTCGGCGGCGTTCTTCAGCGTGCGGCGGTCCCATTCGGGCGTCATCGCCAGCCGGCGGGCCAGGCGCGCATCGATGGCACCGCCGTTCACCACGAGCTCGGCCACGCGCTTGCCGCGCAGCTCGAAGCCGGGGCCGCGTTCGGCCAGCTTCACGTCGTGCAGCGCGCGCTTCATCTGCGCCAGCGCGTGCTCGGCGTTGAAGGGTGGCGGCGCGAAGCCGAAGTCGTCGTCGGCGCTCATGACAGCCAGCGCTTGCGGCGCTTGTAGCTCTTCACGTCACGGAAGCTCTTGCGGTTGCCGCCGCCGATGCCGAGGTAGAACTCCTTGACGTCCTCGTTCTCGCGCAGCGACTTGGCCTCGCCGTCCATCACGATGCGGCCGTTCTCGAGGATGTAGCCGTAGTCGGCATAGCGCAGCGCCATGTGGGTGTTCTGCTCGGCCAGCAGGAAGGTCGTCTTCTCCTTGGTGTTCAGGTCCTTCACGATCTCGAAGACTTCTTCGACGATCTGCGGCGCCAGTCCCATGCTGGGCTCGTCGAGCAGCACCATCTTCGGCTCGGCCATGAGCGCGCGGCCGATGGCGCACATCTGCTGTTCGCCGCCGCTGGTGTAGGCAGCCAGACTGTTGCGCCGCGTCTTCAGGCGCGGGAAGTAGGCGTAGACCTTCTCCAGCGTGGCCGCGATGGCGGCCTTGCCGTCGCGGCGCGTGTAGGCGCCGGTCATGAGGTTGTCGTCGATCGTGAGGTGCGCAAAGCAGTGCCGGCCCTCCATGACCTGCACCACCCCGCGCTGCACCATGTCGGCGGTGGAGAGCTTCTCGATGCGTTCGCCTCGCAGCTCGATCGAGCCCTTGGTGACCTCGCCGCGCTCGCCGGCCAGCAGGTTGCTCACCGCGCGCAGCGTGGTCGTCTTGCCCGCACCGTTGCCGCCGAGCAGAGCGACCACGCCACCCTCGGGCACCTGCAGGCTCACGCCCTTGAGCACCAGGATGACGTGGTTGTAGATGACCTCGATGCCATTGACGTTGAGGAACGGGGAGCCCCCAACCGCGCTGCGCTCGGAACCCCCCGAGGGGGCCGCCCGCGAGCGGCCCGGCGAAGCCGGTTCCGCCGCGGGAAGCTGGGTGGGCTTCGGGTCCGCCATGTTGTGGTCAGCTCTGGCAATCCGCGGGCGCGCGGCGCGTGAGCTTCTTCTCGGCCGCGTAGCGCTCGGCCGAAGCGCGGACCATCGGGCGGATGATCTGATCGTCGGCCTGCATCCAGTCGGAGCTCCACGTGAACTTGGCGCCGTCCCAGGTGTGCACGCGCGCCCACGACGACCCCATGTGGTCGAAGCAGCTGGTGCTGATCGGCCGCAGCACGCCCTTGAAGCCCTGGGCATCGAGCTTGGCCTGCGTGAGGTTGAGGTTTTCGTAGCCCCACCGCGCCTGCTCGCCGCTCATGACCTTGCCCTTGCCAAAGCGCTCCTGCGCAGCACGCACGCCCTCGACGGCCAGCATCGCGCCGACCACGCCGCGCATGTACAGCACCGAGCCGACTTCGTCGCGCGGGCCCGTGCCCTGGCCGGGGCCGTGCACCTTGGTCAGGATCTCCTGCACCACGGGAGCCTGCGGTTCGGCGCCATGCTGCATCATCACGGCGCTGTAGCCCTTGGCGGCGGCGCCCACATCGCGCAGGTCGGGCTCGGCGCCGCTCCACCAGGTGCCGAACATCTTCTCGCGCGGGTAGCCGGTGGCCACTGCCTCCTTGATGGCCGTGGAGGTCATCACGCCCCAGGTCTGCATGATCACGAAGTCGGGGCGCTGCTGGCGCACCTGCAGCCAGATCGCCTTCTGCTCCACGCCCGGCGCCGGCACCGGCAGCAGCTGGACCTCGAAGCCGTGCATCTTGCGCCGCTCCTCGACGATGGGCAGCAGCTCCTTGCCGAACGGGCTGTCGTGGTAGACGACGGCGATCTTCTTGCCGCGCAGCTTGTCCCAGCCGCCCTCCTTCTTGGCGATGTGCTGCAGCAGCACGTCGCCGGCCACCCAGTAGTGGCCGATCAGCGGGAAGTTCCACTTGAAGACGCCGCCGTCGGCGCTGTCGCTGCGCCCGTAGCCCGAGGTGATGAGCGGGATCTTGTCGGCCGGCACCTTCTCGGTCAGCGCAAAGGTGATGCCGGTGGACAGCGGCTGGAACACCGTGGCCCCGCCGTGCTTGCCCTTGAGCCGCTCATAGCACTCGACGCCGCGGTCGGTGGCGTAGGCGGTCTCGCACTCCTCCACCAGCGTCTTCACGCCGTTGATGCCGCCGCGCAGGTTGACGAGCTTCATGTAGTCGGCATAGCCGTTGGCGAACGGCGTCGCGTTGGGCGCCACCGGGCCGGTGCGGCCGGTCAGGCTGGGGAAGAACTGCACGCGCTCCTGCGCGACGGCCGGGGCGGTCAGGCCGGCCAGGCTCAGGGCGGCGGCCAGGGCCAGGGTCTTGAGCTTCATCGGGGTCTCCTTGGGTGGATGAAGGAACGGGAACGGGCGGGTGTCGGCGCGGTCGATGGCCGCATCAGTGCGGGAAGGGCCACAGCCGCAGCTTCTCTTTGGCGATCGACCACAGGCGCGCCAGGCCGTGCGGCTCGACGATCAGGAAGTACACGATGAGCGCGCCGAAGATCATGAACTCGGCGTGCGCCACCGCTGCCGTCGTGATCTGCACGCCGAACAGCGCGCCCAGCGCCGGCAGCGCCTGGTTCAGGAAGATCGGCAGCACGACGATGAAGAAGGCGCCGAAGAAGCTGCCCATGATCGAGCCCAGGCCGCCGATGATGATCATGAACAGCAGCTGGAACGAGCGGTCGATGTTGAAGGCCTGCGCCTCCCACGATCCCAGGTGCACGAAGCCCCACAGCGCGCCGGCCACGCCGATCATGAAGGAGCTCACCGCAAAGGCCGTGAGCTTGGCGTACACCGGGCGGATGCCGATGACCGCGGCGGCCACGTCCATGTCGCGGATGGCCATCCACTCGCGGCCGACGTGGCTGCGCACCAGGTTCTTGGCCAGCAGCCCGAACACCACGACGAAGGCCAGGCAGAAAAGGTACTTCTCGTGCGGCGTGTCGAGCTTCATGCCCAGCAGGCTGAGCCCGGCCACCGACACCGAGCCCGAGGGCGAGTCGTTGGAGAACCAGCTGATGCGCAGGAAGGCCCAGTCGCAGAAGAACTGTGCGGCCAGCGTGGCCACCGCGAGGTAAAGGCCCTTGATGCGCAGGCTGGGGATGCCGAACAACACGCCCACGATGGTGGCGAACAAGCCGCCGCCCAGGATGGCCAGCACCACCGGCAGGCCGTCCAGCCGCACAAAGAGGTTGTAGGCCGCATAGGCGCCCACGGCCATGAAGGCCCCGGTGCCCAGGCTGATCTGGCCGCAGTAGCCCACCAGGATGTTCAGCCCCAGCGCTGCCAGGCTGAGGATCAGGAAGGGGATCAGGATGGCGCGGAACAGGTACTCGTCGGCCAGCAGCGGCACGCCCAGCACAGCGAACGCGATCAGCAGCCCGATGGCCACGCGGTCCTGAGTGATCGGGAAGACCTGCGAATCGCGCGTGTACGACGTCTTGAACTGACCGTTTTCGCGGTAAATCATGCCCCCAGGCTCCCTCTGGTCGCCACCCCCCGAGGGGGCTCATGCAGCGGCCCGGCCGAGCCGGTTCCGCGCATGGCACTTGGCCAAAAGCGGTTGCTCATACGCGATCGATGATCTTCTCGCCGAACAAGCCCTGCGGCCGCACCAGCAGCACGAAGAGCACGAGCACGTAGCCGAACCAGATCTCGATGCCGCCGCCCAGCAGCGGGCCGAGGTAGACCTCGGAGACCTTCTCTCCCACGCCGATGATCAGCCCGCCGATGATGGCTCCGGGTACGCTCGTGAGGCCGCCCAGGATGACCACCGGCAGCGCCTTCAGCGCCACCAGGCTGAGCGAAAACTGCACGCCGAGCTTGCTGCCCCAGATCATGCCGGCCACCAGGGCCACGAAGCCGGCCACGCTCCAGACGATGACCCACATGCGCGACAGCGGGATGCCGATGCTCTGCGCCGCCTGGTGGTCGTCGGCTACGGCACGCAAGGCGCGGCCGGTGGGCGTCTTCTGGAAGAACAGCGTCAGCGCGATCACCATCGCCGCGGCGATGCCGGCCGCGTAGAGGTCTTCCTTGCTGACGAGCACGCCGCCGGGGAACGTGCCCGCGAAGAGGAACATCGGGTCCTTGGGCAGGCCGATGTCGATCTTGTAGATCTCGCTGCCGAACAGCGTCTGGCCGAAGCCGTCGAGGAAGTAGGTGATGCCGAGCGTGGCCATCAGCAGCGTGATGCCCTCCTGGTTGACGAGCTTGCCGAGCACCAGCTTCTCGATCAGCCAGGCCACCGCCACCATCAGCGCCATCGCGGTGACGAAGGCCAGCACGTTGGCCAGCACCTTGTTGTCGAAGCCCAGCCAGGCCGGGTACCACTCGGCGAAGCGGGCCATCGCCAGCGCCGCGAACAGCACCATCGCGCCCTGCGCGAAGTTGAACACGCCGCTGGCCTTGAAGATGAGCACGAAGCCCAAGGCGATGAGCGAGTACAGCATTCCGCTCATGAGGCCGCCGATCACGGTTTCGATGAAGAATCCCATGGTGACCGGCCCTCAGTGCGACGTGCCCAGGTAGGCGCTGATGACGTCGGGGTTGGCGCGCACCTCCTGCGGTGTGCCGTCGCCGATCTTGCGGCCGTAGTCGAGCACCACGACGCGGTCGGAGATGTCCATCACGACGCCCATGTCGTGCTCGATCAGCACGATGGTGGTGCCGAACTCGTCGTTGACATCGAGCACGAAGCGGCTCATGTCCTGCTTTTCCTCGACGTTCATGCCGGCCATCGGCTCGTCGAGCAGCAGCACGGTGGGTTCCATGGCGAGGGCCCGGCCGAGGTCCACGCGCTTTTGCAGGCCGTAGGGCAGCCGCCCCACGGGCGTCTTGCGCCAGGCCTGGATCTCGAGAAAGTCGATGATCCTCTCCACTGCCTCGCGGTGCTCGGCCTCTTCCTTTTCGGCGGCGCTCCACCAGGGGTTGCGCAGCGCCTGCTGGAACAGGTTGGTCTTCATGCGCAGGTTGCGCCCGCTCATGATGTTGTCCAGCACGCTCATGCCCTTGAACAGGGCCAGGTTCTGAAAGGTGCGCGCCACGCCCATCTCGGCCACCTGGCGGCTGTTCATGTGGCTGAAGGTCTGGCCGCGGAAGCTGATCCGGCCCTCCTGCGGCGTGTAGACGCCGTTGATGCAGTTGAGCATGCTGCTCTTGCCGGCGCCGTTGGGGCCGATGATGGCCCGCACCTCGTGCTCGCGCACGTCAAAGCTGATGTCGGTGAGCGCCTTGACGCCACCGAAGCGCAGGCTGATGTTCTTCACGTCGAGGATGACGTCGCCGATCTTGCGACCGGCCGTTGCGGTGCCCATCACGCCGCCTCCCGGGCCACGGCCGCGAAGGTCTTCGCGTCGACGATCTTCAGCGTCGCGCTGACGCTGCCCGTGCGGCCGTCCTCGAACCGGACGGCCGTCTCGATGTGCTGCTCGGCGCGGCCGCCGTACAGCGCGTCTACCAGCACCTGGTACTTCTCGCCGATGGTGCCGCGGCGCACCTTGCGCGTGCGCGTGAGCTCGCCATCGTCGGCGTCGAGCTCCTTGTGCAGCACCAGGAAACGGCTGACCTGGCTGCCGGTCAGCATGGCGTCGCCGGCCAGGTCGGCGTTGACCTTCTCGACGCAGTCCTTGACGAGATCGAGCACTTCCGCCTTGCCGGCGAGATCGGTGTAGCCGGCGTAGGGCAGGTTGCGCCGTTCGGCCCAGTTGCCCACGGCCTCGAAGTCGATGTTGACGAAGACACAGACCTTGTCGCGCCGGTCACCGAAAGCCACCGCTTCCTTGATGTACGGGAAGAACTTCAGCTTGTTCTCGACGTACTTGGGCGCGAACATGGCGCCGTCATTCGCGCCCCCCATCAGGCGGCCGACGTCCTTGGCACGGTCGATGATCTTCAGGTGGCCGGTGGCGTCCAGGAAGCCGGCGTCGCCCGTGTGGTACCAGCCGTCGGGGGTGAGCACCTCCTCGGTGGCCTTGGGGTTCTTGTAGTAGGCCTTCAGCAGACCCGGGCTCCTGACCATGATCTCGCCGTTGGCCGCGACCTTGATCTCCACGCCTGCGATGGGCACGCCCACGGTGTCGGCGCGCACTGAGTGGTCGGGCTGCAGGCACACGAACACCGCGGTCTCGGTGCTGCCGTAGAGCTGCTTGAGGTTGATGCCGATGGAGCGGTAGAAGGTGAACAGGTCCGGGCCGATGGCCTCGCCCGCGGTGTAGGCCACGCGCACGCGGGAAAAGCCCAGGGTGTTGCGCAGCGGGCCGTAGACGAAGAGGTCGCCCAAGCGGTACTTCAGCGCGTCCAGCGCGCCCACCGAGCGGCCGTCCATCAGCGCCGGGCCGACGCGGCGCGCCACGTCCATGGCGCGGTGGAACATCCAACGCTTGAGTCGCCCGGCGTCCTCCATGCGGATCATCACGCTCGTGAGCAGGCCCTCAAACACCCGCGGCGGCGCGAAGTAGTAGGTAGGACCGATCTCCTTGAGGTCGATCATCACCGTGGCCGCGCTCTCGGGGCAGTTCACCACATAGCCGCAGGCCAGCCACTGCGCGTAGCTGAAGATGTTCTGGCCTATCCAGGCCAGCGGCATGTAGGCCAGCACCTCCTCGCGCTCGGTGAGCTTGTCGAAGGCCTGGCCGGCCAGCGCGCGGTCCAGCAGCGTGGCGTGCGTGTGCACCACGCCCTTCGGGTTGCCCGTGGTGCCGCTGGTGAAGAACATGGCGGCCACGTCGTCGGGCCGGCACTGCGCCACCTCGTCGTCGAACAGGCGCGCGTTGCCCGCATCGTGCGCCTGTCCGGCGGCCACCAGGGCGTCCAGGCTGTCCAGGCCGTGCTCGGCGTAGTTGCGCAGGCCGCGGGGGTCGTCGTACCAGATGTGCGCCAGCTGCGCGCACTGCGGGCGCAGCTCGAGCAGCTTGTCGACCTGCTCCTGGTCTTCGACGACGGCGAAGCGCACCTCGGCGTTGTTGATCGGGAACGCGTACTCGGTGGCCGCCGCGTCCTGGTACAGCGGCACCGGGATGGCCCCCAGGCTCTGCGCGGCCAGCATCGTGGCGTACAGCCGCGGCCGGTTATCGCCCACCACCACCAGGTGCTCGCCGCGCTTGAGCCCCGCGTGCGCCAGGCCACAGGCCAGCCGCCGCACCAGCTGCGCCAGCTCGGCCCAGGTGGTGGTCTGCCAAATGCCGTAGACCTTCTCGCGCAGGGCGGGTGCTTTGGGGCGCGCCTGCGCGTGGTCGAGCAACAGACGGGGGAACGTCGTCGGCACCGCGTGTCTCCTGGGCTCCTGGCGGGCCCTGGGTCCATTCTGGGCAAGGCTTTGACGCCGTGTTGTCGTTCCGACGACAATTTTCGGGTTCACACTGACGGGTCTTTCCCCGATGCTCCCGCGATGGCCACGCCTGCTTTGCCGTCAGCTTCGAGTGCAAATGCGGTGCGCAGCTCGCAGGCGCGAGCGGCCACGGCCGACGAGCTCCAGGGCGTGCCCTGGCTGTCGCGCATCGAGCCCGCCCATGCCAGCCGCGTGACGGCCGACCTGCGCGTCATCGAACTGCAGCCCGGCGAGGTGCTGTGCCGCGTCGGCCGCCCGGCGGTGTGGTGGCTGGGTGTCATCGACGGCCTGCTGAAGATGAGCAACGACAGCGCCGAGGGCCTGCCCATCACCTTCACCGGCATCACCAGCGGCGGCTGGTTCGGCGAGGGCACGCTGCTCAAGCACGAGGTCTACCGCTACAACATCCAGGCGCTTCGGCCCAGCTTGATGGCCGGCATCCCGGAGGACACCTTTCATTGGCTGCTGGGCCGCAGCATCGCCTTCAACCGCTTCGTCATGAACCAGCTCAACGAGCGGCTGGGCCAGTTCATCGCCGCGCGCGAGATCGACCGCCTGACCCACCCCGACGAGCGCGTGGCGCGCAACCTCGCGGCACTGTTCCACCCCGTGCTCTACCCCGGCGTGGGCGAGCGGCTGCGCATCACGCAGCAGGAGCTGGGCTATCTCGTGGGCCTGGGCCGCCAGCGCGTGAACGAGGCGCTGGCCGCGCTGGACCGCGCAGGTGTCATCCGCGTCGAGTACGGCGGCGTGCGCGTGCTCGATCTGGAGCGGCTGCGGCGCTATGCGGCCTGAGCCGACTGCGTAAAGCTTCATCCTATGGCGTGCCGGCGAACGCGGCAGCCAGAACTGGCAGCCCTCCCCGAAACTGGTGTGGCGCGCATCGCTGGCCAAGGCGAGAAAATCACCGGCTCGATAAGTGCTTGATTTGAATAGATTTTTGGCGCCAACCTGTTTCATTATCCAAGGGCATTGGATAATGAAAATGCCTCCTACGGCCTTGATCCACAGGCGCGCAGCTTGGTCTCGAAACGGGAAAAACTTGCTGACCGTCGCAGACGGGACAGGTCAACTTCCGTCGCCTTGAGCACCCGTACTGCATCAACCTTGTCGTCGTAGCGCCAACCCCTTGCCCGCTTGAAGTGCTCCACCATGCTGGCCTTCGGTTGCATCACCGCGTCGGGACTCTTCACCTTCGGCGCGTCGTAGGGGTGCGCAGGCGTTGAAAGCAGAGCGCTGATGGCACGCTCGTTGGCCAAGAGCCAGGACTCCAACTCCTGTTCGATGCAGACCAGGTAGACAGGCGCAAGTGGCGAAACGCCAGCCTCGGCCAATCGCGCCAACACGGCCTGTCGTTCGTCATGGCGACACGGCTTGGTTTTCTGGTCGGGCCAGGCTGGCCGCAAGTCCCACACGATCAAGACGCAGGCGCAGCCGTCCTTCAACAACTGTGCTGCCACCTTGCCGGCATCGCGCAGCAGGTTGTCCTTGTTGTCCAACGTTCGGCTGCTGATGTCGACGTCGGGCCTGATGTGCCTGACCAGGTACTCGCAGACTTGCTTGTCCGCGCCCTGAGGGCCGCACTCGAACACCATGCCGATGGTGGCGCGCGGGAGCGCACGGGGGCTCATTGCGCCGCCTCGTGCAAAGTTCCCATCGTGTAGAGCCGGCCTGGCGTAAACTCGCGCGCCCACTCGGCCAGCCTGGTGTCATCGGCAGGGCGGTGGAAACGCGGCTCACCATTTGCATCGCGTGCCACCAGCACCAGCTGGTCGAGTTTCAGCAAGTCCAACAGGTAGGGCGAGTGCGTGGTCAGCACAACTTGCGTCACGCCTGTAAGCACGGCGGTGCGTATCTCCTCCACCAGCAGGTGAATGCTGCGAGGGTCCAGCCCGTTCTCGATTTCTTCCACCACCACCAGCGGCGGCGGCTGCGGGTGGCGCAAGGTGGCCAGCAGCGCAAGCACACGCAGCGTGCCGGTGGAAAGCATCCAGCCAGGCACCTTGAAGTTGCCTTCCGTCAGCTGCAGGTACGCCTTGCGCTCCAGTTCCGAGGTGAGCGATGCCTGCAGGTCGCGTGCATAGGGCAGCACATAGGCCATCGTGCGCACGATGCCCTCCAGCACGTCGGTCTTGTGCTGTTCGTCGAGCCGCTGAATGTCGAGCAGGTAGTCGGCAACATTGCTGCCGTCCTTGGCCAGCCGCACCCTCCCACCGGTGCGTTGCTGCGAAACGGGCAAGCCCATGCGCTCAGGCTGAAGGCTCAGGAACTGCCAGGCCCTCACGTGCCGCGCCACAGCCCGATGACCCGCACCCCCGGAGCCGAGAAGCGACCGGCCCGGCTCGGGCGAGCCTTCCGCCCGGTCCAACCTCTTCTCGAGGAACCAGCCATTGGCGTGCGTAGCCCTTTCGTGCGCGATGTACATCTGGTTGGCCGCTGCGTCGTTGTTGACGGCCATGCTGATGCGCGTCGACTTGCGGGGTGATGCCCCGATGCTCAGGTCGAAAGCCACGGGGTTCAGCGCTTGGCCCGCCCGCTCTTTCGCTTCGACTCCTTTGTGCCGTGCGTGTTCAATGCCGAGCCAACGCTGCATGGCGGTGTCCAAGCCGTCGGTAACGATGGTCTGATAGGTTTCGAGAGCCTCGATCAGGCTGGACTTGCCGCTGCCGTTGTGGCCGATGAACACCGTCAGTGGCCCGAGCGTCAGCGTGCGGCTGTCGACGATGGCCTTGAAATTTCGAACGCGCACCGACTGCAGGCGCAGCGCAGGTGTGTCGGGTGTCATCGAATCAACCCTCTCTCGACATCGCGGTAGGCATTGCGTGCCGCCTGCTTTGCCGGCTCGGGCACCAGCGGGAACGTATTGAGGATGCGGGCGAACTCGTCTTCGCTGAGGCCATAAAGGTGGGCGACGAGACCGTCGATCTCGGCGCGCAAGCGGGCGCGTTCGGCAGGGTCAGTGGCGCCGTCGCGGTGATCAGCCAAACCGGCGTCTTTGGCAAGCTGGTCGTACTGCGGCCCCGTGCAGACCAGGCGGGCTGCGCGCATTGCAAGCCGCTGGCACTTGGCATCGGCCGATGGCAAACGCGGCACTGGCAGTTGGTACAGGTAGAACATGTTCAGCGTCGAGGTGACACTCTGTCGCAGCAACCAGTCGAGCACCAGGCTGTTGGCAACGCTTGTCAGATAGCACTGCTCAACGGCGTTGATCTTGCTGTCAGCTACCTTGAGTGCCGTGCTGTTTACCTCGGTGAACACGCGGGGCGGTGCAATGGTGGAGATCAGCGTGCGCGAGTCGCTGGAACGCGCGATCCGGCGGTGTACCCAGCGATAGCTCTCGTACTCAAGCCGCTGGCCAGTGTCGGCGGCGCGGCCCAGCAAAACGCCACGCCCGTCGGACTCGTTAATCCAGTAGCCTGAATGTTCGTCCGTCAGCTCGAACTGGTTGAACATGCGCCCTGTAAACAGTGGCAGCCGATCTTTCCCGGGATCGGTCTTGAACACTTTGCTGTCGCTGGTCATGTTGAACTCGTTCGTGATCTTAAAGTTCCAAACGCCCTCGATCTTCTTTCCGAGCGCCGGGAACCTCAGCATCTTCTGCGCAATGGCTACGTCCACTTGGCTGCGGAACTCCAGCACCGAGCGGGTCTCGGAGTTCATCGCGCTAATCATCGCGGACGTGAGATCAACGAAGTTGCCCTCGTCGTGCACGAAACCCTCGAAGTCCTCAGCACGGATGGCCTCCCGCGGGTTGATACGAAAGGTGGCCCGCAGCTTCTCGGTTCTCCCGCCTTTGGTGAAGTTCAGGAACAGCAGCCCGAAGGAATGGTGAACCCCTTCGAAGATGAACTTCTCGTTGGACAGCGACACCAGAGAATCGATTTGCGTATGGTCAAGAAGCATCGTGCGCAGGCCGGTGGCGCCCATGTCCTTGTACAAACTGCTGGGTATGACGATGCCGCAGTGCCCGCCATCTCGCAGAAGGGCAAAGCAACGCTCGGTGAAGAGCTTGTAGAGATTGATGTGAGAGCCAGTGCGCTTG
Source organism: Rubrivivax sp. (assembly GCA_032115875.1). Classification (GTDB taxonomy): domain Bacteria; phylum Pseudomonadota; class Gammaproteobacteria; order Burkholderiales; family Burkholderiaceae_C; genus Rubrivivax. Next base: position 37,171 of record JAUMBF010000006.1, read on the forward strand.
CCGCCTACGAGAGCCGACTGGAAGCGGTACTCGGGCGCGCTGCGAAAGTAGGCACTCATGTGAGGAAATCTGCTTTCGTACGTCAGCCATGCCTCACGTACGGACTTGTCCTTCAACAGCTTGCCCTGCTCCTTCTCAAAATCCTTGATCGTCATCTTGTTCTTGCTGACGAGATCGGAGTGCTCGGAGAAGAATTCCTTGGCTTGAGGCATAAACACCTCCCACGGCGGATTGGCCAAGATGATGTCGAAACCGCCGCGCCGGTGCACGATGTCATCGAAAACATAGCCCCAATGCAGCGGGTGCTGCGCCGCGATGTCGGCCAGCGTCACCGCTCGCTTCTTCGGCTTGCCCAGCCCGGCCTTCGCTGCATCCCAGGTGGCCTGCTCGTACTTGATGCCACGCGATGCAAACTGGTCTTGCAGCAGTTCGTTCATCACCTCGTTGGCGTCGGCCATCGCAGTGTTGATGTCATCGCGCAGCGCGCGCAGGTCAGTGCCGCTGCCCAAGGCGTCGGCCGCAGCGCGATATGCGGCCAGCTTGCGGTTTTTCTCTTCCAACAGCTCGCGAAAGCTCTTGCGGAACATGTCCCCATTGCGGTACTTGTGGTCGAACTCGTGTTCGTCCACCCGCATCAAGCCCACCAATGAATTGCCGGCCAGGATGTTGAAGTCGATGTTGGGCAGCGGCTCCAGGTCTTGCACCTTGCGCACCGAAGACACCATGGCCAAGAACAGGCGCAGCTTGGCGATCTCGCTGGCCTCTTCCATGATGTCCACGCCGTACAGGTTGTCTGTGACGATGCGGCGCTTGATGTAGTAGCCCACGCTGGGGTGGCTGTCCTGAATCCGGCGCAGCCAGGCCTGCAACTCTGCGCTTGCACCCAGCTCGGCCCGGCCCACCACGGCGTAGTAGACGTTGATCAGGCACTTCAGCGCGGCCACCAGGAATGCACCCGAGCCCACGGCGGGGTCCAGCACGGTGATGGACGGCAGCACCTCGTTTACCAGTTTCATTGCCGTGCGTGCGTCCATGCGCGCCAGCATGTCGGGCACGTTGTCGAAGCGCACTTCGGGCAGCTTCAACTCGGGCAGTGCTGGTTCGTGCACGCGCTCCAGGATCAGCTGGTGGATGCTGCGCTCTGCCAGGTAGCCGGTGATCTCGGGCCTGGTGTAGTACGCGCCGAAAGCCTTCTGGTTGATGTACTTCTCAAAGATGTAGCCCAGCACATCGGGGTTGATCTCGTCGGCGCTGCCACCGGGTGTGTCGTCCAAGTGCCAAGTGAACGCGGCGAAGACATCGAACACGCCTTGGAACGCGGCATCAGGAATCCGCAGCGTGGTGCCCAGGCGAGGTTGATGGTGCGCGTCCAGCTCCAGCTTGTGGTGAAGGAACAGGCCGCCGTTGAGGTAGGGCACCGCGCCGGTGAGTTGTCGCGCCAGCGGCGAACGATCAGCCTCGGGCTTGGCAAAGGCTTCGAAGAACAACGCGTTCAGGAACTCACCGAAAAAGCGGTTGGCGCCGCGTAGTCGCGATTCAGCCAGCTTGGTTTGCAGGTAGTCGGTGTTGCCGCCGTCAATGAAGAACTTCTTCTGCAGGAACCACACGAACATGAGCCGGTTCAAGATCACCGACGCATACCAGCGCCGGTCTCGTTCGTCGGCAATACCTTCAATCTGGCCCAGCAAGCTCTCGTGCTGCTCGGAATAGCGCTTGAAGAAGTGCTTGGTGGTGGTGTCGACATCCAGCGCCGCCTGAATGCGGCGGGCGGCTTCCAGCACCGGCATGCGGCCAGCGGAATCCAGCTCGGACAACTCCACGACCATGGCCTGAAGCTTGGACGCGAACAGGTCCACCGGTTGGCCACGAAAGTAGTCGTGGCGACGCGGCGTGTTCCTGGGCTTACCGGTGCTGTCGTCACGACCTCGCTTGACCCAATACCACTGGCTCTGCGACGCGCCCTCGAGGCGGTCGGTGAAGATGAGGATGTTCTCGGCGTGCTGATGCGACAGGTGCTTCCAAACCGCTGCGCGGGTTGACTCGTCAGGCCAACCATCGGAGGCCACCACCTGCAGCACAGCCACGCCACCAAGCTCGGCCACCATGCGGCGCGTGAAGGTGTGTTGGGCGGTGACGTCTTCCTGCCAGGCGCGAGCGGCGAGAGGAGCCTGGTTCCAGCCCAGAACATTCACAAAGAGCCGTGGGAAGTCGAATGCCGAGAGGTGCTTCTGGAAGGCGGCGAAATCGAGTTGGCTCATGGTCTCATTTGGCGATCAAACCCATGGAACACACCACCCGCGGCTCGCGAAGCGCCGCGTCGTCTTCGGCAAAGGTCAGCCGCCCCTCCTCGCGGAGCGACTTTACGGCTTGGCCGAGTTCTTCATCATTCACACCACTGCGCATCAGCCGGTTCAGCACATCGGCGGCGGTTTCCAGCAAGGGGCGCAGGTAGATCTCGTCCAGTGCGCGTTCCAGCTCTTCGTCACGGAACAAAGTCTTGGCCTGTTCCATGGCGTAGCGCTTCAAGCGCTCATAGGCGCGGCGGCGCGGGCTGGAGGGCCGGCCGAGGCCACCGCCTACCGACTTGTCGTGCTCCACAGCCATCTGCAGACCGACGGCTACCAGATCGTGATGGTTATCGGATCTCGGTAAGCCAGGCGTGCCCTCATTGCACTCGGCTGCGCGCAGGATGGTGAACTGCGACTCTGTCACCGTCTGACCCTTGTGTCCCACCCAGGCCAAATGATCGTTGCCCTCGGGCGACTTTACGTAGACCAATGCGCCGCCCTGAGCTGCATCCTTGCTCAGCAGCGGCATGCGTGTGCCATCCAGGGCAAAGCTGCGGGACGAATACACCACTGGTGGCAGGGACTCGACCGCGTGGGCCAGTTCCGGGTTCGACTCAGTGGCCTGCTTCCACACCTGCCAGGCGTACGACGCCAGATCCACCTCATCGTCACTGTCGTCCAACACGCCCGCGCGGCCCGTGTACAGATCACGGATGTCAGCGGCCTGCTGGTCCTCGAAAAACGCTTCGTCGGTGCCCACCACCTCGGCGTTCTCAAGCAGGCGCTGTTGGATGCGCGCGCGCAACTTAATCAGGCGCTCAACTCCGTCGGCCGGCAGAAACGAATAGCAGTGGATCTCCTCGGCCTTCTGGCCAATGCGGTCCACACGGCCCGCGCGTTGGATCAGGCGGATGATGGCCCAAGGCAGATCGAAGTTAACGACGGCGCTGCAATCCTGAAGGTTCTGGCCCTCCGACAGCACGTCGGTACAGATCAGCACCCGAAGTTCCTCGCCTTTGGCCAGGGCCTTGCCGTTGGAGCGCGGCGAAAACCGGCAGGCGAGCGCGTACGGATCGACTGAGACGCCAGTGGCCACTGCCAGCTGAGTGATGCCGCCATTGCGCAGCTCGCGGCCCAGGTAGCGCGCAGTATCGGCAAACTGGGTGAAAACCAGAATCTTGTCCTTCGCATGAGTCTTGGTCAGCAGTTGGCGCAGTTCGGCCAGCTTGTGATCAAGCGCCGGCTCCCATGGGCCGTGGGCTGCGAGCAAAACGCTCAGGGCTTGCGTGTCGGCTGCAAGGTGCTCCGCGAGCAGGGGCTTGAACAAGCGGGTGCTGATCCACCTGAAGCGCTTCTTGTAGTCGTTGGAGTATTGGAAGTAGCGCGTGGCCGCACGGTCCACGTCTCCCGCTACCTCGTTGGACTCTTCGACCGCTTCCACCAATCCGTCCAAGAGGTCTTCGGGCTCGCCTTGAAGGCCTTCGGCATCTTCGTCGATGCGGTCAGCGTCAATCAATTCGGCGTCAAGCACACCCACCGGGACATCAAGCCCTTGCTCGATGGCGAAGAGGTAGACCCTGTTGCGCAGGATGTGGCGTTCGATCGACTGCAGGAACGAGAAGCCGGATGACTCCAGTCGCTTGAAGAGGTTGGTGCGGCAAAAGCCCATCAGCCGTTTGCCGGCACGGCCCAGGTTGTCGATCACCTTGCGTTCCGCGGCCGTGGCGGTCTTCTCGGCCAAGGGGTCCACGTACAGGCCCAGGCCGTAGCGGGGCACGTGCAGTGCATTAATCGTGTCCACCACCGAGGCCGAGTACAGCCTTGCGTACCTGTCCTGCGGGTCGGTCTCGTCTGCCGCGAATTGCAAGGACAGCGGCTTGCGGAGCGGGAAGTAGCTGCGGCCCCCCTCCTTGCCAGGGAGATAGCGGCGGCCGGCTTCGTCAGCCTGTGTGTAGTGCTCGATGATGAAGCTGCGGGTGCGCCGCACCATGTACAAGCGAATCAGCTCGCGCCAGTCGTCGAACTCCTCGCTCTTTTCGATGGCCAATATGGAGTTGGCCTTGCACTGGTACTTGCGTTCGAACTCGGCTTCAACCATGCCATGTTTGCGCATGTGGTGTTCAGGGCGAATGCCGATATTGGCCTTCTCGTCGATAAACAGTCGCAGTTGGCTCGAGAGGTCGGTCTTGGTCTTGTTGTAGGGCGTTGCGGTCAGCAAGATGACCTTGGCATCGCAGCTGCGGATGTAGTCGGAGATGGCCTTGTAGCGCCGTCCTTCGCGGTTGCGCAGGTTGTGGCTCTCGTCGATGAGCACCAGCCGGTAGCGTTTCATGTCCGGCAAGCGCTTGGTCACCTGGCTGATCGGGATGACGTTACCGCGCAGGCCGTATTCGGTGCGGTAACGCTCCCACATCGGCTCCAGGTTCTTGGGGCAGATGATGAGCGTCTCGTAGCCTTGGTCGTCCTCGAACATGCGTGCCAGCGCCGTGGCCATCATCGTCTTGCCGAGGCCCACTACGTCACCGATCATCACCCCGCCCCGTCGCTGCAAGTGGCGGGCAGCGATCTTGACGGCACTCTTCTGAAAGTCGAAAAGCTCCTGTTCGAAGCGAGGTGGCAAGCGGAACTGCGTCAAGCCGGCGCGCGCCTCGGTGCTGAGGTGGAACGCCATGTTGAGGTAGATGTGGAAAGGGGGGACGAGTGCCTCCCTGGCCCAACTAGCCTCGATCAGCGCTGCCAGATCGGCAGAAACGTCGAGCGCCCAACGCTCCGCCCAGCGGGCGTCGAACCAAGCCGACAGGCGTTGCGTGGCGTTGTGATCCAGAACATCCACGTTCAACTCGCCCTGGCGCGCCAGGCCCTGCAAAGTGAGGTTGCTGCTGCCCACGAACCCAGTGATCGGGTTGTTCAGGTCGTCGCGGAAATGCAGGTAAAGCTTGGCATGCAGCGGGTACGGCAAGAACAGTTTGATGCGCACCTGCCCCGCGCGCAGTTGTCGCGCCAGGGTGCGCAGTGCTGTTTCGTCCCTGCCCGTGGGGATCCCAAGCGTGATCTGCTCGCGCAAGTGACTGGCAAACTGCGTCTTCAGGCGCGAGGCCGTGGCGTTGTCCATGCCTTCGGCTCCAGCACTGGCACGGTACAGATCACGAATCTCTTCATGTGGCGGGCGCTGCATGCCCACCAAAATCCGGCACACCTGACCGGCTTCGGGGGACCAGGGCTGTACGAGATCGTCAAGTGCCTGCCAGCCACGAAGGTTCAGGTACCCGACGCAGAAGTCCGCGCGCTGGGACACCGATAGGGTGGACCTCAGCGCCCCAAGAAGCTCTAGCTCGATGTTGTCGAAGATTCTGGTCATCTGCTCCCCTGCCGCGCGACATTGTGCATGGCAGTGAACCAGGACTCAGGCCCGGACGCGTGAGGTGCAGTCTTCTGCGCATCACGCAGCAGGAGCTGGGCTATCTCGTGGGCCTGGGCCGCCAGCGCGTGAACGAGGCGCTGGCCGCGCTGGACCGCGCAGGTGTCATCCGCGTCGAGTACGGCGGCGTGCGCGTGCTCGATCTGGAGCGGCTGCGGCGCTATGCGGCCTGAGCGCCGGCCACGTCTTGCAGTCGTGGTCAGCGCAGTTCAGAGAAGTCCATGTGCTGGCACGAGCCGTGTTCCCGAAGAACACGAGATCGGACTCACGTTGGTGAGTCGGCGCAGTCAAGCGGCTTCACGCACATCCCGGCGCCCAGCCACCGTGCGCTTTGTCGAATTCGCGCTTGAGCGTGGCCGTTTCGACAGGGCGCGCCAGCACCAGCACGACGGGGCAGCCCGCATCCAGCAACAGTCGCAGCAACGACTGCTCCAGTTCATCTTCACCAGTGCCCTTTGCATGCGCGGCACCCAGGTGCCTTGCTCGGTGAGCAGTACGTCGCGCTGGCGCACGACGGCGTGCAACACGCAGACCTCGTCACCAGGGCGCCAGGCAGCGCGCAGCAGCCCAAGGCGCAGGAGCCGCTGCAGCCACTGGCAGTCCTGCTCGTCGCTCTTGCGGCCGGGCACGTACGTCATCTGCCGAGCGTCGACCAGCCAGACCTTCAGGCCGCGCTGCTCCGCCGGAGTTCGACAGTTTGGTCCTCCCGAACTGTCCTTGATCCCATTCGAATCAACCACTTAGCCTTCGCCTCAGCCAATTTCTTGTAATGGCACGTTCTTAAGTGTTTGTACCGTGTTTGTCTCGCAAGCTATCGGATTTACAGTAGTGGCTTGTTCATCAAGCTCACCCACTCCGGCCCCCGCAGCTACGTCCAGCTCGTAGAGG
>JAUMBF010000007.1:0-5957 GCA_032115875.1 Rubrivivax sp.
TCGACATCATGCAAACCCGCCGCCGCTGGATCACCCGCCAGTTCGCCACCGCCGCCGCGCTGAGCGCCGGGGCGCTGCCCGCCGCGCGCGCCCAGTCGCGCATCGAACTTCTCAACGTCAGCTACGACCCCACGCGCGAGTTCTACGCCGAGTTCAACCGCGTCTTCGCTGCCCACTGGAAGGCCCGCACCGGCCAGGAGGTCGTCATCAAGACCTCGCACGGCGGCTCAGGGCGGCAGGCACGCTCGATCATCGACGGCCTCGAAGCCGACGTCGCCACGCTCGCCCTGGCGGGCGACATCGATGCCCTGCACACCAACGGCAACTGGATCCCCAGGGACTGGCAGCGACGACTGCCCCTCAACAGCTCGCCCTACACCTCCACCATCGTGCTCGTGGTGCGCGCCGGCAATCCCAAGGGCATCCGCGACTGGGACGACCTCGTGCGCCCGGACGTCAAGGTCATCACCCCGAACCCCAAGACCTCCGGCGGCGCGCGCTGGAACTACCTGGCCGCCTGGGAACATGCTCGGCGCAAGTGGGGCAGCGAATTCAGGGCGCGCGAGTTCGTCGCCAGGCTCTACGCGAACGTGCCGGTGCTCGACACTGGCGCCCGCGGCTCGAGCGTCACCTTCGCGCAGCGCAACCAGGGCGACGTGTTCATCTCGTGGGAGAACGAGGCCCATCTGCTGGAGAAGGAGTTCGGTTCGCGCGTGGACTTCGTCCACCCCTCGCTGAGCATCCTGGCCGAGCCCCCCGTGACCATCGTCGACCGCAACGTGGACCGCCGCGGCACCCGAGCCGTGGCCCAGGCCTACCTGGAGTTCCTCTACACGGACGAGGGGCAGGACCTCGCGGGCAAGCACTTCTACCGCCCGACCTCGCCCAAGGCGCAGGCCCGGTATGCAAAGCAATTCCCCAGGCTCGACCTCTTCACGATCGAACAGGCCTTCGGCAGCTGGGCCCAGGCCACCCGTCAGCACTTCGCCGACGGGGGGCTGTTCGACCAGATCTACGCGTCGAAGTAGGCCGCTGAACCGGTTTGCCCGACGGTGCTTCAACGCGAAACCGGCAACGCTGGACCAGCAACCGGCGGCGCGTTGGGCATCGTCGAGCAAACACGAATGGGGCGATCGTGTTCGTCTCTCTGCCGCGCGCGCTCGTTCGCGCGAGCGCACGGCACCAGCTTCGACGGCTGCGCGTCCGCCGGCGGCCCATCGCGTCTGCCGGGGCTCTGGAAGTCGAGGCGCAAGGTCTCTGACGCGCTTCGAGCCGCATGCCGATCTCAACGGGATCTGCAACCCACACGCGTCACTTCGGGGGTGAACGAGACTTCGTCCAGCGGATGGAGCGGCCTCGCCTTCAAGAGCCCCAAGGCCGCAGGATCGAAAGAGCTCAAGCCCGGTGTAGACACGCATACACAGTGCCCATAAGGCGCGAATGCCAGCTTGAAGTGATACCCGGACTTGACGATGACCACGTCAGCACGGTCCAAGTCGATGCCCACATCCAAGAAGCTGTTTGGCCCGGCATCCGGTACTTGTGAAAACCCGCTTGGGCATGAATCCGCTGACCTGCTGATGACGAAAGGTCTGGGCTAGAGTGCGCGTGTGCCCTCCACCGCCGTCCTGCCCGTCCTGACCCGGCCGCTTCTGGGGCGCACCCTGGCGTACTCCATTGCGCTGAACTCGGGCGTGGCCCTGGTGCTGTGGTTGCTGGTGCCCGCGATGGGGGCCCTGTGGCCGATCTGGGTGCGGTCGCAGTGCATCGGCGGATCCATCACGGCACTGGCGCTGGGCATCGGCCTGCTGCCCGGGGTCCATCGGCTGGCCGGCCTGCGCGCCGTCGCGGTCATGCTGTTGCCTGCCGTTCCTCTGGGCTACCTGATCGGCAAGCGGCTGAGCGGCTGGCTGCTCGACGATCCCGCCGAACTCGGCTGGGGTGCCGAAGTGACCACCGGCGCGATCCTCGCCACCGTGCTCGCATCGGCCCTCGCCGGGCTGGTGCTGTGGGGGCGCCAGCGCATCCACGGCGAGGAGGTGGCGCGCCAGCAGGCACAGCGCCTGGCGGCAGAAGCCGAGCTGCGGCTGCTGCGCGCGCAGCTCGAGCCCCATATGCTCTTCAACACGCTGGCCAACCTGCGTGAACTGATGGCCGAGAACCCGCCCGCGGCGCAGGTCATGCTCGACAGCTTCATCGTCTTCCTGCGCCACACACTGGCGGCCACGCGCCAGGCCCGCACCACGCTCGAGCAGGAGTTCAACCAGCTGCACGCCTACCTGTCGCTGATGTCCATGCGCATGGGCCCGCGCCTGCACTGGCAGGTAGACCTGCCCGAAGCGCTGCGAGCGGTGGCGCTTCCGCCGATGCTGCTGCAGCCGCTCGTGGAGAACGCCATCCAGCACGGTCTGGAACCCCAGCGCGGGCCGGGCACCATCCGCGTCTCGGCCGCGCGCGAGGGCCGGGATATCGTCGTCACCGTGGTCGACAGCGGCCGGGGCCTGCCCGACGTGCCGACCGCACCCGCGACTGCGCAGGCGCCTGCGGGTGGCAGCTACGGCCTTGCGCACGTGCGCGAGCGGCTGCAGGCCGAGTACGGCGCTCGCGGACGGCTCGAGCTTCAAGCCCACCTGCCGCAGGGCGTGCGCGCCTGCGTGCGTTTCCACCCCGAAGATGTCGGGCGGCCGCAGACGGGCCGTGATCCCGGCGACACTCCCTCCTCGGTGATCTCATGACAAGCGCCGCTCCCCGGGCCCTCATCGCCGAGGACGAGCCTTTGCTCGCCCGCGGCCTGGAGCGAATGCTGCGCGACGCGTGGCCTGAGCTGCAGGTGGTGGTGCGCGCCGAAGACGGCCCCGCTGCGGCCGAGGGTGCGCTCCGCGAGCTGCCCCACGTGCTGTTCCTGGACATCCAGATGCCCGGCACCAGCGGCCTCGAGGTGGCCGCGGAGGTCGCCGATGAGTGGCCTGATGACCGGCCGCTGCCGCTGCTCGTGTTCGTGACCGCGTTCGACCGCTATGCGGTGGAGGCCTTCGAGCGGGCGGCAGTGGACTACCTGCTCAAGCCTGTCACCGCCGAGCGAATTGGTGCCACCGTGGCGCGGCTGCAGCAGCGGCTTGCGGCCGCGGGCGTGGCGCTGCGGGGCTCCGGTGCGGCCTTGCTCGAGCGCGTGTGGCAGGCGGCCGATTGGCGCCACGCGGCCGGCCCGCACGACCCTGCCGCCAGCCCGGGCCCCGGCGTCGGCCCGCCGCCCGCCGCTGCCGCCCCCGGGGAGCGCATCCGCGCCGCCAGCGGCACCCGCGTGCGCCTGATTCCGTTGGCCGAGGTGGTGTGCTTCGAGGCTGCGGACAAGTACGTCAACGTCATCACCGAAGCTGGCGATGCGCTTGTGCGGCTGTCGCTGCGCGAGCTGGCTGCCCGTATCGAGGGGGTGGACTTCGTGCAGATCCACCGCAGCATGCTCGTGAACGCCGAGCGCATGCTGGGCGCGGAGCGCGACGAGGCCGGGCACTACTGGCTTGCGGTTCGGGGGCTGACGCGTCCGCTCAAGGTGAGCCGCGCGTTTTCGCACCTGTTCCGGCCGATGTAGGCCCGGTTGAGCCAGCGCGGCGCGGTTCGCGTGGCCGCAGCCACCGCTGGCGACAGCCCAGGACCTTTCGTCGCAGCGCGCTGGCCACGCTCGCGCTGACCGGGCAATCTTCAAGGGTTGGCGGTCCATGGTGGACCGCCTCGCACCCTGGAGATGAACCGAATGGACCCGATCTTCCCGCCGCTGCGGCGCTCCATGCTCTTTGCCGCACTCGCCGTCGGTGCGCTGCTTCCGGCCGCAGCCGCGCAGGCGCTGGACCTCACGGTCGTGGTCACCGGCGCCCGTTCTGCCAAAGGCCAGGTGATGGCCGCGGTGTACGACAAGGCCGAAGGCTGGACCAAGACCATGCTGCGGGGCGAGGCGGTCGCCGCGGGCGAACGCGTCACCCTGGTGTTCCGCCAGTTGCCTGCGGGCACCTATGCGGTGGCCGTGTACCACGACGAAAACGGCAACGGTCGGCTTGACGCCAACGTGATCGGCCTGCCCTCCGAGCCCTATGGCTTCAGCCGCGATGCCGCTGGCACCCTGGGCCCGCCGAGGTTTGCCGACGCGGCCATGGCGCTGCTGGCCGACACCACCATCAACGTGAAGCTGCAGTAAGGGGCCGGCCATGAAGCGACGCAATTTCGTTCTGGCTGCCGTGGCCGGCGGATGCGGCGGCGCCGTGCGGGCGGCCCCATCGGGCGCGGATACCGCGGGCTGCGCCAACCCCGCGGCTTCGTTCACCGCCGCGCGCGCGGGCCAGCCCTGGACGCTGGCATTCGACAGCCTGAGCCAGGACATGGCGCCGATGCCCATGGCCTTGCGCGGCCGCCTGCCGCGCGAGCTCGCGGGCGCTTTCTACCGCAACGGGCCCGCGCGCCACGAGCTGGGCGGCGTGCGCTATCGACACTGGTTCGACGGCGACGGTGCGCTGCAACGCTACGACCTCGCGCCGGGCGGCCGCGGCGCGATCACGCACCGGCTGCGCTTCGTGCGCACCCCGAAGTTCGAGGCCGACAGCGCGGCCGGCCGGCCCGTGAGGTCCGCGTTCGCGACGCACCCCGCGGGCATGGAGCCGGTGCGCTCGGCCGACTCGATGAATGTCGCCAACACCAGCGTCGCCTTCCATGGCGGCCGCCTGCTCGCGCTGTGGGAGGGCGGCTCCGCCTTCGAGCTGGACCCGGCCACGCTGGCCACGCGCGGCCCGCACGCCTGGTCTGCCGAACTCGCGGGCATGCCGTTCTCGGCGCACCCGCGCATCGAGCCCGACGGCACGATGTGGAACTTCGGCGTCAGCAGCGCTGCTGGGGCGCTCACCGTCTACCGCATTGACCGCGGTGGTGAGCTGCAACAGACGGCCACGCTGCGCGTGCCCGACACGGCCATGGTGCACGACTTCGCAGTCACCGAGCGGCACCTCGTCTTCCTGCTGCCGCCCTTCATCTTCGACAGCGAGCGCAGCCGCGCCGGCCAGACCTTCCTCGCCAGCCATGTCTGGCGACCGGCACTCGGTCTGCGCGTGATGGTGCTCGACAAGGCCGACTTGCAGGCCGCGCCGCGCTGGTTCGAGCTGCCCCCGGGTTTCCTCTTCCACATCGGCAATGCCTGCGAGGACCGTGGCGTGATCCGGTTGGACTGCATGCGCTCGCCCGACGCGCTGGCCGTCAGCGAAGGCTTTTTCGATGTGATGTGCGGCCGCTACAAGGGCTGGGAGAGCACTCAGCCGATGCTGGTGGATCTGGACCTCGCCAGCGGCCGCGCGCGCCAGACCGTACTGCCCATGCTGGCGGAGTTCCCGCAGGTGGATCCTCGCCATGTGGGCCGGGCCTACTCGGCGCTGTTCATGCTGACGCGCGACGCCGCCACCGTCGACCGGCCGTTGCTCGACACGGTGGCGCGGCTGGATCTCTCCAGCGGCCGTATCCAGCGCTACCACTACGGCCAGAGCGTGATCGCCGAGGAGCATGTGTTCGTGCCCCGCCCCGGCGGCGCCGAGGGGGCGGGCTGGCTGGTGGGCACCGCGCTTGACTTGGCGCGCCGGCGCACGCTGTTCTCGGTGTTCGATGCGCAACACCTGGCCGATGGCCCGCTCGCACAGGGCGCGATGGCGCGCACGATGCCGACGGGGCTGCACGGTATCTTCGTCCCCGGGCGGGTGACGTAGCGTCGTGGCGCCAGGCGATTGCGCCGCCCCCGCGATTCGGGGGTGCGCGACTGGCGGGTGGCTGACTCAACCCCGGCCGGGGTTGGGGCTCACAAGGAGGGCCAGCGCATGCGCATAGGGATTTCAACCTAAATCCGGCAGTTACCCCGTCGCCCGAAGCGCCGGCGGCGGTTTCGGTGGCCCAACAACAGGCGCGATGCGATCGCTGATGTAGCGCAGCAT
>JAUMBF010000008.1:0-2531 GCA_032115875.1 Rubrivivax sp.
ACCCCGGGCAAGGACGACGCGGCGAAGCTGGCCTACGGGCAGAGCATCACCGACGCCTGCCTGGGCTGGAACGACAGCGTCGCGGTGCTGCAGCAGCTGGCCGACGCGGTGAAGGCGCGGCGCGCGGCGTGAGGCCCGCGGCATCGCGGCAGAATCCGGCCCATCCCAGCACCGAGCAGAACCGCGCCATGGAAGTCCCCGTCCTCGAAACACCCCCCGCGACCAAGATCCACCTCGTCGGCGGCGAGAAAGGCGGCGTTGGCAAATCGATGGTGGCGCGGCTGCTGGCGCAGTACTTCATCGACAACGAGCTGCCCTGGATCGGCTTCGACACCGACCGCTCGCACGGCTCGCTGATGCGCTTCTACACCGACTACGCGAGCCCGGCGCTGGCCGACCGCTTCGAGGCGCTGGACCAGATCATCGAGAGCGCGGTAGAGCACCCCGGCCGCCGCGTGCTGGTGGACCTGGCCGCGCAGACGCAAGAGCCGCTGGTGAAGTGGATGGACGAGTCCGGCGTGCTCGACATGGCCGACCTGTCGGGCCTCGTGCTGCAGTACTGGCACGTGATGGACGCCGGCCGCGACTCGGTGGACCTTCTCAAGCGGCTGCTCGACCGCTTCGGCCAGCGCCTGCACCACGTGCTGGTGCTCAACGAGTTGCGCGGCGACGACTTCGGCATGCTCGAACGTTCGGGCCAGCTCGAGCGCGCGCTGGGTCTGGGCGCCCAGGTGGTGCACATCCGCCGGCTGCACGACGCCGTGGTGCAGAAGATCGACGCGCGCAACGCCAGCTTCTGGGCCGCACGCCATCTCACCGGGCTGGACGGCCCGGGTCTGGGCCTGATGGAGCGCCAGCGCCTGAAGATGTGGCTGGCCCACGCCTTCAGCGAACTGGCACGGGCCGCGCCCTGAACGGCCTCAGCCGCCCTCGCGCGCCAAGCGCTCGCTCTTCCAGTAGACGTCGTCGCCGCCCAGCCCGTCGAGGTTGGCGCGGTTGAGCACGCGTGCCAGCACGAACATCAGGTCCGACAGGCGGTTGAGGTACTGGCGCGGCGCGTCGTTCACGGCCTCGGCCCCGGACTCGGCGTTCACCAGCGCCACCACGCTGCGCTCGGCGCGGCGGGCGATGGTGCGGCTCACGTGGGCCAGCGCGGCGCTGCGCGTGCCCGCCGGCAGGATGAACTCCTTCAGGCGCGGCAGCTGCTCGTTGTAGTGCGCCAGCGCCTCGTCCAGCCGCAGCACGGCGACGTCCTTCAGCAGCACGAAGCCGGGGATCGACAGCTCGCCGCCCAGGTTGAACAGCTCGTGCTGGATGGTGACGAGCAGCTCGCGCACGCCCTCCGGCAGCGGCTCGGCCAGCAGCACGCCGAGGCTGGAGTTGAGCTCGTCGACATCGCCCATGGCGGCCACGCGAAGGTGGCTCTTGGGCACGCGCGTGCCGTCGCCCAGGCCGGTGGTGCCGTCGTCTCCGGTGCGGGTGGCGATCTGGGTGAGGCGGTTGGCCATGGCGGGCTCGGGCAGCAGCAAAGCCGGCTATTGCACCATCACCGGGCCGGATGCGTCGCCGCGAGCCGCCAGCCCCGCCAAGGCGGGCGGCACAAAACCTTGGTCGGTGAGCGTCTTGACCACGCCCCGCAGCAGCCGGTTGTGCGTGAAGCCCAGCATGTACTGGCGCGCGCCCGGGCGCACCGGCTGCAGCATGCCGGCGTCCAGCAGCTTGCGCACCTGATAAGTGCGCTGGTTGGCGTTCATGCCGGGCAGCGCGGCTTCCAGGTCGCCGGCCACGCGGCCGTTGCCGTTGCCGAAGGGGTGCACCCAGGCAAAGCGGTGGTGGGCCAGGGCGACCTTCATCAGGTCGTACTTGGGCGGGTGCGGCTCGTTGATGAAAGCCACCAGCTCGGCCATGTAGCGCGGCACCTCCAGCGCCGCGGGTGGCTGGTGCGTGGCCCCGGCGATCTGCACCGGGCCCGCGCGGTACTGGCCGGGCGTGCGGTCGCCTTCGCGCTGCAGGGCTTGCACCGCCGTGGCGTGCAGGCCGCGCAGCAGCGCTTCGGGCAGCGGCGCGCCCGGCTCCACGGCGGCTTCCACCTGGGCCATGGCGGCTTCGATGTTGATCAGCTCGCGCAGTGCATCGGTGGGTTCGGCGGCGGGCGCCAGCTTGGCTTCGACAAAGTCGGCCAGCGTGGTGTGGTTGCCCTCGATGCGGGCCGACGCCAGGCACTCCAGCAGGTGGAACACGCTCTTCAGCTGCAGGAACACGGGCGGCGGCGTGCTGCCGCGCAGCTCGAGCCGGCGCAGGTGCTCCAGGTCGGTCAGCACGTCCAGCAGCGGCGAGTCGAACCGGGGGTTGAGCAGGCGCAGGTCGTGGTGCAGGGACTGGGGCAAGGGCCAGGATGATCTGCAGCGGCGCCACATGTCATCTTGAAAAGACATGAAAAAGTTGTTCTTTGACAATGGCTTGCAGACATGTCGCCGGAAGCTTGACTTGATTCAGGGCGGCCAGGATCTGCAAACCCGGCCCGGTTGGTC
>JAUMBF010000009.1:0-7621 GCA_032115875.1 Rubrivivax sp.
TCATGGCCATCGGCGGCGCCGACATGCCGGTGGTGGTGAGCATGCTCAACAGCTACTCGGGCTGGGCGGCGGCGGCCACCGGCTTCATGCTGAGCAACGACCTGCTCATCGTGACGGGCGCGCTGGTGGGCAGCTCGGGCGCCATCCTCAGCTACATCATGTGCCGCGCGATGAACCGCAACTTCATCAGCGTCATTGCGGGCGGGTTCGGGGGCGGTGCACCGGCCCCGGCGGCGGGCGGTGGCGCCACGCAGCCGGCGGGCGAGGTGGTGCCGGTGAGCGCCGCCGAGACCGCCGAGCTGCTGAAAGACGCCAAGAGCGTGATCATCGTGCCGGGCTACGGCATGGCGGTGGCGCAGGCGCAGCACACGGTGTTCGAGATCACCAAGCTGTTGCGCGACAGGGGCGTGAACATCCGCTTCGGCATCCACCCCGTGGCCGGGCGCATGCCCGGCCACATGAACGTGCTGCTGGCCGAGGCCAAGGTGCCCTACGACATCGTGCTGGAGATGGACGAGATCAACGAGGACTTTCCGCAGACGGACGTCACCATGGTCATCGGCGCCAACGACATCGTGAACCCGGCCGCGCAGGACGACCCCACCAGCCCCATCGCCGGCATGCCGGTGCTCGAGGTGTGGAAGGCCAGGACCAGCATCGTGATGAAGCGCAGCATGGCCAGCGGCTACGCGGGCGTGGACAACCCCCTCTTCTACAAAGACAACAACCGCATGCTGTTTGGCGATGCCAAGAAGATGCTGGATGAGGTGCTGGCGGCGCTGAGGGCGTGACCAGGGCGCCGGTCACCGTCCTCACCCTCGAGAGGGCCGGCGCTGCCGGCCCCTTTTCATGACGGGACAGGCTCACAAAGTCCAAGCATCGTGTACATTCGTTCACCTCAGGGGTGAACAAGAATTGCGATGCGAGCCGAATTCCTGGATGCCAGGCTGAAACGGCTTTGCGAAGACAAGTCTGCGCGGCAGCGGCAGCGGCAATGGCGAAGGGCAGCGGCCGACAAGTTGGCCAACCGGCTGGATGACTTGGCCGCTGCCGGCCACATGGAACTGCTTCGCAACGCCCCCGGCAAGTGGGAAGAACTCACCGGCGACCGCAAGGGCCAGCTCTCGTGCCGGCTCGACAAGAAGCTTCGTCTCGTCATCCGGCCATTGAGGCAACCACCCCCGGCCCAACCCGACGGCGGGCTCGACTGGCGCGCCGTCGACGCCGTCACCATCCTCGAGGTGGAGAACTTCCATGACTGAAACCACGTTGGCCTACACGCCGCGCGAGGTCTCGCCGCCCGGCGCCACCCTGCTTGATCTCTTGGAAGAGCGCGACTGGAAGCAGCGCGAGCTGGCCCATCGGCTAGGCCGCCCGGTGCAGGCAGTGAACGAGATCATCGCCGGCAAGAAAGAGATCACCGAAGACACCGCGCTCGAACTCGAGCGCGTGCTGGAAGTGCCGGCGCAGTTCTGGCTGGCGCGCGAGGCGCAGTACCGCGAGTACCTGGCCCGCCAACGCAGCGCCGAGGCTTCGCATGAACACGTGCCCTGGCTCGAGCAGTTTCCGCTGAAGGCGCTGCAGGAAGCCGGCGTGCTGCCACCCGGCCGCCTGACGGCCGTATTCAAGCAGGCGCTGGTCGAGCCGCTGTTGCGCTTCTTCGGCGTGGCCTCGCCAGCGGGCTGGCAGGCGCACTACGACGACATGCAGCCCCAGTTCCGCCGCGCCCACCCCAGGCGCCAGACGGATGTGTCTGCCATCACGGCCTGGCTGCGCATGGGCGAGCTGCAGGCCGCCCGCGTGCATGTGGCCGAGTACAGCGCAGCCCGCTTGCAAGCCGCGCTGCCGGCCATGCGGGCGCTGACGCTGCAGCCGCCCGAACACATCGGCCCGGCGCTGGTGCGCCTGTGCGCTGAGGCCGGTGTGGCCTTGGTCTTCGTGCCCCCGTTGCCTGGCACGCATGTCTCGGGCGTGGCGCGCTTCCTCAACGGCAAGCCGCTCATCCAACTGTCGCTGCTGGGCAAGCGCAACGACGTGTTCTGGTTCAGCTTCTTCCATGAGGTGGCGCATGTGCTCAAGCACCCCACACGCGCCATCTTCCTGGATGATGCCGCTGCGGGCGACACCGTCGAGTCGCCCGAGGAGCAAGAGGCCAACCGCTTTGCCGCCGACACGCTGATCCCGCGCGCCCACCAGGCGCGGCTGCCTTACCTGCCGCTGGAGGCGACCGAGATCGAAGCCTTCGCGGCCGAGATCGGCGTGCACCCCGGCATCGTGGTGGGGCAGCTGCAGCACCGCAATCTGCTGCCCTGGGCCCATGCGCTCACTCGCCTGACCACGCGTTCCGACCACCTGGGCTGAAGCCTGGCCCGAACCCACCATCCCAGCCCATGCCCACCCTGCTGGCGGCGCTGAGGGCCTGAACCCGGGCGTCGCGCTGTTGCGCCGACCGGTGATGCTATGATGCGATCGCATCAACGCACCCACGCATCATGCGCACCACGCTCGACCTCGACGACGACGTGCTGCTCGCCGCCAAGGCGCATGCGGCGCGCGAGAAGCGCTCGCTCGGTTCTGTGATCTCCCAGCTCGCGCGCGAGTCGCTGCAGCGACCCGCGGCACCGCCGGGCGAGGCCCGGGGTGCACGCGGCGGCCGCTTTGCGGTGCTGCCGGCCCGCAAGGAGCTGGTCACCGCCGAACACGTGCGCCGCTTGATGGACGCCGAAGGCGTCTGAACGGCCGGCGCCTGCGCCCCGCCGCTGCCATGCGCGCGTTGCTCGACGTCAACGTCCTGATCGCGCTGCTCGACGATGCGCACGTCTTCTCGCGCCGCGCCAACGGGTGGATCGACGCCGAGCCGCGGCGCATCGCCACCTGCCCGATCGTCGAGAACGGCGTCGTGCGCATCCTCAGCGCGCCGGCCTATTCGGCCACGCACCGGGTCACGCCGGGCCAGGTGGCCGAGGGCCTGCGCGCGCTGGCCGAGGGCCTGGATCACGCCTTCTGGCCCGACGACGTCTCGGTGCTCGACGAGGCGACCATCGACTTCACGCGGCTGCACGGTCACCGCCAGATCGCCGATGCCTACCTGCTGGCGCTCGCGGTCAAGCACGATGGCGTGCTGGTGTCCTTCGACGCCGCGGTACCGCTGTCGGCGGTGCGCGGCGCGGCCAAGCGGCATCTGCTGAGCCTGTAGTGCGGCTTATGGCGGAGATTCGCGGAGATCCGTGGTGATCCGCGGAGTCCCCACTGCGCCACGCAAGGCCGCACGCGACGCCCGCCCGCCCGCCGAGGGCCCGGCATGCGCTTGGGCGTGAAGACCCGCTTGAGGGCAAGCGCCAGCAGACAGCCCCTTGCGCCAACCTTACAGTCGGCGCATGACCATGCTCGCTTTGCCGCAGCCCCGGCGCTGCGCCCGCCCCGCCGACGGGGCGGCGCCGCGGCCGGCGCGCTGCTGCGGCCCGGCCGCACCGCCATGCTGGCACCGCGCCTGAATCCGCTGCTCGCGCCGAGCGCGGCACCACCCGCCGGACCACCCGCCGGACCACCCGCGGCGGCGGCGGCCGAGTCGCTGGGCCTGGCCCTGCGCGCCGCCCTGCAAGACCACGCCCGAAGGCCCGCCGTGTGCTGCCACGGCCGCACGCTGCGCTACGCCGAGCTCGACGCCGCCTCGCGTGCGCTGGCGGCCTTCTGGCAGCAGCGTGGCCTGGCCGCGGGCGACCGGCTGGCCGTGATGCTGCCCGGCGGCCTGCCGCTGCCGGTGGTGGTGCTGTCGGCCTGGCGCGCCGGGCTCGTGCTGGTGCCGGTCGACCCCGGGCTGTCGGGCCCGGCGCTGCTGCACCAGCTGCGCGACAGCGGCGCCCGGGCGCTGGTGGCGGGGTCAGGCGCCACGGTCGCGCTGGCGCCCGTGCTTGAGCAGCACCCCGTGCCCTTGGTGGTGGTGGCAGGCATCGGCGAGCTGCTCGGGCCCGTGCGCGCAGCCCTGGTGCGCCGTCAGCAGCGGGTGCGGGTGCAGGCCGCGCTGCTGCCCGCCGCGGTGCCCTTTGGCGTGGCCCTGGAGCGCGGGCGCGCACGGCCGCTGGCCGAGCACGAGCCGGGCCCCGACGACATCGCCGTGCTGCAGTACACCGGCGGCACCACCGGCGTGGCCCGCGGGGTGGTGCTGCTGCACCGGCAGTTGCAGGCCAACCTGCGCCAGGCCGGGCAGTGGCTCGAGCCGGCGCTGGCGGCACGGCCGCTCGAAGAACCTTGGACGACCGTGGCCGCGCTGCCGCTGCACCACGTCTTCGGCTTCACGCTGGCGCTGCTGCTGACGCTGCAGCGCGGCGGGCGGCTGCTGCTGCTGCCCGACTGGACCGACACCGACGCGCTGGCCTCGCTGCTGCAGCGCGAGCGCTTTCACGTCTTTCCCTCGCTCAACCCGGTGTTCGAGTCGCTGGCGCGGCACCCCGCCGCCGACCGCATCGACTGGAGCGGCCTGCGCCTGAGCCTGGCCGGCGGCCTGGCCGTCGATCCCGCCACCGCCATGCTGTGGCTGCTCAAGACCGGCAGCCCCATCATTCAGGGCTACGGCCTGGCCGAGTGCAGCCCGGCCGTCACCTGCAACCGCGTCGACGACACGGCCTTCAGCGGCCATGTCGGCTATCCCCTGCCCGAGACCGAGCTGATGCTGGTCGACGCCGAGGGCCGGCCGGTGGCCCCGGGCACCCCGGGCGAGATCGCGGTGCGCGGGCCGCAGGTCATGGCCGGCTACTGGCAGCGTCCCGACGAGACCGCCCGCGTGATGCTGCCCGGCGGCTGGCTGCGCACCGGCGACCTCGGCCGCGTCGAGCGCGACGGCGCGCTGGTGCTCATCGATCGCCTGCAGGATCTCATCTGGGTCGGCGGCCTGCCCGTGGTGCCTGGGCAGGTGGAAGACATCGTCCGCCGCCTGGGCGGCGTGCGCGAGTGCGCCGCGCTCGGCGTGCCCCACCCCAACGGCGGCGACGCCGACGACGTCGTCCGGCTCGTCGTCGTGCGCAGCGACCCGGCCGGTGAGCGGCCCACCGAAGCCGAGGTGCTCGCGCTCTGCGAGCGCCACCTGGCCGGCTATCAGCGGCCGGGGCAGGTGCGGTTCCGCGCCGCGTTGCCGCGCAGCCCCATCGGCAAGCTGCTGCGCCGCGCCCTGCGCGACACGCCCTGACCCCGCCCGTTCGCGCCACCCCGTGCCGCCCTGATGCGCCTGCTCGTCGACATCCCGCTGGCGGCCGGCACCGAGGCCACGCTGCCCGAGGCCGCCGACCGCCACGCCCGCGTGCGCCGCGTGCAGCCGGGCGACGCCCTGGTGCTGCTCGACGGCCGCGGCGCCGAGTGGCCGGCCACCGTGCGCGACGTGGGCCGCAGCGCGATCACCGTGCGGCTGGGCGAGCCGCGCGCTGTCGACCGCGAGCTGGCGCTGCCGGTGACGCTGGCCGTGGTGGTGCCCGCCAACGAGCGCATGGACTGGCTGGTGGAGAAGGCCACCGAGCTGGGCGCGGCGGCGCTGCAGCCGCTGCACGCTGAGCGCTCGGTGCTGCGCCTGGGCGGCGAGCGTGCGGCGCGGCGCCAGGCCCACTGGCAGGGCATCGTGCGCGCGGCCAGCGAGCAGTGCGGGCGCACGCGGTTGATGGCCGTGGCCCCCCTGCGCGAGCTGGCCGACTGGCTGGCCACCCTGCCCCCGGCGCCACCCGCGCCGGGCCCGGCGCGCTGGGTGCTGGATGTCGGCGCCGACGCCCCCCTGCCGGCCGGCGGGCAGCACCTGCCCGGCCTCATCGTCTTGTCAGGGCCCGAAGGCGGGCTGGCGCCGGCCGAGCGCGCGGCGGCGCGCGCGGCGGGCTTTCAGCCGCGGACCCTGGGCCCGCGTGTGCTCCGGGCCGAGACGGCACCGCTGGCGGTGCTGGCCTGGGCGGCGCTCGCCGGGTAGGCGCGTGGGCGGCAGGCCCGCCGGCCGGTCACCCTGGGGGCAAGCCGGCTGCGCTCACGGCCGCGGAGCCGCCTCTTCCTTGCCGAAGTCGCGCGGCATGCGCGCCCAGGCGGCGGCCACAAAGCCCGGCAGCGTGGCCACGCAGCACCACACGAAGAAGGCCGTGTAGCCCAGCTGCTCCTGCAGCCAGCCGGCGGCCATGCCCGGCAGCATCATGCCCAGGGCCATGAAGCCGGTGCACAGCGCGTAATGCGCCGTCTTGTGCGGATTGCCGCCGTCGGGCCCGCCGGCCACCCACAACATGAACACCATGTAGGCCGTGAAGCCGAAGCCGTAGCCGAACTGCTCCACCGCCAGCGCCGCGGCCACCACCAGCAGGCCCTCGGGCTGGGCCCAGGCCAGCCCCACGTACAGCAGGTTGGGCGCGTTCATGGCCAGCAGCAGCACGGGCAGCAGCCGGCCCAGGCCGGCGCGCGAGATGGCCCAGCCGCCCAGCAGCCCGCCCAAAGTGAGTGCGGCCACGCCCACGGTGCCGTAGGCCAGCCCGAGCTGCTGCGTCGTGAAGCCCAGGCCGCCGTCGGCGCGCGCGTCCAGCAGGAAAGGCGCCACCAGCTTGAGCAGTTGCGCCTCGCCCAGCCGGTAGACGAGCAGGAAGACCAGCACGCGCACGATGTCCTGGCGCGCGAAGAAGCTGCGGAACACCGCCACGAAGCCGCGCCAGAACTCGCCCGTGCGCGGCGCCGGGCCGTCGCCGGCCGGCCGCGGCAGCGCCCAGGCGTGCCAGGCCGCGAAGGCCGCGAAGAGCCCGGCCAGCAGCGCGAATACCGCTTGCCAGCCGGCCACCGGGCCGCCGTGATGCACGGCCCACCAGCCGCCCAGCCACACCAGCCCGCCCTGGCCGCCCAGCATCGACAGCCGGTAGAAAGTGCTGCGCACGCCCACGAAGGCGGCCTGGCGGCGGCCGTCGAGCGCCAGGATGTAGAAGCCGTCGGCGGCGATGTCATGCGTGGCGCTGGCAAAGGCCAGCAGCCAGAACATCACCAGCGTCCACTGCAGGAAGGCCGGCACCGGCAGCGCCAGCGCCACCCCGGCAAAGGCCGCGCCCACCCCCAGCTGCAGCCCCACGATCCACAGGCGCTTCTTGCCCAGAAGATCGACCAGCGGGCTCCACAGCGGCTTGATCACCCAGGGCAGGTACAGCCAGCTCGTCAGCAGCGCGATCTGCGCATTCGACACGCCGAGGTTCTTGTACATCACCACGGCCAGCGTCATCACCGCCACGTAGGGCAGGCCCTGGCCGAGGTAGAGCGTGGGGATCCAGCGCCAGGGCGAGGCCGTCATGCGGGCAATGTTCCCACGGCGGCGGCGGCGCAGCCCTGGCCGGTGCAGGGAATGTTGTTCGCGGGCCGACGCCGGGGGCTTATCCGGATGGGCGACGGACCCGGTGCGTGGCGACACTGAGCGACGAGTCTGCCGGCGACGACCAGCCTGCCGGCATCCCCGACAAGCACCACAGTCCCGAGGAACCCCCCCCATGGCCTTCAAGCTCACCGCCCTGGCCGCCGGCCTGGCCCTGGCCGGCCTCGCCGGCAGCGCCCTGGCCCAGACGCCCGAGCGCATCACCATCACCGGCTCCAGCATCAAGCGCATCGCCACCGAGGGCGCGCTGCCGCTGCAGGT
>JAUMBF010000010.1:0-40415 GCA_032115875.1 Rubrivivax sp.
CGGCCACCAGGCCCGTGGCGGCCCAACTCCAGGGCGGCGTGGGCACGAGCAGCGCCTCGAGCACGGCGCCCGGCAGCAGCACCACCAGGCCACCGAAGATGATGGTCACCAACCGCACCAGCGGCGGCAACGCCGAGGGCCAGCGCTTGAGCAGCACCGAGTAGGCCGTCCAGGCGATGGCGCAAGCGGTGATCCACAGGTCGCCGGCCACGAACTCCACGGCCAGCAGCCGGGCCGGGTCGCCCTTGGTGATGATGAACAGCAGCCCCGCCAGCGCCAGCCCCATGCCCAACCACTGCCAGCGGCTGATGGCCTCGCGCAGCGCCCAGGCCGAGGCCGCAGCGATGGTCATCGGCGTCACGGCGTAGATCAGCGCGATATTGGCGCTGCTGGTGCTGCGGCCGGCCTGGTAGACCCAGGCGCCGCAGATGTACATGCCCAGCAGGCCCAGCACCAGCAGGTGAAGCCACTCGCGGCGCAGCGCTGCGCGGTGATCGCGCAGCGGTCTCCAGACAAAGGCCAGCAGCAGCAAGCCCGCCACCAGCCAGCGCCCGGCCGCCAGCGCATGCGGCGCGATCACGCCGTCGGCGGCGCGCGCGATGACGTAGTTGCTGCTCCACAGCAGCGGCACCACCCACAGCAGCAGCTGCGCCCAGCCGCGGGCGTGCACGCGCGCCGCAAAGCTCATCGGCGGCGCTTCACGCGGGCGGGGCAGGCGCAGCCAGCTTCGGCTCAGTGGCCATGGGCTCGCCCAGCCGCAGGGCCCCGCCCGGCGTCCACGCCGGGTTCCAGGCCAGCGGGCCCGGCGGCATCAACATCACCACCGTGCTGCCCAGCAGGAAGCGGCCCATCTCGTCGCCCTGGGCGATCTCGATGCGCTGGTCGGCATAACGCCAATCGCGCACTACACCGGACCGCGGCGGGTTGACGACGCCATGCCAGGTGGTGGCCATGCTGCCCACCACCGTGGCACCCACCAGCACCAGCACCCACAGGCGCTGGCCCGGCGGCGTGGCCGGGTCGTCGAAAACGCACACCACGCGCTCGTTGCGCGCAAACAGGCCCGGCACGCCGCGCGCGGTGGCCGGGTTGACGGAGTACAGCGCCCCGGGCACGTGCAACATGCGCAACAGCCGGCCGGCGCGCGGCATGTGGATGCGGTGGTAGTCGCGCGGGCTCAGGTAGAGCGTGGCGAAGTGGCCACCCTGGAAGTGACGTGCCAGTTGCGCGTCGCCCCCCAGCAGCGCGGCCGTGGTGTAGGTGTGGCCCTTGGCCTGAAAGAGGCGGTCGCCGTCGATGGCGCCGAACTGGCTGAGGGCGCCGTCCACCGGGCAGATCCACTCGGCGCGGGCCAGCGGCCGCGCGCCGGGCTTGAGCGGCCGGGTGAAAAACTCGTTGAAGCTGGCGTAGGCGGCCGGGTCGGGGTCGGCCGCCTCGGCCATGTTCACGCCATAGCGGGCGATGAACCAGCGGATGGCCCCGGTGGTGAGCGCCCCGCCACGCGCGCCGGCCGCCAGACCGGCGAGCCGGGTGATCGCGTGCTTGGGCAGCAGGTGCTGCAGCGTGACGAAAGTGCCGTCGTTCACGCCTTCTCACTTCAGCGGCGCGCCGCCGCCACCGGCATCGAAAGCCCCCGTGGCGCGAAGTGCACGGACGGCCCCGGCGCCCACCTCGGCGCCGAAACGCTTGGCCAGCCGCTCGGCCACGTTGTCGCGCGGCGTGTAGTCGATGATGTCCTCGGCCTTGATGACTTCGCGGGCCACGTGGTCCAGGCTGCCCAAGGCGTCGGCAAGTCCGAGCTTCACGGCCTCCTCGCCGTTCCACACGAGCCCTGAGAAGGTGTCGTCGCCACCCTTGAGGCGTTCGCCGCGGCCCTGCTGCACGACCTTGATGAACTGCTGGTGGATCTGCGTGAGCATGGCCTGCGCCAGCTCGCGCTGTTTTGGGTCGAGCGGCGTGAACGGGTCGAGCATGCCCTTGTTGCTGCCGGCGGTGATCAGCCGGCGCTCGACACCGATCTTGTCCATCAGGCCGGTGAAGCCGAAGCCGTCCATCAGCACGCCGATGCTGCCCACGAGGCTGGCCTTGTCGACGTAGATCTGGTCGGCCGCGACGGCAATGTAGTAGGCGCCGGAGGCGCCCATCTCTTCGACCACCGCATAAACCTTCTTCTTGTGCAGCGCCTTCAGCCGCAGGATCTCGTCGTGCACGATGCCGGCCTGCACCGGGCTGCCGCCCGGCGAGTTGATGCGCAGCACCACGGCCTGCGCGCCGGAGTCGGCGAAGGCGTCGCGCAGCCCGGCGATCAGGCGATCGGCACTGGCTTCGCTGTCGATGGCGATCTCACCCCGCACCTCCACCATCGCGGTGTGCGGCGTGCTGGGCGCCGACGGTCCGGCGGACTGCCCGAACAGCAGAACCAGCAGCACCAGCATCAGCAGCAGCCAGGTGAAGCGGAAGAACAGCCGCCAGCGGCGTTCGCTGCGCTGGTAGGCCAGCCATTGCGCGCCCAGACGTTCGATGGCGGACTCCAGGCCGGCCGGGGCGGGCGGCGCGGCCTTGGCAGCGGCACGCTGTTCGGCCAGCGCGGCCGCGGCGGTCACGCTCAGGGAATCGGGCGCCGGGGCGGGTGCTGCCGGCGGGGTGCTGGGGTCGGGGGCGTTCATGGAGCGGGCGGTGGGGCCGCGGGGGTGGCTGGCGGTGGCTCGTCAAACGGCTCCGGCCGGATGTCGCGGGAAGGATACCAATACACCCGCCCGCCCTCTTCGGCAACGGTCACTGGCGTCAGCCGGCCGCGTCCGCAAGGGCCGCCGACGCACTGGCCGTGGGTCGGGTCGTAGGCGGCGCCGTGGATCGAGCACAGGATGGTGCGGCGCTCGCTGTCGAGGAACTCGCCGGGCGTCCAGTCCATCTCCACCGGCACATGCAGGCAACGGTTGAGGTAGGCCCGTGGCTGCCCGTCGATCCGGAGCACGAACGCGCGTTGCGGGCGGCCGTGCTCGAGCACGCCAAAGGCGACCGCGCGGCCGCGCTCGGCCAGATCGGCCGACGCGCACAGCGGCTGGCGCGACAGCCCGGGGGCGATGCCGGCGCTCACGCGTGGTCGATCAGCCAGCGGTGCAGCTCGCCGGTGCTGTGCACCACGGCCAACGGGCCGAAGGCGTCGAAGGCCTCGGGCTCGTGCGCGCCAAAGCTCACGCCGACGCTGGCCGTGCCGGCGTTGCGCGCAAGCAGCAGGTCGTGCGTGGTGTCACCGATCATCAACGTGCGCTCAGGCGCCACGCCCAGCTCGGCCATCAGTTCCTGCAGCATCAGCGGGTGGGGCTTGCCGGCCGTCTCGTCGGCGGTGCGCGTGGCGTCGAACACGTCGTGCAGCTCGGCCTGCGCCAGCGCGTCGTCGAGGCCGCGGCGGTTCTTGCCGGTGGCCACGGCCAGCAGGTGCTGGCGCACCTTCAGCGCCTGCAGCATGGCCAGCGTGCCGGGGAACAGCACCAGGTCGTCCTTGTGCGCCCAGTAGTGCTCGCGGTAGCGCTGGCCCAGCTCGGGGTAGCGCTCGGCAGGCAGCCCCGGCGCGGCGTGGCGCAGGGCGTCGTGCAGGCCCAGGCCGATGACGTAGGCGGCGTCGGCGTCGCTGGGCACCGCCAGGTCGAGGTCGCGGCAGGCACCCTGGATGCAGCGCACGATCAGTGCCGTGCTGTCGAACAGCGTGCCGTCCCAGTCGAAGGCGATGAGGTCGAAGCGACGTTGCGGCATGGCAGAAGTTCAGGCGCGGGCTGGGAGTGTGTCGCAGAGCCTTTGACAGGGTTCGGGCAGGGGCGACTCCAGCGCCACGCGCGCGCCACCGGCCGGGTGCTCGAAGGCCAACGTGCGGGCGTGCAGGAACATGCGCTCGAAGCCGGTCTCCCGCGCGAAGCCCTTGTTGCGCACGAAGTCGCCGTACTTCGGGTCGCCCACGATGGGGTGGCCCTGGCTGGCCAGGTGGACGCGGATCTGGTGCGTGCGACCGGTCTTCAGCGTCACATCCAGCAGCGTCGCGCCCGCGTAGACGCCTGCCAAGCGCACCAGGGTGATGGACCGCTGCGCGCCCTCGGCGTCGGCCGCCACCGTCCGCACGTGGCGCTCGCCAGCGGCGTCATGGCCCTTGAGCAGCGCCTGGTCGATGACCTTGAGCTTTGCGGGCCAGGCGCCGAAAACCAGCGCCGCGTAGACCTTGACCGTCTCTCGGGCACGGAACTGGTCCTGCAGGGCGTTCAGTGCACTGCGCTTCTTGGCCAGCAGCAGGATGCCGGAAGTCTCCTTGTCGAGCCGGTGCACGAGCTCGAGGAAGCCGCCCGAAGGCCGCGCCCGGCGCAGTTGCTCGATGACGCCGAAACTCACACCGCTGCCACCGTGCACGGCCACGCCGGCCGGCTTGTCGATGGCCAGCAGGTGCTCATCTTCGAACAGCACCGGAAACTCCCGCGGCGGCGCCGTCGCCGCCAGCGGCTCGCCGCCAGGCCCGCCGCGGCCCGCCGGCAGGCGCAGCGGCGGCACGCGTACCACATCGCCCTCGGCGACGCGGCTGTCGGCGCTGGCGCGGCCCTTGTTCAAGCGCACCTCGCCGCTGCGGATGATGCGGTAGACGTGCGTCTTGGGCACGCCCTTGAGCCAGCGCAGCAGCACGTTGTCCAGCCGCTGGCCGGCGCTTTCGGCGTCCACGGTCAACCACCGGACG
Source organism: Rubrivivax sp. (assembly GCA_032115875.1). GTDB lineage: Bacteria > Pseudomonadota > Gammaproteobacteria > Burkholderiales > Burkholderiaceae_C > Rubrivivax. The sequence goes on from JAUMBF010000010.1 coordinate 4,715, forward strand.
GCGCCTGGGGTCAGGCTGGAAGGTGCTGCCGCGGATTTGGCGCGTATACTGCGCAAGGTCACATTCAGGCCGTAAGTGCTTGATTTTTCGGAAGTCTACGCGGGCACCGCGGTTGAACGTGACACGGCAGCGAGGCAACGGATCCGTCCGGCGCCCGCGGCCAAGAGCGGATGCAACGCCCTCCCGGCGGCCGAGGCCGTGTCCCCACGCGACACGGCGCGTCGGCCGGGGTGGTGGCAGAGCGTCGTGAGAGAACCCACCGCCCCGTCATTGGAACGGGGCCCCGAACAAATTGAAGGGCGCCAGACGCGCCAGCCCCGCGCCAAGTTGCGGGCCGGACGTCTGGAGCCCGCGCTGACGACAGCCCATCGGTCGCCCGTGAAACCCCACCTCCCACCCACCCATTGCCCCATGAGGCCCCTGCCCGGCACCGCCGCCGCAGGCGCGGCCGGGGCGAGCGCCCGGCCGTGTGATCCTCGGCGGCGGCCCGGTGGCGTGCGGGGCGGGCTACGCGCACCGCGGCCGCCGGCAGCGCACGCGCCAACGCTGCGCGCCTGAACCGCCGCTTCCCCCGCGAAGCGGCGCGCCACGCGCAGTCCAGGGCAATTCGGGCCGGCTTCGGCCGTCGCACCAAGGTTCTGTCGCGTTCGACTCGTGCATCGGGAGTGAATCCCGCGCCGTCGCCCTGCAGGCTTGCAGGGCAACAGCGCGGCACCGGAGTGCACATGAAGAGAATGCTCATCAACGCCACGCAGCCCGAAGAGCGGCGCCTGGCGATCGTCGACGGCCAGAAGCTGCTCGACTTCGAGACCGAGATCGAGGGCCGCGAGCAGCGCAAGGGCAACATCTACAAGGCGGTCATCACCCGCGTCGAGCCCAGCCTGGAGGCCTGCTTCGTCGATTACGGCGAAGACCGCCATGGCTTTCTGCCCTTCAAGGAAATCAGCAAGAACTACTTCCGCGAGGGCGTCAGCGCCCGCGACGCCACCATCAAGGAGGCCGTCAAGGAAGGCGACTCTCTGCTGGTGCAGGTCGAGAAGGAAGAGCGCGGCAACAAGGGCGCGGCGCTGACCACCTTCGTCAGCCTGGCTGGCCGTTACCTGGTGCTGATGCCCAACAACCCCCGCGGCGGCGGCGTCAGCCGGCGCATCGAGGGCGAGCAGCGCGAGGAGCTCAAGGAAGCGCTCGACCAGCTCGAATACCCCAAGGGCATGAGCCTGATTGCCCGTACCGCCGGCATCGGCCGCACCGCCGCCGAGCTGCAGTGGGACCTGAACTACATGCTCAAGCTCTGGGACGCCATCGACGGCGCCGCCAAGGCCCTGAGCAAGCCCGAGCTCATCTACCAGGAGAGCACGCTCGTCATCCGCGCGATCCGCGACTATTTCTCGGCCGACATCGGCGAGATCCTGATCGACACCGACGACATCTATGAACAGGCGCGCCAGTTCATGGAGCACGTGATGCCCGAGTCGGCGCACCGCGTGAAGCGCTACCGAGACGACGCGCCCCTCTTCAGCCGCTTCCAGATCGAGCACCAGATCGAGACGGCCTTCAGCCGCACGGTCAACCTGCCCTCGGGCGGCGCCATCGTCATCGACCACACCGAGGCCCTGGTGGCCGTGGACGTGAACTCCGCGCGTGCCACGCGCGGCGGCGACATCGAGGAGACCGCCACGCGCACCAACCTCGAGGCCGCCGACGAGATCGCGCGGCAGTGCCGGCTGCGCGACCTGGGCGGCCTGATCGTTGTCGACTTCATCGACATGGAGGAGAGCAAGAACCGCCGCGAGGTCGAGCAGCGCCTGCGCGACGCGCTGCGCTACGACCGCGCCCGCGTGCAGTTCAGCTCCATCAGCAAGTTTGGGCTGCTGGAGCTCTCGCGCCAGCGCCTGCGCCCGGCGCTGAGCGAAGGCAACCACATCACCTGCCCGCGCTGCAACGGCACCGGCCACATCCGCGACACCGAGAGCAGCGCGCTGCAGATCCTGCGCATGGTGCAGGAAGAGGCGATGAAGGAGAACACCGCCGCCGTGCACGTGCAGGTGCCGGTGGAGGTGACGAGCTTCCTGCTCAACGAGAAGCGCAGCGAGATCACGAAGATCGAGCTCAAGCAGCGTGTCACGGTCCTTCTCGTGCCCAACAAGCACCTGGAGACGCCGAACTACAAGCTCGAGCGGCTGCGCCACGACGATCCGCGCCTGGAGAGCCTGCAGGCCAGCTACACGATGATCGAGGAGCCGGACGAGGAAGTGGGCATCACGCGGCGCGACAAGGCCGGCAAGGCCCGCCAGGAGCCCGTGATCAAGGGCGTGCTGCCCGACCAGCCGGCCCCGCCGCCGCCCCCGCCCCCCGCGCCGGCTCCTGCGCCGGTGGCGGTGGCCCCGATGCCGGTGCCCGCGCCGGCCGTGCCCGTGCCGCCGCCGATGGTGCCGGCCGCCGGCAGCGGCTTCTTCGGCTGGGTCAAGAAGCTCTTTGGCAGTGCGCCCGCCCAGGCCCCGGCGCCCACGGCGGCCCCGGCCGTGGCCGCTCCCGTGGCCGCGCCCGCCCCGGTCGAGGCCAAGCCCGCCGGCGAGCGGCGCGATGGCCGCCGGGGTGAGCGCAATGAGCGCAACGACCGTGGCGAGCGTGGCGGCCGTGGCGGCCGTGGTGGCCAGCGCGACAGCGGCCGCGACGGCCAGCCGGCGCGCGGCGAACCGCGTCAGGATCGCGGTGAGCGCGGTGGTGAACGCGGCGAACGCGGCGAACGCGGCGACCGAGGCACCGAGCGCAGCGGCGACCGCCGCGGCCCGCGCCCCGAACGCGCGCCCCGGCCCGACGAGGCGTCGGCCGGCGCTATCGCGCAGCCCTTCGTCGACACCATCCCCGTGCCCATCCCGCCCGGCAGCCAGCCGGCCGAGGGTGCCGAGGGCGAAGGCCGCGATGGCGGCCGGCGCCGTCGCCGCCGCGGCGGCCGCGACCGTGGCGAGGGCCGCCCGGCCGACGAAGCCCAGCAGGGCCTGCTGCCCGAGGGCACCGAGTCCGCCGAAGCCGCACCCGCGGCGGAGGCGGTCGCCGAGGGCGAGGCCCCAGCCAACGGCGCGCGCGCCGATGCGGTGGATGGCGAGCGGACCGAGGGCGAGCGTGGCCGGCGCCGCCGGGGCGGCCGCGGCCGCAGCCGCGATCGCCAGGCCGCGGGCGGCGAGCAGCCGTCTGCCGAGGCGGCCGAGGGCGGCGAGCCCGCCGGGGCCGAGCGCGACGACGAGGCCCCGGCGCCCGTGGCCGAAGCCCCCGAGCGGGCTCGTGCAGTGACCGCTGCGCCCGCCACAGCGGCCGCGCCGGCCAGCGCCGAGCCAGCCGCGGCCGCACCCGCTGCGGCCCGCAAGGCCGAGCCCATCCGCATCGAGCCTTTCCAGCTGCCCACCGAGGCCCTGGCCTCGCTGGCCGCTGCGGCGGGCCTGGACTGGGTGCAGTCCGACGCCGGCAAGATCGCCGCCGTGCAGGCCGCGATGGCGGCCGAGCCCAGGCCCGAGCATGTGCCGCGCGAGCCCAAGCGCCACGTGCTGGTGGACGACGGCCCGCTGGTGCTGGTCGAGACGCGCAAGGACCTCAGCCAGCTCAAGCTGCCGTTCGACGGGGCCGCGGGCTGAGTGTGGAGCCGGTGGCCAGGCCCCAGGCAGCCATGCCGGGCAGGCTGGCCGCCACCGCGCGCAGGCCGGCAGTAGGCCGCGCGCTGCACGGCGCGGGCGGCAATCACGCGGTGGGCAGCGCGCCAGGCCGAGCTCCTGGGCGATCTGGCGGCGCATCACGGACTTCTGCGCCTTGCCCGTCACCGTCATCGGGATCTCGGCGACGAGGCGCACGTGGCGCACGAGGCGCGGCACCTTGTAGTGCGCGATCTGGTCGCGGCAGAACGCGCAGCTCTCGTCGTTGGTGGCCTGCGCCGCCGGCTTGAGCACGAACCAGGCGCAGACCTCCTGGCCGTAGCGCGCGTCGGGCACGCCGGCGGCGTCGGCCAGCGCCATCACGCGCGGCAGGTTGAACATGCCGGGCGCGGCCTTGTCGCCCATGCGGATCACGCAGCGCAGGTCCGGCAGCCGGGCCGACTGCAGCTCGCCGGGCGCGCAGTGCCCGAGCTCGGTCGCCCCGGGCAAAGCCCAGCCAGCCGCATCAGCGCATCAGCGCGGCGGCTCGGCGGCCGGCGGTCCGAAGCTCGGCGGCGGCTCCTTCTGGTCCTCATCCATCGGCGTGATGTTGAGGTCCACGTTCTCCACGTCGAGCTTCTTCTGCTCGCCCAGCCCCATCAGCACGACCTGCGGGTTGAACAGGACCACCGCCACCGCCACCATCACCAACCGCAGCGCGACGAAGGCGACGGCGCCCCTGTAAATGTCGCCGGTGCGGAAGGCGGGGATCGGCTTGCCGGTGACCTTGTCGACGTCGTCCTTCTCAGGCGCCACGCTGCGCTGGTAGAACAGCGCGAAGCCGAACGGGGGCGTCAGGAACGAGGTCTGCAGGTTCGGCGCCACCATGACGCCGAACCAGATCAGGTTGCTGTCCATCTCCTGCGGCACCGGCAAGCTCGTCAGCAGGAACATCAGCAGCGAGCCGAACACGATCGGCGCGAGGTTTTCGGCCAGGAAGCTCACGGGCGGCCGACCCGCTCGGTGAGCCAGTCGACCCCCCGCCTGCAGGCCAGAAGTGCGTTCAAGGTGATCCCCTCGCTCCTTTCGGTGCCGCACCGGCTGCTGTGCCGCGAGGGGCGCTTCAACGAGCTGCTGTCGCAGCTGGCGATCCAGCAGCTCGACGCCGTGATCAGCGACCGCGCGATGACGTCCACGCTGAACGTGCGCGGCTTCAATCACCTGCTGAACGAAGGGGGAGTCACCTTCCTCGGCACTGCGGCGCTGGCGCAACGCTCGCGCAAGCGCTTCCCGGCCAACCTGCACGGCGCGCCGATGCTGCTGCCCGGCGGCGACTCGGCGATGCGCCCGCAGCTGATGCGCTGGTCCGACCGCCACGGCATCAAGCCCCACGTCATCGGGGACTTCGACGACACCGCGGTGATGAAGGCCTTCGGCCAGGGCAGTGCGGCAGCGCCAGGCGGCGGGTACCGCCTCCGCTGCGGGCTGACCGCGCGGCGGGGCGGTCCGGCCGCCGCCGATCAGACCCGCTCGCCCACCCAGGCCGCCACCGAGGCCAGCGCCGCGGGCAGCGCCGCAGCGTCGGTGCCGCCGGCCATGGCCAGGTCGGGCTTGCCGCCGCCCTTGCCGCCCACCTGCTGGGCAACGAAGTTCACCAGCTCGCCGGCCTTGACGCGGCCGGTCTGGTCGGCCGTCACGCCGGCGGCCAGCTGCACGCGGCCGCCGTCCACGGCCGCCAGCACGATAGCCGCGCTCTTGAGCTTGTCCTTGAGCTTGTCCATGGTCTCGCGCAGCGCCTTCGCGTCGGCGCCCTGCAGCGTGGCCGCCAGCACCTTGATGCCCTTGACGTCGAGCGCCTGCGCGAGCAGGCCGTCGCCCTGCGACGCAGCCAGGCGGCTCTTCAGCGACTCGAGCTCCTTCTCCAGCGCGCGCAGCTGCTCCAGCACCGCCCCCACGCGGCCGGGCACCTCGGCCGGCGTGGCCTTCAGCAGGCCGGCCACGCGCGCCAGGCTCTTCTCCGCTTCGCCGACGTAGGCCAGCGCGTTGTCGCCCGTCACCGCCTCGACGCGGCGGATGCCCGCGGCCACGCCGCCCTCGGCCACCACCTTGAACAGGCCGATGTCGCCCGTGCGCGCCACGTGGGTGCCGCCGCAGAGCTCGCGGCTGGAGCCGATGTCGAGCACGCGCACGACGTCGCCGTACTTCTCGCCGAACAGCATCATCGCGCCGAGCTTCTGCGCCTCGTCCAGCGGCAGCACGCGCGCCTGCGTGGCCTGGTTGGCCAGGATCTCGGCGTTGACGATCTGCTCGATCCGCGCGAGCTGCTCATCCGTCAGCGGCGCGTTGTGGCTGAAGTCGAAACGGGTGCGCTCCGCGTTCACCAGCGAGCCCTTCTGCTGCACGTGCGCGCCCAGCACCTCGCGCAGCGCCTTGTGCATCAGGTGGGTGACGCTGTGGTTGCGCATGGTGCGCGCGCGCTGCGCGGCGTCCACGCGCGCCGTGAACACGTCGCCCACGGCCACCGTGCCCTCGACCACGCGGCCCTGGTGGCCGTGCACCGCGGCCTGCACCTTGACCGTGTCCTCGACGATCACGCGCGTGGTGGCGTTGCGCAGCTCGCCGGTGTCGCCCACCTGGCCGCCGCTCTCGGCGTAGAACGGCGTGTGGTCGAGCACGATCACGGCGTCGTCGCCGGCGCGGGCCTGCGCCACGGGCGAGCCGTCCACGTACACGGCCACCACGCGGCTGGTCTCGCACACCAGGTGCTCGTAGCCGTGGAACTGGGTGTCGGCCCCGGCGTAGGCCAGGCCTGACGCGACCTTGAACTTCGCCGCGGCGCGCGCCTGCTCCTTCTGGCGCGCCATCGCGGCCTGGAAGCCGGCCTCGTCGACGCTGACGCCGCGCTCACGGCACACGTCGGCCGTCAGGTCCAGCGGGAAGCCATAGGTGTCGTGCAGCTTGAAGGCCACGTCGCCCGGCACGCCCTGCCCCGCGGCCAGCGTGGCCTCGAGGATCTCCATGCCGTTGGCGATGGTCTGGAAGAAGCGCTCCTCCTCGGCCTTCAGCACCTCGGTCACGCGGGCCATCTCGCGCCGCAGCTCGGGGTAGGCCTGGCCCATCTCGGCGGCCAGCGGCGCCACCAGCGTGTAGAAGAAAGGCTTGCGCGCGCCCAGCTTGTAGCCGTGGCGGATGGCGCGCCGCGCAATGCGGCGCAGCACGTAGCCACGGCCCTCGTTGCCGGGGATCACGCCGTCGGCCACCGTGAAGCTGCAGGCGCGGATGTGGTCGGCGATGACCTTCAGCGACGGCGACGCGGCGTCCACCGCCGCGCCGCCGGCGGCGTGCTGCACCGCGTTGCGCGCCGCCGCCAGCAGCGCCGCGAAGGTGTCGATCTCGTAGTTGCTGTGCACGTGCTGCAGCACCGCCGCCAGCCGCTCCAGGCCCATGCCGGTGTCCACGCTGGGCTTGGGCAGCGGGTGCATCACGCCGTCTTCGGTGCGGTTGAACTGCATGAAGACGTTGTTCCAGATCTCGATGTAGCGGTCGCCGTCCTGCTCCGCACTGCCGGGCGGGCCGCCGGCGACCTCGGGGCCGTGGTCGTAGAAGATCTCCGAGCACGGGCCGCAGGGGCCGGTGTCGCCCATCATCCAGAAGTTGTCGGACATGTAGCGGCCGCCCTTGTTGTCACCGATCCGCACGATGCGCTCCGGCGGCAGGCCGATGTCCTTGAGCCAGATGTCGTAGGCCTCGTCGTCCTCGGCGTAGACGGTGGCCCACAGCCGTGAAGCCGGCAGCTTGAAGTGCACGGTCAGCAGCTCCCAGGCGTAGGCGATGGCGTCCTTCTTGAAGTAGTCGCCGAAGCTGAAGTTGCCCAGCATCTCGAAGAAGGTGTGGTGGCGCGCCGTGTAGCCCACGTTCTCGAGGTCGTTGTGCTTGCCGCCGGCGCGGATGCACTTCTGCGCCGTGGCCGCGCGCGTGTAGGGCCGCTTGTCGAAGCCCAGGAACACGTCCTTGAACTGGTTCATGCCGGCGTTGGTGAACAGCAGCGTCGGGTCGTCGCCCGGGATCACGGGGCTGGAGGCCACGACCTGGTGGCCCTTGCTCTCGAAGAAGCTCAGGAAGGTGGCGCGGATCTGGTTGGCGTTCATCGTTTCTCTCGGGTCGGGCGTTCAGCTGAAGGTCGTGATGCCGATGCGCGCGGCGGCGGCGGCCAGGGCTCGGTCGCGCGTGGCCAGCGCAGCAGAAAACTGCACCGCCATCGTGATGTACGTGGCGTCGTAGGGCGTGAGTTCGTGTTCCTGCGCGGCGTCGAAGTGGCGCTGCGGCAGCGCGTGAGGCGGGCCCAGCACCTCCACGCTCAGGCTGGCGATGCGCTTGAACAAGGCCTCGGAGTCGTCGGTCGTCAGACGGCCGCGGCGGATGTTCATGCGCAGCGCGCTGGCAATCTCCAGCGGCCAGATGAAGGGCGCGGCCAGCTCGTCGGACAGCACCGTGGCCACGCTGGCCGGTCGAGCCTCGTCGGGCATCACCAGCGCCATCGCGTACGAGGAGTCGAGGATGATCAACGCCGGCCCTGGCGCACCCACTCGAGGATCTCCTCGGGGGTGATGGGACCGGCGCGCTCCTGCATCCGGCGGCCGATCTCCTGCATGCCCTTCACCGCCTCGAGCCGCTGGCGCACCAGCTCGGGAGTGACCTTCGGCACGCCGAACGGCACGATGCGCGCCACCGGCTTGTTGTGGCGCGTGATGATGGTCTCCTCGCCGCGCTCGGCGCGCGCGATGAGCTCCGACAGGTGCGTCTTGGCCTCGAACAGCCCCACGGTTTCCATGGCCGACTCCCGTTGTGATGCGCGGGTTGGTTGAATCAACCAGATTGTAGGCGCCGACCCCGGCGCGCGCGGCGGCTACAGTGCCGGCGACCGTTCGCTTTCCGGAGCACCTTCATGGACACCAAGACCTCCCCGCTGGCCCTGATGGCCGACCCCGGCCTGCTGCGCACCGACGCGCTGATCGGGGGCGAGTGGGTGGCGGCCAACGACACCAGCGCGCGCTTCGCCGTGACCGACCCCGCCACCGGCGCCGAGCTCGCGCAAGTGGCCAACTGCGGCCCGGTGGAGGCCGCCGCGGCCATCAGCGCTGCCGAGCGGGCCTGGCCGCTGTGGCGCGCCAAGACCGCGAAGGAACGTGCTGCCGTGCTGCAGCGCTGGTTCGCGCTGCTGACGCAGCACGCCGACGACCTGGCGCGCCTGATGACGGCCGAGCAGGGCAAGCCGCTGGCCGAAGCCCGCGGCGAGGTGGCCTACGCCGCCAGCTTCGTGGAGTGGTTTGCCGAGGAGGGCAAGCGCGTCTACGGCGAGACCATCCCGGCCACCGACGCCGCCAAGCGCGTGCTGGTGCTCAAGCAGCCCATCGGCGTGTGCGCGGCGATCACGCCCTGGAACTTCCCGATCGCGATGATCACGCGCAAGGTGGCGCCGGCGCTGGCCGCGGGCTGCCCGGTCATCATCAAGCCGGCCGAGCAGACGCCGCTGACGGCCCTGGCCGCGGCCGAACTGGCGCAGCGCGCCGGCATGCCGGCCGGCGTGCTGAACATCCTGCCGGCGGACGCCGCGCGCAGCGTGGACATTGGCGCCGTGCTGTGCAGCAGCGACGTCGTGCGCCACCTGTCGTTCACCGGCAGCACCGAGGTCGGCCGCATCCTGATGCGGCAGTGCGCCGGCACCGTGAAGAAACTGAGCCTGGAGCTCGGCGGCAACGCGCCCTTCATCGTGTTCGACGACGCCGACCTCGACAGCGCGGTCGACGGCGCGCTGGCCAGCAAGTACCGCAACGCCGGGCAGACCTGCGTGTGCGCCAACCGGCTGCTCGTGCAGGCCGGCGTGCACGACGCCTTCGTCGAGAAGCTCGCCGCCCGCGTGGCCGCGATGAAGGTGGGCAACGGCTTCGAGCCCGGCGTGGCCATCGGCCCGCTGATCGACGACGCCGCAATGGCCAAGGTGCGCGAGCACATGACCGACGCGCTGGCCCAGGGCGCGCGCGTCGTCACCGGCGGCGCGGCGCACGAGATCGCGGGGGCCGAGGGCCGCTTCTTCACGCCCACGGTGCTGACCGGCGTGACGCCCGGCATGCGCTGCGCCAAGGAGGAGACCTTCGGCCCGGTGGCGCCGGTGTTCCGCTTCGAGACCGAGGCCGAGGCCATCGAGCTGGCCAACGCCACCGAGTTCGGCCTGGCCAGCTACTTCTACAGCCGCGACATCGGCCGCATCTTCCGCGTCGCCGAGGCGCTGGAGTCGGGCATGGTGGGCATCAACACCGGCATCATCAGTGCGGCCGAGGTGCCCTTCGGCGGCGTCAAGCAAAGCGGCCTGGGCCGCGAGGGCGCGCGCCAGGGGCTCGAGGAGTACCTGGAGCTCAAGTACCTGTGCCTGGGCGACATCCGTTGAGCCCCCAAGCTCGCTCACGCTCGCTACCCCCCGAGGGGGCCGCCCGCCAGTGGCCCGGCAAAGCCGGTTCCACGGCGGGGAGCTTGGCCAGACCTGAGAACCAGCGGTGCGCGTGCCCTCGCTGAGCGTGTGCACGTGGCCGGCGGCGGCGGCGGCGCGCAGCGCGCGGATGGCCGACTGCGCGCCCTGCATCGGCAGGCCCAGGTCGGTGCCCACGGCCATGAAGTCGTCGCCCATGGCCCGGTAGCGCGTGGCCGCCAGCTTGACGGTGACGGCGTCGTTCCAGGGCACGCGAACCACCGGCACCATCTTCGTGTTGCCGACGGCCTGCAGCTGGTGCACCACCTCCATCAGGTCGGCCGGAGCGTGCTCCCTGTCGACCACGCCCCAGTCGAAGCCGGCGTGGCCCAGTGCCTCGGCCACCAGCGGGCTGGCGCTGGAGACCCAGGTGCCGATGGGCGAGCGCGCGCGGCGGCCCGATCAACGCGGGCTGACCCCGAGCGACAGCACCGCGCACTCGCGCCGCCACATCATTGCCAGCGCGCAGAAGCCGAGCACGAAGATCAGCGCGCCCCACCACTCGGTCACGTTCTCGACGCGGCCCTTCAGCGGCTCGCCGAAGGCCGCGGCCACGATGGCGTTGCCCACGCCCAGCAGCACCAGCGCGGTGGCCAGCGCCACCATCGCGTGCTCCAGCGCACGCGGCATGCGCAGGCGGCCCGCACGCACCAGCGCCTGCACGGCGTTGCCCGCGAGCAGCAGGTTCAGGCAGGTGAAGCCGAAGTAGGCCACCGTGCCGTACTGGCGCAGCCAGCGGTAGATGGGCCCCTCGGTGCCGAGGAAACTGCCATACACCACCAGCGCGATACCGGCCACCACGCCCAATGGCGCGATCCAGGTCACGCCACGCCCGGCGGCGCCGCACTGCAGCAGCCAGCGTGCCGCCAGCAGCCACACCAGGGCCTGCAGGGTGGCCGCGGGCAGCATCAGCGCCCGGAACAAGTGGTTCGGCAGCTCGTGGCGCGCGGCCCGGCTGATCGAGGTGCAGCCGTCCCAGAAGGGGTTGCAGGCCGGCACGAGGCCCTGCTGCATCGACAGCGTCGTGGCCACGACGGTAGCCACCAGCGGCAGCACGCCGGCCAGAAGCGCCAGCGGCCACAGCGGCCATGCGTATGGTGGCGGCGTCGCGCCCGTGTTCATCGCCCCCCCAGGCGCTTGACGAAGCCGGCGCTCAGTCCCCAGCCGCTGCGCTCTCGGACCAGCGGGCTGGCCGCCGACACGTCCACCAGCCGCGAGACACTGACGCCATAGAAGAGCGCCCAGCCATCGCCCAGCTCGCTGCGCCCTCCCAGCGAGAAGGCCACGTCGCGCAGCCCCGCGCCGGGCGTGTAGACCCGGTAGCCGCTGCGCACGGCCTGCTCGGGCGTGATGCCGTAGTAGGCCTGCTGCCAGCGGCTGCCGCCGAAGCCCAGCGTCAGGCCGGCGCCAGCGGTGATGGCCTGCGTGAGCCGCAAATCGCGGCCTGCACTCCACTCGCCCTGCCAGCCGCCGCCGCGGCCGAGCACATCGCTCGTCAACGACAGGCCCGTGCGCCAGCCGTGGTCGAAGCGGTAGCCCAGCGACAGGCGCGCGCGCAGTGTGGCGCGCACGTCACCCAGGCCCTCGAGCTGCGCGCTGCTGTCTTCGTCGCGCCCGCTGTCCCAGCGCAGGCCCAGGCTGGAGCGCCAGCGCTCGCTGCGCACCAACTCCACGCGCAGGCCACCCTGTGCGGAGCCGCCTTCCCCACGCACGGCGAAGGCACTGCGGCTGGCCAGGCTGAAGCGGCCCCAGCGAAGCGCCAGGCCCGGCTGCAGGCCAAAACCTACCGTCGACGAGCCGGCAAACTCCGGCCCGAGGCTGCCGACCGCGCCCATGGCCACCGCCCATCGGCGCGGCGGCTCTCCCGCGGCCGACTCGGGCTCGGCGGCGGCCTCGGTCTGGCCGGCCGCGACGCGGCAGGCCAGCAGCAGCAGCGCGCCCCCGGCCAGCCGGGGCCAGCCTCGGCCGCGCCCGGCCTTCACGGCGGATCGTTGGCGGCAGGGCCGCCGATGCGGTGCACGCTGGCCCCGAAGCCCTCTGCGCCCACGGTGGCCACCGAGGCCGCCTGGGCCATGGCACGCTGCAGCAAGGCTTGCGCATCCTTGCCGTGGTCGGGAAACACCGCCAGGCCGGCGTGCGCCGTCACGCGGCAGCGCTGGCCCGCCACGCTGAGCGGCAGCTCCAGCGCCTTCAGCAGCTTGGCGGCCACACGTTCGCCGTCGTGCTTGCTCTCGAGGCGGCCCAGCAGCACGCCGAAGACCTCGGGCGTGAGCGAGGCCACCACGTCGCTGGCGCGCAGCCCGCCGCGCAGCCGCACCGCCACCTTGCGGCGCAGCACGTTGCCCGCCTCGGCGCCCAGCCGCTGCGCGGCCTGCGCAAAGCCGTCCACCCGAAGCACCAGCAACACCATGGGCGCCGGCTCGCGCTCGCGCAAGGCCAGCAGCTGCGTCATGTGCTCGATCAGCTGCGTCTGATGCGGCAGGCCCGTGGCCAGGTCGGTGGCATAGGCGCGCCGCGTGGCCTGTTCGAATCGCTTGCGCCACACGGCGTGGCGCAGCGCCCGGGCAAGGGCCCCGCCATCGTCGCCGGCCAGCACGGCCTCGGCGCCGAGCTTCAGCAAGGCGGTCTCGTCGCTGGGCGATTCGCCATCGGCATGCACCACCAATGCGCTGTCGTGGGCCATGGAGGCCAGCGTCGGGTGCCCGCGCAGCGCCGCCAGCGCGGTGGCGTCGGCGGCTCGCCAGAGCACGGCGTCGGGGCTGCTGCCGTGGCGCGCGGTGTCGAAGGGCTCCCAGCCCTGCGCCTCAAGCGCGCTCAGGCACTCACGGCACCAGCTCTCGGTGCCGGCGGCGCCTCGCACCTCCACGGAAAGGCTTTCGCCATCGATCATGGGGCGATCATGCCGCAAGCCGACAGCTGCTTTCGCTAGGGCTTTGCCGCCGTCGACAAAAGCACCCACGAATGCCTGAGCACGCAAAGGCCCGTGGGTGGGGCTGGCAACGCGCTGGCCTTCGAGGAGCAGGTGCTGCACCTGTGCGCCTTCGCCACCAGCCGGGCGGCGGAACCAGCGGCGGGCGAAAGCAGTGGGCGTTCCATGCGGCGTGCCCTGTACGCGACGCCCAGACCTGGCCGGCGCGCTGCCCCAGGGCTATGGCGCGCTGCCGAACGAGGTGCTGCAGGAGCTGCTGCGCATCCTGGCGCCGCTGCAGATCGAGGGCGACGCCTACGGCCTGATCTTCGAGTACATCATGGGCCAGTTCGCCGCCAGCTTCATGCACAAGGGCGGCGAGTACTTCACCCCGGCGTCGATCGTGAAGCTCATCGTCGAGGTCATCGAGCCCTGCCACGGCGCCATCCTGGACCCCGCCTGCGGCTCTGGCGGCATGTTCGTGCACTCGGCGGAGTTCGTGCGCCGGCACCACCAGGCGCCCGAGCGCGAGATCAGCGTGCACGGCGTGGAGAAGATGGCAGACACGCTTCGCCTGGCGCGGCTGAACCTGGCGGTGCACGGCCTGTCGGGCGACATCCGCGAGGCCAACACCTACTACGACGACCCGCACCAGCTGGTGGGCCGCTTCGACTACGTGATGGCGAACCCGCCGTTCAACCAGGGCGAGGTGGACCGCGCCCGTCTGGTGAACGAGGCCGGGCAGGTGGATGCGCGCTTCCCGTTCGGGCTGCCGACGGTGAACAACGCCAACTACCTGTGGATCGGCCTGTTCTACGCGGCGCTCAAGCCTACCGGCCGCGCCGGCTTCGTGATGGCCAACAGCGCCAGCGACGCCGGCGGCAGCGAGCGCGAGCTGCGCAAGAAACTGGTGGACACCGGCGCGGTGGACGTGATCGTGGCCGTGGGGCCGAACATGTTCTTCACCGTAGTGCTGCCGGTGACGCTGTGGTTCCTGGACCGCGGCAAGGCCAAGGGGCCACGCGCCGATCAGGTGCTGTTCATCGACGCGCGGCACCTGTACCGGCAGGTGACGCGGGCGCTGCGCGTCTACGACCCCGAGCACGTCGGGTTCATCGCCAACATCGTTCGGCTGTGGCGCGGCGAGGAGGTCGAGACCGACGCCGGCAGCGCGGCGCGGCTGGCCGAGGCTTTCCCGGGCGGTCGCTACTGCGACGTGCCGGGGCTGTGCAAGGCCGCCACGCGCGCCGAGATCGCGGCGCAGGACGGCAGCCTGAACCCGGGGCGCTACGTGGGCGTGGCGCCGGGGCAAGTTGTGGAAGACGAGGAGTTCCGCAGCCAGCTGGAGGCGCTGCAAGAGGAGCTGGAGGGGCTCAATGCCGAGGCGGCAGTGTTGCAGGCACGGATCGCCGAGAACGTCGCGGAGTTGCTGTCGTGATTCCGTCTCGCCTCGGAGACGTTGCCACCGTCAGGTCCGGCTACGCCTTCAAAAGCGCCGACTGGATCGAGCGCGGCGTTCCGGTGATCAAGATCGCCAACGTGAAGGACGGCTGGGTGACCCTTGAAGGCTGCTCTTTCGTCAGCGAAGACGTTGCGGGCTCCGCCCGCGCCCTTGAGCTTCGGCGAGGCGACTTGCTCATTTCGATGACTGGACACATCGGCCAAGTCGCGAAGGTTCGAGACGAAGGCCGAATGCTTCTGAATCAGCGGGTGGGCCGCTTCACGATCAAGGATCCCGGTCGCCTCGACGCAGAGTTTCTCTTTCACTGGCTTCGCGTCCCCGAAGTTCGGGCTATGTTTGAAGCCCATGCATACGGTGCGGCTCAGCCGAACATCAGTCCGAGTCTGATTGAGCAACAGACGATTGACCTCCCGGCTCTGCCAACTCAGCGCCGCATCGCCTCCATCCTCGGCACCTACGACGACCTGATCGAGGTAAACCGGCGCCGGATCGCGGTGCTGGAGGCGATGGGGCGGCGGCTGTTCGATGACTTCCTCACTGCCCGCGTCGGACAGCTGCCACACCCCGGCGGAGTACAGGCCGAGCTCAATCCGCTACCTCGCGGATGGCGCAAGACGTCTCTGTGCGAAGTTGTCGACTTGATCATGGGTCAGTCCCCTCCGTCGGGCGAACTCAACACTGAAGGGCGCGGACTTCCGTTCCACCAAGGCGTCACCGACTTCGGTCCACTGTTTCCTGGCCGAAGGGTGTTCTGCGACAGTCTTGCAGGCAAACGGATTGCGGAGGCAGGCGACATCCTGTTCAGTGTTCGAGCCCCGGTCGGAAGAATCAACGTGGCAACAGAGCGAGTGGCTCTTGGTCGTGGAGTCGCCGCGATCAAGGTACGACCGTCGATGCGGGCGTTTCTGCTGGCGCACCTGAGGGCGACATTCCACACGCCCGACCTCATTGGGAACGGCGCGATCTACAAGGCAGTCAACCGCGCTGACATTGAGCGAGTACCGATTGTTCAGCCTTCAGCCGACGACCTTGCTCGGCTCGAACCGCGACTCGCCACAGTCCGAGACTGCCTGCTCAACCTCTACAGAGCCAACGCGGCGCTCGCGATGAGCCGCGACCTCTTGTTGCCCCGCCTGATCTCGGGCGACCTCGCCGTCGCCACCGCCGAACGCGAACTGGAGGCCATCGCCTGATGCCCTCACCCCGCCGCGAACAGCTCCCTCAGTGCCGCGGCGGCTTCTGGCAGCCCGGTGAGCTCCAGCGCGCCGATGAAGTCTTCGGGCGTGTTGGGCGGGCGCTTCCAGCCCCGCAGCCGGTGCTCGACGCGGGCGCGCACCATGGCGGGCGCCAGGTCGATCAGGTGGCGCAGGAACAGGTCCGGGTGCTGCGCCACCAGGTCGAAGCCGGCCAGCGTGGCGGCCGGGAAGTCGGCCTCGTTGAAGGTGACGATCACCTGTGCTGTCCTTCACACATTCGCGCGGATGGCGGCGGCCAGC
The DNA here is from genome assembly GCA_032115875.1 of Rubrivivax sp. Taxonomy (GTDB): domain Bacteria; phylum Pseudomonadota; class Gammaproteobacteria; order Burkholderiales; family Burkholderiaceae_C; genus Rubrivivax. The sequence goes on from JAUMBF010000010.1 coordinate 20,727, forward strand.
ACATGGCGGTCGTCGGGGTCGGGCAGCACCAGCGCACCGATCAGCGGCGCATGGCCGCTGACGCAGGCGTCGGGCAGCGCCGTGTCCATGGCGGCGCGGCGCCGCTCCAGCAGCGCCGGGTCGATGCCCGGCCGGGCGGCCAGCACCGAGCGCTGCCACTCGGCGTGGATCTCGGCGCTCCAGGCCGGGCGGTCCAGCGGCACCGCTCCGGGCAGTCTGCCGGCTACGGCTGGCCACATCAGCTCGTGGGGAGGGTCCCATGCCGAGCGTGAAGGCCAAGGACGCGGGCGCGGGCTACGGCGAGCTGGCGCTGGTGGAGGTGCCGGCGCTGGAGCTGCTGGAGGGCCTGGGCTGGGAGCACGGCAACCTGATGCAGGAGCTGCCGGGGCCCGCCAACCCCACCGGCCGGCTGTCGTGGCGCGAGGTGGTGTTGCCGGCGCGCCTGCGCGCGGCGCTGGCGGCCCTGAACCCGCTGCTGCCCGCTGAGGCCCTGCAGCAGGCCGAGGCCGTGCTGACCGAAGACCGCTCGGCCATGCTGCCCATGGCGGCCAACCGGGCGCTGTGGCGGCTGCTGCGCGAGGGCGTGCCGGTGGAGCTGCGGCAGCCCGATGGATCGCTGAAGCCCGAGCGTGTGCGCGTGGTGAACTGGACCGACCCGCGGGCCAACGACTTCTTCGTCGCCTCGCAGCTGTGGGTGGCCAGCGAGCTGTACAAGCGCCGACCCGATGCCGTGGGCTTCGTCAACGGGCTGCCGCTGCTGCTGTGCGAATGGAAGGCGCCCAGCCAGGGCGTGCAGGAGGCCTACGACGCCAACCTCACCGACTACCGCGACACCGTGCCGCGCCTGTTCGATGCCAATGGCTTCGTGGTGCTGTCCAACGGCCTGGAGGCGCTGATGGACGCCAGCCACGCCCCCTTCGAGGCCTATGCACCCTGGAAGAAGGAGGCCGAGGACGCGCCCGCCAGCGTGGAGATGGCCACCCTGCTGCGCGCCACCTGCGCGCCCGAGCGCTTTCTGGACCTGATCGAGAACTTTACGCTGTTCGAGGAGGCGCGCGGCGGCCTGCGCAAGGTGCTGGGCAAGTATCACCAGGTGCTGGGCGTGAACCGCGCCATCGAGGCTGTGCAGCGCATCGAGGCCAACCAAGGCCGCCTGGGCGTGTTCTGGCACACGCAGGGCAGCGGCAAGAGCCTGTCGATGGTGATGTTCACCGAGAAGGTCCTGCGGCGGCTGGGCGACCACTGGACCTTCGTGATCGTGACCGACCGGCAGGAGCTGGACGACCAGATTGCAGGCACCTTCGCGGCCACGGGTGCGCTGACCAAGGACATCCGCGATGCCCAGGCGCAGAGCCGTGCGCACCTGCGCGAGCTGCTGGCGGGCCAGGAGCGCTACGTCTTCACGCTGATCCACAAGTTCGGCACCGAGCGCGGCGAGTCCATCCCAGTGCTGAGCGAGCGGCGCGACATCATCGTCATCACCGACGAGGCCCACCGCAGCCAGTACGATCAGCTGGCGGCCAACATTCGGCGCGCGCTGCCCAACGCAGCCTTCATCGGGTTCACGGGCACGCCGCTGATCGCCGGCCAGGCCGAGCGCACGCGCGAGGTGTTCGGCGACTACGTGTCGGTCTACAACTTCGCGCAGTCGGTGGCCGACGGGGCCACGGTGCCCCTGTACTACGAGTCGCGCAAGCCCGAGCTGCAGCTGGCCGATGCCGAGGCGCTGCGCGACGACCTCGACGCGCTGCTCGACGCGGCGGCGCTGGACGAGGAGCAGGACGCGCGGCTGCAGCGCGAGTTTGCGCGGCAGTACCCGCTGATCACGCGGGACGACCGGCTGGAGCAGATCGCCGCCGACCTGGCCCGGCACTTCGCGGCCCGCGGCTACCTGGGCAAGGGCATGTTCGTGGCCATCGACAAGGCCACGGCCGTGCGCATGCACGACAAGTTCAAGGTGCACTGGGCCGCGCTGCTGGCCGAGCAGGAGCAGCGGCTGGCGCGCACGCCGGCCGATTTGCAGGCCGCGCTGGCGGAGCGCGTGGCCTGGATGCGGGCCGTGGACGTGGCCGTGGTGGTGAGCCAGGGCCAGAACGAGATTGCCGAGCTCAAGGCCAAGGGCCTGGACATCCTGCCGCACCGGCAGCGCATGCTGAGCGAGGACCTGGAGGCGCGCTTCAAGAGCCCGGAAGACCGGCTGCGGCTGGTGTTCGTGTGCGCCATGTGGATCACCGGCTTCGACGTGCCCACCTGCAGCACGGTGTACCTCGACAAGCCGATGAAGAACCACACGCTGATGCAGACCATCGCGCGGGCCAACCGCCGCGCGCCGGGCAAGGCGGCCGGCGTGGTGGTGGACTACGTGGGCGTGTTCCAGAACCTGCAGCGGGCGCTGGCCATCTACGCGGCTGATGCAGCCGGCGGCGCGGCAGGCGAGCCCATCCAGAGCAAAGAAGGCCTGGTGGCGGAGCTGCAGGCCGCGCTGGCCGAGGCCGGTGCGTTCTGCAGCGCGCATGGTGTGGACGTGCAGGCCATCGCCGCGGCGCAGAAGCTGGAGCGGCTGGCGCTGATCGGCAGCGCGGTGGAGGCGTTGATCACCCCCGACGAACGGCGGCGCGAGTACCTGCGCAAGGCCTCGGCGGCGGCGCGCGCCTACAAGGCGCTGCTGCCGGACGAGCGGGCCGCGCCGTTCCTCAAGCCGGTGGCGGTGCTGCACATCCTGGCCGATGCCATCCGCGCCAAGCTGGGGCCGGCGGACATCTCGGCGCTGATGGCCAAGATCGAGGCGCTGCTGGATGCGCAGGTGGAGGGCGTGACCATCACCGCGCCCATCGTCGAAGGCGACGACCGCGGCGGCCGCGTCGACCTGACGGACATCGACTTCGACAAGCTGGCCAAGCTGTTCGAGGCCAAGCCCAAGACCGCGAGCGAGCAGCTGCGGGCCAAGGCCGAGGCGAAGGCGCGCGAGCTGGCCGAGCGCAACCCGACCCGCCTGCACCTGGTGGAGAAGCTGGAGAAGCTGGTGGAGGCCTACAACCTGGGCACGCTGGATGTCGAGGCCTTCTACGCAGCGGTGAAGAAGCTCGTTGCCGAGATGGGCGACGAGGAGCGCCGCGCGGCGCGCGAGGGGCTACCCGAGGACGAGCTGGCCATCTTCGACCTGCTGACCCGGCCCGAGCCCAAGCTGTCGCGCGAGCAGGAGGCGGCGGTCAAGAAGGTGGCGCGGGAGCTGCTGGAGAAGCTGCAGGCCCTGAAGGTGGAGTTCTGGCGCAAGAATCCGCAGACGCGGGCGCAGGTGTACTCCGAGATCCGCGTGACGCTGAACGAGCTGCCGGAGGAGCCGTACCCGGAGCCGCTGTGGAAGGAGAAGGTGGAGCAGGTGTGGCAGTTCGTGTATGCGCAAGGCGCCGGGCAGCGTGCCGGTGGCGCACCGCTGCACTGAGGTGCTGCCGTGAGCGGCGCGGATGGTCCGGAAGGAGCGAGCCTGAACGATCGGCTGGCGCATGCCGAGCGCATCAAGCGCGAGGCCCTCATCGAGCTGCGTGAGACGCGGCTGAAGCTGCAGGCGGCACAGGTCCAGATCGATGCACTCCAGCGGCGGTTAACGCTGCAGACCCTCTCCCCGGAAACACACACCGAACGCACCGAGTCGGAATCGGATGCAGCGATAGGACGGAGCCCGAGCGACTCCACGGCCAGCGATGCACTGGCGGCGGCCGAGCCGGAACCGAGTCCCCTTTCAGAGCGACTTCAGGCGTATCACCAGCGACTCGCCGCCTGGAACTCTGCGCTCCAAGACCTGCACTCCAATCAACAGCGCGAGTGGCAGGAGCTCAATGAGGCCCGCGAGGTTCTGGGCAGGCGCCAGCGTGCACACGACCGGAATCGGCAGGCCCTGGAGGCGGCACTCGTGTCGCTCGGCGCGGAGCGAACGGCGCTCCAGGCAGAACGTGCGTCTTGGCAGCCAGGGGGCGAGGCCTGGAAACGCGAAATCGAGAATCACCGTGTGCAGTTGGACGTAGCCCACCGCGATGCCGAGATCCTTCGACGGCGCCTTCAGCAGGCAGGCGAGGACTTGGCACAAGCGCGCTCGGAGAGCGGGCGGTTGCAGGGCGAGATCATCCGTCTCCGTGCCGAGGCAGCTGCGGACTGGCGCCCTGCCCCGTCACCTGCCCCAGCGGTCGCGTCCAGGCCGGCAGCTCGCCCCCGCGATCCTGTTCCTGGATCCTGGAGGGTGTTGCTGCACATCCGATCCGAAGACCTGCTGCGCGACCTGATGGCCATACACGGAGAAGACCTCGCCTCAGAGCTGGGCAGCGCTGTCGTCACATGCGGCTCGGGGCCCTGGGCGTCCGACGTGCTGGATGCGGCGGCTGCGACGGTGGGCTTCGAGCCCTACTTTCTGGACGAGGCTGCGCACGAGGTACCTGTCTTCGTGGTGGGACGTGAAGGCGTCGACATCGAGCTTCTCAGGCTACAGCTGTATCGGCGCTTGGCGGCCGGTGAGCCGTTCAGGTTGTTCTCGCAAGAGCTTTTCGTGCTCAGCGTCCTCTGCGGCCACGACCTGCTGCATGGCGCGGCGGCACCCACAGACCAACTGGTGCCCGAGTTTGCCGAAGACCACCCGGTGCTGTCGCAGTTTCTGGGTGGTGACGGGTGGCAGTGGCCGGCGCCCCCCGGAGGGCGACCGGGGAAGATCGGGCGAAGAACTGGAGATCGATGCGGGGAGCTCACCGCTTTCGAACTACGGCTATCGCGTCGGCGCCAAGTCGGAACCCGCAAAGGTACGACAGGAGCTGCTTCGATCGTTCTGGGCGGAACCAAGCCTGGACGATTGGTTTCAGGCTGACCACGACGCGGCCTACCGCAAGCGGTGGGGGTCAGCGGGCAGCGGGGTGCGATTGACCCGGATGGTCCGGCACATCATCTGGCTGCAATCGACACAGGGAAACGACTCTCGGAAGTCACAAGCCGCACAGGACTGGAAGTCCGACCTTCGATGGATGCGCACTCATCTCGTGCCGGAGGCAGGGCCGCGTTGGCGTTGGCCGAGCATGGATTGACCCGCACAGGCCTCTCACAGGGACGGCCGCGCGGATCCAGCACCTTGCGCAGGCGGCCAGGCATGTGGACGACACGGGGGTCGGTGGATGCGGGGCACATGCTCCGGCCTGGCCTGTGCAGCCCGAGGTGAGTGCTTGGAGCGGGTGAAGGGAATCGAACCCTCGTATGAAGCTTGGGAAGCTGCCGTTCTGCCATTGAACTACACCCGCAGCGAGGCTGGAGTTTAGCGCCGTGCGGGCACGGAGCGGCTGCGGCTACAGCTTCGACGCCTCACCGTGGAACGGGCTCTTGTAGGTCACGCTCATCTGCTCGCGTGCCGGCTGCGCGGAGCTGCGCGCCTGGAAGGTGGAGCTGAGCTCGATCAGCGCCGGCCCGGTACGCCAGCGCGCCACCGCGCTGCTGACACCGCCCTCATGCTGCAGGTCGGTGAACTCCGGCCCGCCGTAGCGCTGCGACAGCAGCCGGCGCAGCAGGCGGTGGTTGTCGCTCCAGCGCGGCTCGTCGCTGCGGCCGTGTTCGGCGCTGTGCACCAGCGTCACGCGCACGAGCCGGCGCTCAGCGGCATCGAGGTGCAAGGTCAGCACGAAGGGCACGCCGGCCACCTCGTAGCGCGGCACCGTGGGTGACTCGCAGACCTCGTCGTGGCGCGCCGCCTGCGCGCGCAGTGCCGCGTCGCAGGGCGCCGGGCGCAGGCGCTCGCCGAAACGGGCGGCGATCTCTGACTCGGTCGCCCCCCAAGGCAAGCCCTGGAACGACGGCGGCGCGGGGGGCAGGGCCGGCATGGCGCCAGGCAGCGATGCGGCGCTCGCAGCCGCAGGGGCGGCACTGGCGGCGTCGGCCGGTGCGATGCCAGCCGGCGCCGGGAGTTCGGCGGCAGCAGCCGCCCGCAGAGCGGCCGCCAGCATCAGGGAGAGGGCGAGTTGTCGGTTCATGCGCCTGCCCATGCTAGCGTCGTGGGCGCCGGTGCCTGCGGGCACAAACCGCCTCTTGCCGATGCCGCCACCTGTCCGCCCCGACACCGACACTCCCGTGCGCGAGGCGCGGCCCCACCCGGCCATCCGCAGTTTCGTCGTGCGCACCGGCCGCATGGGCCCGGGGCAGCAGCGGGCGCTGGCCGAACTGGGCCCGCACCTTGTGCTGCCCTACACGCCCGGGCAGCCGCTGGATCTGGAGGCCGTGTTCGGCCGCGGCGCCCCGCGCGTGCTGGAAATCGGCTTCGGCATGGGCGACGCCACCGCGGCCTACGCCGTACAGCACCCGGAGCACGATCTGCTCGGCCTGGAGGTGCACCCGCCTGGCGTGGGCGCGTTGCTCAAGCTGGTGGGCGAGCGGCAGCTGGGCAACGTGCGCATCGTCATGCACGACGCGGTGGAGGTGCTGCGCGAGATGATCCCGCCGGCCTCGCTGGCGGCCGTGCACGTGTGGTTCCCCGACCCCTGGCACAAGAAGCGCCACCACAAGCGCCGCCTGATCCAGCCGCCCTTCGTGGCCGCGCTGCTGCCGCACCTGCAGCCCGGCGGCTACCTGCACCTGGCCACCGACTGGCAGCCCTACGCCGAGCAGATGCTCGAGGTGCTGTCGGCCGAACCGGGCCTGGCCAACACCGCCGAGGGCTACGCGCCGCGCCCGCCCTGGCGCGCGAAGAGCCGCTTCGAGGCCCGCGGCGAGCGCCTGGGCCACGGCGTGTGGGACCTGGTCTTCCGCCGCCGCTGACGACCACCGGCGGCGGTCAGGCCGTCCAGCTCACCAGGCCGGTGTACGCCGTGAGCAGCACCACCAGCCCGAAGCCGATGCGGTACCAGGCAAACAGCGTGAAGTCGTGCGTGCTCACGTAGCGGATCAACCAGCGGATGCACAGCAGCGCGCTGATGAACGCGAATGCCAGCCCCACCGCGAACATCGGCAGGTCGGCCAGGCTCAGCTCGTGGCGCTGCTGGTACAGCGAGTACGCGCCCGCCGCCATCAGCGTGGGGATGCCGAGGAAGAAGCTGAACTCGGTGGCGCACTTGCGCGAGAAGCCCAGCACCATGCCGCCGATGATCGTGGCGCCCGAGCGGCTGGTGCCCGGGATCAGCGCCAGGCATTGCAGGCAGCCGAGCTTGAAGGCGTCGGCCGGGCCCATGTCGTCCACGGTCTCCACGCGGGCGCGGCGCGTGCCCTGCAGGTCGCGCTCGCCGAAACGGCGCCGGTGCCAGGCCTCGACCCACAGGATGATCAGCCCGCCCACGATGAGCGCGATGGACACGGGCACCGGCTTGAGCAGGTGCTCCTTGATGGCCCCGCCGAACAGGTAGCCCAAGGCGGCCGCGGGCGTGAACGCGACCGCGATGTTGATCCAGAAGCGCTGCGCCCGAGGGTCGCGGCGCACGCCGCGCACCGCGCCGGCCAGGCGCTCACGGTACTCCCAGATCAGGGCCAGCATCGCGCCGGTCTGGATGAAGATGCCGAAGACCTTGGCCTTCTCGCCGGTGAAGTCGATGAGGTCGCCGACGATGATCAGGTGGCCGGTCGACGAGATCGGCAGGAACTCGGTGAGTCCCTCGACCACGCCCATGACGGCGGCCTGGAGGAGCAGGATGGGGTCCAAGAGAGATCCGGCGTTGACAGGGGCTGCACCCGGGGGGGCCGCGGATGATAGTCAGCACGCCCGCCGCGGCGGGCACGCTGCTCGCGCCCTGCCCGGCTCACCTTGACCCTGGGCTCGGCAACCCCTACCATTACTGACCAGTCAGTCAGTAATCCATGCACGAAGAGCTCCCCCACGAGGCCACCGGCGCAGTGACGGCCGGGCGTGTCCCCGCGGCCGGCGCCGGGATGCGCCAGCGTCGCAAGGAAGCGCGGCCGCAGGAACTGCTGGCCGCCGCGCTGACGCTGTTCGTCGAGAAGGGCTTTGCCGCCACACGCGCCGAAGAGGTGGCGCGGCTGGCCGGCGTTTCCAAAGGCACGCTTTACCTCTACTACCCGAGCAAGGAAGAACTGTTCAAGGCCGTGGTGCGGCACAACCTCACCAGCCTGATCGCCGAGGGCGAGCAGCTCGCAGCCTGCTTCGAGGGCAGCAGCTCGGAGCTGCTGGGGCTGCTCATCCAGACCTGGTGGGAGCGCTTCGGCAGCACGCCGGCGGCGGGCATCCACAAGGTGATCCTCGCCGAGGTGCGCAACTTCCCGGAGCTGGCGCAGTTCTACGCCGACGAGGTGATGGTGCCGGCCGACCGCCTGTTCGGCGGGTGCGTCGAGCGCGGCGTGGCGCGCGGTGAGTTCAGGCCCATGCCGACGCATGAGGTCTCGCTGGCGCTGATCGCGCCGCTGATCTTCGTGGCCGTGCACCGTCACTCGTTCGGCTGCTGCCCGGTGCATGGCGCCGCCGAGATGGACCCCGAGCTGATGTTGAAGACCCACCTTGAGCTGGTCCTGCGCGGGCTTCAGGTGCGCCCCGACAAGGCAACGCCACCGGCTGGCGGCAAGCCACGCAAGGCCCTCGTCAAGGCCCGCACCTAGAATTCCGCGGCTGTCTGGCCCGATACCACGCTCCGTATCTTGATGAACACCGAACTCGCCCGCTTCAACATGATCGAGCAACAGATCAGACCCTGGGACGTGCTCGACGCGCAGGTGCTGGAGTTGCTGGCCCGTGTGAAGCGCGAAGACTTTGTGCCGGCGCAGCACAAGGCGCTGGCCTTCGTCGACACCCAGGTGCCCTTGCTGCCCAGGCAGCCGCACGGGCCGGCGATGCTGGAGCCCAAGGTCGAGGCGCGGCTGCTCCAGGCGCTGCAGTTGCAGCCGCACGAGTCGGTGCTCGAGATCGGCTGCGGCAGCGGCTTCATGGCCGCACTGCTGGCCCACCGGGCGCAGACGGTCGTGACCATGGAATGCCGGCCGGCGCTGGCGCGCCGTGCGCGCGAGAACCTGGCGCGAGCCGGACTCGACACCGTGCGCGTGTTCGAGTGCCGAGCTTCCGACGGGGCGCGTGGCCTGCCGGCGGAGGCCCCGTTCGATGCCATCGTGCTGTCGGGCTCGGTGGCCGCGGTGCCATCGGTCTTGTTGTATCAACTCAAGCCGGGCGGCCGGCTGGTGGCCATCGTCGGCCAGGAGCCGGTGATGCGCGCCCGTCTCTACACGCGCACCGGCGAGGCCGCCTGGGCGCAGACCGACCTGTTCGACACCGTCGCACCGCGCCTGGAGGGCTTTTCCGAGCCCACAGGGTTCCGCTTCTGACACGTCGGTCGCCCGCATGCGCTCGCTGAACGCCGGCCAGTTGAAGGACTTCGTCGCCATCACTCCGGGGGCGCTGTTGCTCGACGTGCGCGAGCCCTGGGAGGTGGCGCTGGCCCGCGTCGAGTTGCCGGGCCTGGCACAGCGCCACGTGCCGATGCACGAGATTCCGGCTCGGCTTTCCGAGCTCGACCCGTCGCAGCCCGTCGTCTGCATCTGCCACCATGGCGCCCGCAGCGCGCAGGTCGTCGCATTCCTGGAGCGCAAGGGCCATGACCACGCCTACAACCTGGCCGGTGGCATCGACGCCTGGTCCGCACTCGTCGACCCGCGCGTGCCGCGCTACTGAACGCCCTACCCACAACGGCCGCCCGTTGCGCGGCTGCGATACCCCGCATTCCCGCATCCCGGAGGAACACCGCATGCCCCGTACCCGACCGTCCCCGCGCCCTGCCCTGGCCTGGCTCGCCTTTGCCGTGTTCGCCGCCTGGCCGGGTCTGGCCTCGGCGCAAAGCCTGGCCGCGCTGGTGGAGGCCGCACGCGGCTACGACGCCACGTTCCGCGCCGCCCAGGCTGGGGCGTTGAGCGCCGAGTTCCGCAGCGCGCAGGCTGAGGCCCTGGGTCGCCCGTCGGCCGCACTGTCGGCCGGCGCGGGCACCTCGGCCACTGACAGCAGCCGCACCCACGGCACGATGGAGGCCAGCTCGCTGCAGGCCACGCTGAACGGCCGCTACCCGCTGTTCAACCGCAGCAACGACGCCACGATGGCACAGGCGCGCAAGTCGCTCGACTTGGCCAAGGCCGACCTCGCCAGCGCCGAGCAGGATCTGATCATTCGCGTCTCGCAGTCCTACTTCGATGTGCTGACGGCTGAGAACGCACTCGGTGCGGTGCGCGCCAGCAAGGTCTTCATCACCGAGCAGCTGGCATCGGCGAGGCGCAACTTCGAGGTCGGCACCGCCACCATCACCGATACGCGGGAGGCGCAGGCGCGCTTCGACCTCGTCTTGGCGCAGGAGATCGCCGCCGAGAACGAGCTGCGCACCCGGCGCATCGCGCTCGACCAGCTGGTGGGCCGGAGCGGCGTGCAGCCCAGGCCGTTGCGCGTGCCGGTGGAGCTGCAGGCGCCGCAGCCCGTCGACCCCGAGCAGTGGGTCAGCGCCGCAGACCGGGTGCACCCCACGGTGCTCCGTGCGCGGCTGGGTCTTGAGGTCGCCACGCTGGAGACCGACAAGGCCCGCGCTGCGGGCAAGCCGACGCTCGATGCGGTGGCCTCGCTCGGAAGCAGCAATGCGCGCGGTGGCCTGGATGCGCTCAACCGCAGCAACGGCACCAGCACCGTCGCCAGCGCGGGCCTGCAGTTCAACTGGCCGCTGTTCACCGGCGGCGCCACACAGAACCGCATCAAGGAGACGCTGGCTCTCGAGGAGCAGTCGCGCAACCAGCTCGACGCCGCGCGCCGCGGCGTGGCGCTGGGCACCCGGCAGGCCTACTTCGGGCTGCAGTCGGTGCTGGCGCAGGTCAAGGCGCTGGAGGCTGCCGAGGCATCGAGCAAGCTGGCGCTGGAGTCCACGCAGCTGGGCTACCGCGTCGGCGTTCGCGTCAACCTCGACGTGCTCAACGCGCAGAGCCAGCTCGTGACGACGCAGCGCGACCTGGCCAAGGCACGCTACGACGTGCTGCTGGCCACACTGCGCCTGCGCCAGGCCAGCGGCCAACTCACCGCTGCCGACGTCGAGGCACTGACACGCTTCCTTGTGCCCTGAGCGCCTTGACACTTCTTCACGCGGCGCTCGAGCACCGTGATGACGGCGACGGCACACTCGGCAGCACTGTGACCCACCTGCGCCGCGCGAGACCACCCTGCCCGGGCCGCCCCTTGCCGCCGCAGTGGCGGTGCACCGTTTCGGGCTCGGGGAACCCTCGCTCGAGCCCGTGGGCCGCGACGCCCTGGGTTGGCTGCTGAGCCAGATCGGACCCGCCGACACCCAGCGCGGCGACGCCTCGACCGGCAGCACTCAGGCACTGCGCCTGTACGCGGCCCTGGTCCCCGGCCAGAACCAGGCGCGGCGCGCAAGCCCCGGGGCCGCCGCACCGATGGCGGGTGTTGCGGAGGCCGCCGAGGCCGGCCCCGCACCAGGGGGCCGCAGCGGCGATGCGGTGTTGGTGACGAGGCTGCGCGACACCCAGGCGACCGACGTCCGGGCGCGGCTGGTCACGGCGGCGACCACGGCGCGCCCCTTCGCCGAGCGGATGGCCCTGTTCTGGGCCAACCACTTCACCGTCAGCATGGCCAAGGCGAGCGCACGCGGCATCGTCGGCGCGTTTGAGCGCGAAGCCGTCCGGCCGCACGTCGCCGGCCGCTTCGAGACGCTGCTGCAGGTCGCCGTCACCCACCCCGGCATGCTGCGCTACCTGGACAACGACCTGTCCGCCGGCCCTGATTCGCTGCTCGTGCAGCGCCTGGCGCGGCGCGCCCGAGGCGGCGAGAGGACGCCCCGCGTGAGCGGCCTGAACGAGAACCTGGCGCGCGAGGTGCTCGAGCTGCACACGTTGGGCGCGGGTGCCGGCTGCACGCAGGTCGACATGACCGAGTTCGCCGCGGTGCTCACCGGCTGGCGCGTGGCGCTGGCCGACCCCGAACCAGCCACGCGCTTCGACCCCGCCTGGCACCAGGGCGGCCCCCAGTCGATCCTGGGCCGCCTCTACCCCGACGGCGCGGAGGCGCTGACGCTCGTGTTGCGCGACCTCGCCGCCCATCCCGCGACGGCGCACCACATCTGCACCAAGCTCGCACGGCACCTCGTCGCCGACGTGCCACCAGCGGCTCAAGTGGCCGTCGACGGCACGCTGGGCACCGACCACGGCAGCGGTGGCGACGCCTTCGTGCTGGGCGGCGCGGTGCGCGGCGGCCGCGTGCTGGCCGACTGGCCGGGCCTGGCGAAAGCCCAGCGCTTCGAGGGCCGAGACCTGCGCATCACCACACCGACCTGCGCGCCGTGTTCCGCACCGTGCTGGCCGAGCACCTGCGCGTGCCGCGCGCCGCGCTCGACGCCGAGGTGTTACCGGGCTCGGCCGGCCTGCCGACGCTGCCGCTGCTGAAGGATTGAGAGTCTGTCAACGCCCGCGCAGAGCGAGCACCGCATCGGCCATGCGCGCCGCCGCGCCGCGATGGGCGGCAGCAAAAGCGCGGCCGGCGGCGGCCATGGCCTGGCCGGCGGCGCCGTCTTGCAGCAGCGCCAGGGCCTGGGCCACGGCCGCGTCGAGCGAGTCCACGCGCCGCGCCGCGCCGGCCTGCAAGGCGCCTTCGGCGGCCTGCGCGAAGTTGAAGGTGTGCGGCCCCATCAGCAGCGGGCAGCCGCAGGCCGCGGCCTCGATCAGGTTCTGGCCGCCCAGGGGCGCGAAGCTGCCGCCGAGCAGCGCCACGTCGGCCATCGCATACCAGGCCGGCATCTCGCCCAGGCTGTCGCCGAGCCAGACCTCGGCGCGCAGCGCGTCGGCCGCGGGCGCGTCGTCGGCAAAGGCGCTGCGGCGCGCCAGCGTGAAGCCGGCGCCGGTGACCTGGGCCGCGACCGCGTCAAAACGCTGCGGATGGCGCGGCACGATCACCAGCAAGGCCGCGCCCGGCGCGGCGGCGCGCCAGGCTGCCAACAGCGGCACCTCCTCGCCCTCGCGCGTGACGGCGGCCAAAACCACCGGGCGGCCGAGCGCGGCCTTCCAGGCGCTCCCGCGCGCGGCCTGCGCGTCGCGCACCGCGATGTCGAACTTGAGGTTGCCCAGCACCTGCACGGCGCGGCCACCGTTGGCGCGCAGCCGTGCCGCGTCCGCCTCGGTCTGCGCGAGCACGGCGTCGAAGCGGCCCAGCGCCGGGCGCAGCAGAGCCGCATAGCGCCGGCCCTGGCGTGCGCTGCGCTCGCTCAGGCGCGCACTGGCCAGCAGCATCGGCAAGCCCGCTTGGCGGGCCCCGTTCAGCAGCACGGGCCAGACCTCGGTCTCCATCACGACGCCGACGGCCGGCCGGTGACGGGCCAGGAAGCGCCGCACGGCGCCAGGGGTGTCCCAGGGCAGCCAGCACTGTGCGTCACCGTCATGCAGCAGCGCTCGGCCGGCCGCGCGGCCCGTGGCCGTGCCGTGCGTGAGCAGCAGGCGCAGCCCCGGCTCGCGCTCGCGCAGCGCGGCGATCAGCGGCTCGGCGGCCCGCGTTTCGCCCAACGAGACGGCGTGGATCCACACGCGGCCGGGCACCTCCGCCGGCCCGTAGCCCAGCCGCTCGGCCAGGTGCTCGCGATAGCCCGGCTCCTGCCGGCCGCGCCACCACAGACGCGCCAGATAGGCCGGCGTGGCCAGCCCCATCGCCAGCGCGTACAGCGCGCGCGCCAGCGTGTCGTTCATCGGGCGGTGGACGCGCCCGTCAGTGCGCCGACGCGCTCACGGTGGCGTCGGGCTTGACGCTGCGCAACACTTGCATGAACTGCGCCTGGATGCGCTGCAGCGCCTCGGGCGTGTGGCCCTCGAAGCGCAGCACCAGCACCGGCGTGGTGTTGCTGGCGCGGATGAGGCCGAAGCCGTCGGCGAAGTCGACGCGCAGGCCGTCGATGGTGCCGACCTCGCCGCCCTCGAAGGCCAGCCGCCCGTCGGCCACCCGCGCCAGCAGCTCGGCCACCACGGCGTGGTGCTCGCCCCCATCGACGGCTTCAGCGCAGGCCACGTTCAGCTCGGGCGTGCTGAAGCTGGTGGGCAGCGCGTCGAGGAAGGCGCTCGGGTCGGCGTGCCGCGACAGGATCTCGAGCAGCCGCGCCGCGGTGTACATGGCGTCGTCGAAGCCATACCAGCGTTCGCCGAAGAACAGGTGGCCGCTCATCTCGCCCGCGAAAGGCGCGCCGGTCTCCTTGAGCTTGGCCTTGATGAGCGAGTGGCCGGTCTTCCACAGCAGCGGCCGGCCACCGGCCTCGCGGATGGCCGCCGGCAGGCGCTGGCTGCACTTGACGTCGTAGATGATCTGCGCGCCCGGGTGCCGCGACAGGATGTCGCGCGCGAAGAGCATGATCTGGCGGTCGGGGTAGATGATGTGGCCCCCGGCGGTGACCACGCCCAGCCGGTCGCCGTCGCCGTCGAAGGCCAGGCCGAGCTCGGCACCGGTGGCATGCACCACGGCCTTGAGCATCTCCAGGTTCTCGGGCTTGCTCGGGTCGGGATGGTGGTTGGGGAAGTCGCCGTCGACCTTGCTGTAGAGGTCGATGACCTCGCAGCCCAGGGCGCGCAGGATGGCCGGCGCGCTGGCGCCGGGGATGCCGTTGCCGCTGTCCACCACCACCTTCATGGGCCGCGCCAGGCGGCAGTCGCCGGTGATGCGCGCCGCGTACTCGGCACCGATGTCCATGCGCGCGCTGCGGCCCCGGGCCACGGTGTAGTCCTCGGCCTCGATGCGGCGCTTGAGCTTCTGGATGTCCTCGCCGTAGATGGCGCGGCCGGCCATCACCATCTTGAAGCCGTTGTAGTCCTTCGGGTTGTGGCTGCCGGTGACCTGGATGCCGCTCGTGCAGCCGTGCCGGCCGCGCGTGGCGGCCACGTAGTAGAGCATCGGCGTCGTCACCGGGCCGAGGTCCACCACATCCAGCCCCGTGCTCTGCAGCCCACGCACCAGCGCGGCGGCCAGCCCAGGGCCCGACGAGCGGCCGTCGCGGCCCACCGCCACGGCCTTTTCTCCGGCGGCGCGGGCCTCGCTGCCGAAGGCGCGGCCCAGGTGCTCGGCGAAGGCCTCGTCGACGTTCCTGCCGACGACGCCGCGGATGTCGTAGGCCTTGAAGATGCTCGGGTCGATGCGCATGGGAAGCGGTCGGGTGGGGAGTGGCGGGGATTGTAGGTAGCCGCTCCTCAAGTCCCGTGGCCGGTGTGTGCACGACAGGTCCGGAAACGGCCAGCCGGCGGCGCCCGCGCGCCCACAATGCCGGCCATGGACACCGACGCCCTTGCTGCCGACCAGGCCTACCGGGCCCTGAAGGCCCGCGATGCGCGCTTCGACGGAAGGCTGTTCGTCGGCGTCACCAGCACCGGCATCTACTGCCGCCCGGTGTGCCGCGTGCGCACGCCGCGCTTCGAGAACTGCCGCTTCTTCCCGACGCGCGAGCGTGCGGAGGCCGCCGCCTTCCGGCCCTGCCTGAAGTGCCGGCCCGAGATCGCCCCGGGCCTGTCGGCGATGGACGCGCCGGCCACGCTGGCCGAGGCCGCGGCACGCGCCATTGAGCGCGCGGTGCACGAGGGCCGGCCGCTGGCGATGCCGGCGCTGGCGGCGCGGCTGGGCGTGACGGACCGCCACCTGCGCCGCATCTTCACGGCCGCGCATGGCGTGTCGCCGCTGGCCTGGCTGACGACGCAGCGGCTGCTGCTGGCCAAGCAACTGCTCACCGACACGGCGCTGCCGGTCACGCAGGTGGCGCTGGCCAGCGGCTTCGAGAGCCTGCGCCGCTTCAACGCCGCCTTTGCTGCGCACTACCGACTGCAGCCCACGCAGCTGCGGCGCGAGGGCCGCGAGGGTCGCCACGGCGTGGCCCCGCCGGGCCTGCGCCTGGCCTGGCGGCCGCCGCTGGACGCCGAGGCGCTGCTGGGCTTCTTCGCGCGGCGGCAGCTCGCGGGCGTGGAGCAGGTCGACGTCGCCGCCGGCACGCTGCGCCGCACGCTGGCCTGGCCCGCCGAAGGCGGCCAGCCGCCGCGCGACGGCTGGATCGAGCTGCAGCTCGTACCCGGCCGCGCCGAGCTGCGGCTGCGCAGCAGCGACAGCCTGGCGCCGGTGCTGGCCGCGCTGATGCGGCGCGTGCGCCACGCGCTCGACCTCGACGCGGACCCGGCGCTGATCGACCCCGTGCTGGCGCGCGTGCCGCTGCCGCCGCGGCCGGGGCTGCGGCTGCCGGGCAGCTTCGACGCCTTCGAGAGCGCGGTGCGCGTGGTGCTCGGCCAGCAGGTCACGGTGAAGGCCGCACGCACGCTGGCAGCGCGGCTGGTGCAGCGCTTCGGCCGGCCGCTGGCCACGCCCTTCGAGGGCCTGGACCGCCTGTTCCCCGACGCCGCCACGCTGGCCGCGGCCAACGCCGCCGACATCGGCACCTTGGGCATCGTGCGCCAGCGCGTGGGCGCGCTGCAGGCGCTGGCGCGCGCCGTGGCCGAGGGCCGGCTGCGGCTGGAGCCCGGTGCGCCGGTGGACGAGACCCTGGCCGCGCTCACCGCGCTGCCCGGCATCGGCGACTGGACGGCGCAGGTGATCGCGATGCGCACGCTGGCCTGGCCCGATGCCTGGCCGGTGGCCGACATCGGATTGATGAATGCCCTGAAGCCCCATCTCGGCACGCGCGACCGCGCCGAGCTGCTGACCCTCGCCGAGCCCTGGCGGCCCTGGCGCGCCTACGCCGTGATGCGGCTGTGGCAACAGATCGAGGACCCCGCATGACCCCGCACACCCATCTGCAGGCGCAGTGCCGCCTGGACACCCCGCTGGGGCCCATGACGCTGGCCGCCAGCGCGCGCGGCCTGGCCGGCGCCTGGTTCGACGGCCAGGCCCACCACCCGGGCGCGCTCGCGGTGCCGGTGGACACCGGCCAGCGATGGCTGCACGAGGCCGCCGCGCAACTGAGCGCCTACTTCGCCGGGCAGCGTCAGGCCTTCGCGCTGCCGCTGGACGCCGCCGGCACGCCCTGGCAGCAGGCCGTGTGGCAGGCGCTGCGCGGCATCGCGCCCGGCACGGCCTCCGACTACGGCACGCTGGCGCGGCAGCTCGGCAAGCCGCAGGCGGCGCGCGCGGTGGGCGCGGCGGTGGGGCGCAACCCGCTGTCGGTGGTGGTGCCCTGCCACCGCGTGCTGGGCCGCGACGGCACGCTCACTGGTTACGCCGGCGGCCTGGCGCGCAAACGCTGGCTGCTGCAGCACGAGGGCCTGCCCGTGGCCCAAACGGCCGCGGCATGACGCGCCGCGACCTCGTCGACCTGCTGCTGCTGGGCGCCATCTGGGGCGCGAGCTTCCTGTTCATGCGGCTGGGCGCGGCCGAGTTCGGGCCCGTGGCGCTGGCCTTCGTGCGCGTGGCCGGCGCGGCGGCGCTGCTGCTGCCGCTGATGCTCCTGAAGCTGCCGCGGGGCCCGGGCAGCGCCCTTCGCACGCAC
This sequence comes from Rubrivivax sp., assembly GCA_032115875.1. Lineage (GTDB taxonomy): Bacteria > Pseudomonadota > Gammaproteobacteria > Burkholderiales > Burkholderiaceae_C > Rubrivivax. The sequence goes on from JAUMBF010000010.1 coordinate 38,147, forward strand.
GCGCTGCCGATCGCCGGCGTGGGCCTGGTCAACTCGGCGCTGCCCTTCCTGCTGTACGCGGTGGCGGCGCTGGTGCTGTCGACGGGGCTGATGTCGGTGTTCAACGCCACGGCCTCGATCTGGGGCGCACTGATCGCCTGGCTGTGGCTGAAGGAGCGGCTTTCGCCGCTGCGCTGGCTGGGCCTCGCCATCGGCGTGGCCGGCGTCTTGGGGCTGAGCTGGGGCAAGGCCGATTTCCGCCCGGGCGAGCACGGCGTCAGCGCCGCCGTGGGCGTGGCCGCGTGCCTGGCCGCGACCGCGCTGTACGGGCTGGGCGCCAACCTCTCGCGGCGCTGGCTGCAGGGCGTACCGCCACTGGCCGTGGCCGCCGGCAGCCAGGCGGCCGCGGCCGTGGCGCTGGGGCTGCCGGCGCTGTGGCTGTGGCCGGCCGCGCCCCCCGGCGACACCGCCTGGGCGGCGGCGCTGGCGCTGTCGCTGCTGTGCACCGGGCTGGCCTACATCCTGTACTTCCGGCTGCTGGCGCGCACCGGCGCGGCCAACGCCATGAGCGTGACCTTCCTGATACCGGCCTTCGCGCTGCTGTGGGGCTACCTGGCGCTGGGCGAGCTGCCCACAGGCACCATGCTCGCCGGCTGTGCCGTCATCCTGCTGGGCACGGCGCTGGCCACCGGGCTGCTGCGGGCGCCGGCCCGCTGAGCACGCGGCGGGGCGCGGGTGCCGCCAGCGCATCCACCAGCTGTTGCAGGCTGGCCAGGTTGTGCACGGGGCGGAAGTCGTCCACGTGCGGCAGCATCGCGCGGATGCCGCGCGCTCGGGGCCGGAAGGCCTCGAAGCGCAGCAGCGGGTTCAGCCACACCAGGCGACGGCAGCTCTTGTGCAGGCGCTCCATCTCGAAGGCCAGATCGTCCGCGGCCTCGTGCTCCAGACCGTCGCTCACCAGCAGCACGGTGGCGCGCGAGCCGAGCACGCGCCGCGCCCACAGGCGGTTGAACCCGTGCAGGCTGTGCGCGATGCGCGTGCCGCCCGACCAGTCCTTCACGCTGGCGGTGCACTGGGCCACGGCGACGTCGACATCGCGCTGGCGCAGCAGCGGCGTCAGGCGCGTGAGCCGGGTGCCGAAGGCAAACGTCTCCACCTTCGGGCCGGTCTGGCCCAGCAAGTGCGCGAAGTGCAGCAGCATGCGCGAGTAGCGCGCCATCGAGCCCGACACGTCGGCCAGCACCACCAGCGGCGGCACCACGGCGCGGGGTGCGCTGTGGCGCAGCGGCAGCCACTCGCCGCCCAGGCGGCCGGCGGCGCGCAGCGTGGCGCGCAGGTCCAGCCGACCGGGGCGCGGGCTGGCCTCGCGGCGGCGCGTGGGCAGCGGCAGGAACGCCGGCTTCAGGCGCGTGAGCAGGCGCAGCGCCTCGCGGAACTCCTCGTTGCTCATGGTCTCGAAGTCGGCCTTGCGCAGCCGCTCCTGGCTGCTGGCGGTGAGCGTGGCCTCGAGCTCGATCTCGGCCGGCGGCGGGGCCTTGGCCGGGGCCTCGCGCGTGCTCGGGAACAGCGCGTCGCCCAGGCGGCGGTTCTCCTTCACCGGCGGCGGCGTGTTCGTGTTGACGCGCGGCAGCAGCAGCGCGCGCATGCGGCCGGCGAGGTCGGGGTCGCGCCAGTAGAGGGTGAAGGCCTGGTCGAACAACGCCTGCTGCTCGTGGCGGCTCACGAAGCAGGCGCTGAGCACGGCGTGGAAGTCGGCCCGGCCCTCCAGGCCGGCCATGGGCAGGGCCTGCAGCGCCAGCATGACGCGGTCACTGCCCACTGGCATCCCGGCCGCGCGCAGCACGCGCGCGAAGTGCAGCACGTTATCGGCGAGGCGGCCGGGGGTCTGGCCTGAGGGCAGCATGGTGGTGCTCGGGGGCTTCGACAGGCTCAGCCCGAACGGTGGCGGCTGTCAGTCCGGGACCACCCCCCGTTTGGCCGAAGCCTGTCGAAGGCCCCTTGCGAGCGCATCACCCCGCCGCCGCGCGCGCCTGCTCGATGAGCCGGGCCACCTCGTCGGCGCCCACGCGCGCGATGTCGTCCTGGTACTTCAGCAGCAGGCCCAGGGTGTTCTGCACGACCTCGGGGTCGAGCACCACGGTGTCGAGTTCGCGCAGCGCACGCGTCCACTCGATGGTCTCGGCCACGCCGGGCAGCTTGTACAGCTCGATCTCGCGCAGCCGCTGCACGAAGGCCACGATCTCGCGTGCCAGCCGCTCGGGCGCACCGGGCACGCGGCGGCGGATGATCT
>JAUMBF010000011.1:0-3575 GCA_032115875.1 Rubrivivax sp.
GGGCGGCAGAAATCCAGCCCCGCGCCGGGGCGGCCAAAGTCACTGGCGTAGGCGCGTCGTGCAGCGCGGGCTGTACGCCCGCGCCAGCGACGCAACACCCGCCAGTGGCTTTGGCCGCCCCGGCCCTTCGGGTTGGGCCGATTTCGGGGCCCATGCGGCGTTGCCACGCTGGCCCGGGCGTACAGCCCGGGCTGCGCGCGGCGCCTGGCCTGGGCCCCGAACTCGGCTCAACGCGGGGATGGATTTCTGCCGCCCACGCTCCTAGGCTCGCTACCCCCCGAGGGGGCCGTCCGCCAACGGCCCGGCAGAGCCGGTTCCGTGGCGGGGAGCTTGACTCAGACCATCAGTGACTGGAGTTGTTCTCATGAAGATCGCCATCCTGCCGGGCGACGGCATCGGCACCGAGATCGTCGAGCAGGCCGTGCGCGTGCTGAACGTGCTGGACCTGCGTTTCGAGAGCGAGACCGCGCTCGTCGGCGGCGCCGCCTACGAGGCCCACGGCCACCCGCTGCCCGACAGCACGCTCAAGCTCGCGAAGGAGGCCGACGCCATCCTCTTCGGCGCCGTGGGCGACTGGAAGTACGACAAGCTCGAGCGCCCGCTGCGGCCCGAGCAGGCCATCCTGGGCCTGCGCAAGCACCTGGGCCTGTTCGCCAACTTTCGGCCGGCGCTGTGCTACGAGCAGCTCACGCACGCCTCGAGCCTGAAGCCCGAGCTGGTGGCGGGCCTGGACATCCTCATCATCCGCGAGCTCACCGGCGACATCTATTTCGGCCAGCCTCGCGGCCGCCGCACGGCGGTGGACGGCCACTTCCCGGGTGCGGAGGAGGCCTTCGACACCATGCGCTACAGCCGGCCGGAGATCGAGCGCATCGCGCATGTGGCTTTCGAGGCGGCGCGCAAGCGTGCATCGGGAGGCGGGCGCCAAGGCGCCCGCGGGAAGGTCACCAGTGTCGACAAGGCCAACGTGCTGGAGACCTTCCAGTTCTGGAAGGACGTGGTCACCGAGGTGCACGCGCACTACCCTGATGTCGAACTGCAGCACATGTACGTCGACAACGCGGCCATGCAGCTGGTGAAGGCGCCGAAGACCTTCGACGTTGTCGTCACCGGCAACATGTTCGGCGACATCCTGTCGGACGAGGCGGCCATGCTGACCGGCAGCATCGGCATGCTGCCCAGCGCCAGCCTCGACAAGAACAACAAGGGCCTGTACGAGCCGAGCCACGGCTCCGCGCCCGACATCGCCGGCCAGGGTGTTGCAAACCCGCTGGCTACAATCTTGTCCGCTGCCATGATGCTTCGCTACTCGCTCCAACAGCCGGCCGCCGCCGACCGCATCGAAGCCGCCGTCAAGGCCGTGCTCTCGGCGGGCCTGCGCACGCCCGACATCTGGAGCCAGGGCACCACCAAGGTGGGCACGCGCGAGATGGGTGATGCCGTGGTTGCGGCGATCACCGGCAAGACGATCACCAAGACCACCTAGGTCCCGCTTCGTCTCGCCCCCAAACCTGGACCCCGGCGAAACGAGCCGGGAACACCCAGGGGTCCGGAACTCTCGGAACAGGCAATCAAGATGGCACTCTCTTCCAACCCCGTGGTCGGCCTCGTCGGCTGGCGTGGCATGGTCGGCTCGGTCCTGATGGACCGCATGCAGGCCGAAGGCGACTTCGCGCTGATCGAGCCGCTGTTCTTCAGCACCAGCAACGCCGGCGGCGCACTGCCGGCCGCGGTGGCCCGCTTCGCGAAGAACGAGCCGACGCTGTTCGACGCCAACGACATCGCGGCGCTCAGGCGCTGCGACGTCGTCATCACCTGCCAGGGCGGCGACTACACCAAGGCCGTCTACCCGCAGCTGCGCGCCGCCGGCTGGAAGGGCTACTGGATCGACGCCGCCAAGACGCTGCGCATGAACGACGACGCGGTCATCGCCCTGGATCCCGTGAACCTGCCCGTCATCCGCAGCGCGCTGGCGCGCGGCGTCAAGGACTACATCGGCGGCAACTGCACCGTCAGCTGCATGCTGATGGGCCTGGGGTCGCTGTTCAAGGCCGACCTCGTGGAGTGGATGACGGCCACCACCTACCAGGCCGCCAGCGGCGGCGGCGCGCAGCACATGCGCGAGCTGCTCACGCAATACGGCACGCTGAACGCCGCGGTAAAGCCGCTGCTCGACGACCCGGCCAGCGCCATCCTCGAGATCGACCGCCAGGTCACCGCCACGCAGCGTGCCCTCAGCGCCGAGGAAACAAAGAACTTCCTGGTGCCGCTGGGCGGCAGCCTGATCCCGTGGATTGACGTCGACCGCGGCGACGGCACCAGCCTCGAGGAGTGGAAGGGCGGCGCCGAGACCAACAAGATCCTCGGCCGCGGCCCGGGCTTTGCCGGCACCACTCCGGTGCCGATCGACAGCCTGTGCGTCCGCGTGGGCGCCATGCGCTGCCACAGCCAGAGCCTGACCATCAAGCTGAAGAAGAACGTGCCGCTGGCCGACGTGGAACAGATGATCCGCGGCGACAACGAGTGGGTGCGCTTCGTGCCCAACACCCGCGAGGCCACCTTGCGCAGCCTCACGCCGGTGGCGGTGACGGGCACGATGGACATTGCGGTCGGCCGCGTGCGCAAGCTGGCATTGGGCGACGACTACTTGGGGGCCTTTACCATTGGCGACCAGCTGCTGTGGGGCGCCGCCGAGCCGCTGCGCCGCATGCTGCGCATTCTGCTGCAGGGCTGAGAGCCTGTGAATCTTCACAGGCGCTGATGCGGCGAACGGTGGCGCACGGCCCTCGTTGAACAGCCGGGCCGCCTCGTGAAACAAAGGCTAGCAACTCCGTCAATGTCAGTCTTCATGTGGGATTCGGCTCCAATATGTCCGATACTGTCGCGTTTTCGCCAAGCACGCTGCCCTGTGCGCAACGTCCAGCGGGCATGGTGAGTGTGCTGACGAGTCACGAAGCAGGGCTGCCCATGCAGGGAAGAGCGGCCCGTTGGCCTGGGGGATCCGCCTTGAATCAACGCTCGAAGTCCTCGGCGCAGTTTGCGCTCCGAGGCGTCGCTGTCGCCGCCGCCTGTCTCTGGGGCAGCCAGGCCTGGGCCCTGGGCCTGGGCCGCCTCCAGGTGCAGTCTGCCCTGGGCGAAACACTGCGCGCCGAGATTGAGGTCACCAGCATCACGGCCGAAGAAGCCGCCTCGTTGCGCTTGCGCGTGGCGCCGCCGGAGGTCTACCGCGCTTCCGGTGTCGACTACAACGCTGCGCTGCCTGGGACCACCGTACAGCTGGTGCAGCGCAACGGGCAGCAGGTGCTGCAGGTGCGCAGCGAGCGTGCCGTGCTCGAACCCTTCGTCGGCCTGATCGTTGAGGCCACCTGGGCCAGCGGCCAGCTGGTGCGGGACTACACCATGCTGTTCGACCCGCCGCAGGCGCGCGCCGCCGCGCCGACGCCGGCCGAAGCCCTGGCGGTGGTCACGCCCCCGGCGGCCACGGACACGCCGCTGGTGCCACCGTCAGGCGCCCCGGCGTCGGCCCCGGCGCCGCTGGCGGCCGCGCCGCGGGCGGCAGCACCGACACCTCCCGC
>JAUMBF010000012.1:0-49062 GCA_032115875.1 Rubrivivax sp.
TTCTTCAACACCATGCGGCGGGCTTTCTCGCACGTGGGCATCTACGTCGGCGAGGGGCGCTTCATACACGCACCGGCCAGCGGCGGCGAGGTGCGTGTCGAGGACATGCGCATCGCCTATTGGCAGCGCCGCTTCAACGGCGCCCGTCGCGCCCCGGCAGGCGCGATACCGGCCCCGCCCGCCGCCCCTTCGACGGCGCCCTGAGCACGCCCAGGCGGCGGGCACGCGGCCGCGAGCGCGTGATGCGAAAGGCAGAATATCCGGCCATGGGTGAGTCCGTCGTTCCGTTGGCTGATCTGCGCACGCGCGCCGCCCCCGCACGCGTCCCGGCAGAACCGATACCTGCCACAGGGCTGCTGTCGGACCGGCTGGGCCGACCCCTGCGCGACCTGCGCATCTCGGTCACCGACCGGTGCAACTTCCGCTGCAGCTACTGCATGCCCAAGGCGGTGTTCGACCGCGATTACCGCTTCCTGCCGCAGAGCTCGCTCCTGAGCTTCGAGGAGATCGCGCGCTTGGCCTCGCTGTTCGTCGCCCACGGCGTGGTCAAGCTGCGCCTCACTGGTGGCGAGCCGCTGCTGCGCAAGGGGCTGGAGGCGCTGGTCGCCCAACTCTCGGCGTTGCGCACGACCGCAGGCGAGCCGCTGGACATCACGCTCACCACCAATGGCTCGCTGCTGGCGCGCAAGGCCGCCGTGCTGCGCGAGGCGGGCCTGCGGCGCGTGACGGTGAGCCTGGACGCGCTGGACGACGCCATCTTCCGGCGCATGAACGATGTCGACTTCCCCGTGTCCGACGTGCTGACCGGTATGGACGCAGCGCTGGCGGCCGGGCTGGCCCCGCTGAAGGTCAACATGGTGGTCAAGCGCGGCACGAACGACCACGAGATCGTCCCGCTCGCACGCCACATGCGCGCGCGCTACGGGCCTGGCGTGGTGCTGCGCTTCATCGAATACATGGACGTCGGCGCCACCAACGGCTGGCGGCAGGTCGAGGTGCTGCCCTCGGCCGAGGTACGGGCGCGGCTGCAGGCGGCGTTTCCGCTTGAACCGCTGCCGCCCTCGGCACCGGGGGAAACGGCCGAGCGCTGGCGTTATGCCGATGGCAGTGGCGAGGTGGGCTTCATCAGCAGCGTGACGCAGGCCTTCTGCGGCGACTGCAACCGTGCTCGGCTGTCCACCGAAGGCAAGCTCTTCCTGTGTCTGTTCGCCACCCAGGGGCACGATCTGCGCAGCCTGCTGCGCGGCGGCGCCAGTGACGCCGAGATCGCCAGCGCCATCGGCCTGGCCTGGCAGGAGCGCGAGGACCGCTACTCCGAACTGCGGGGCTCGGGTACCGCCGCGCCGGGCAGCGGCGAGCGGCGCATCGAGATGCACTACATCGGGGGTTAGTCAGAGCGGCGTCAGTCAGCCCGCCCGGGCGCTGGTGCCAACGCGTCGTCTACCGGGATGGTGATCTCGCCCGGCGTGCCCTTGCGCGCCAGCAGCGTGTAGACCGTGGGCACCACGAAGATAGTGAGCAGCGTGCCCAGCGTCATGCCGCCGACGATGACCCAGCCGATCTGCTGACGGCTCTCGGCACCCGCGCCGCTGGCCAACGCCAGGGGCAGCGCACCCAGCACCATCGCGCCGGTGGTCATCAGGATCGGGCGCAGCCGCAGGCTCGAAGCCTGCACCACGGCCTCCATCACCGTCTTGCCCTGCTGACGCAGCTGGTTGCTGAACTCCACGATCAGGATGCCGTGCTTGGTGATCAGACCGATCAGCGTCACCAGGCCGATCTGCGAGTACACGTTGAGCGTGCCGCCCGTCAGCTTCATAGCCAACAGCGCCCCCAACATCGACAAGGGCACGCTCAGCAGGATCACGAAGGGATCGACGAAACTCTCGAACTGTGCGGCCAGCACGAGGAAAATGAATACCAGTGCGAGCACGAACACCAGCCCGAGCGCACCGCTGGAGGCCCTGAACTCGCGGCTGACCCCGTTGAGCTCGGTGGCGTAGCCCGGTGGCAGCACGCGGCCGGCGAGTCCGTCCACGTACACCAGCGCCTCGCCCAGCGAGTAGTCGGGCCGCAGGTTGGCCGTGATCGTGACACTGCGCCGCTGGTTGAAGTGGTTCAACTCGCGGGGGCTCACGGCCTCCCGGATCGTCACCAGGCTGGACAGCGGCACCATGGTGTCGTTGCGCCCGCGCACGAAGATCTTCTCGATGTCCTCTGGCGTCGCGCGGCCGCTGGCCGAGGTCTGCACCACCACGTCGTACTGCTCGGCATCGCGCTTGTAGCGCGTGACGACGCGGCCGCCGAGCATGGTCTCGACGGTGCGCGCCACGGTGTCGACGTTGACGCCCAGGTCGGCGGCGCGCGCGCGGTCGACGTCCATGAAGACCTCCGGCTTGTTCAGTTGCAGGTCGATGTCGGGCTGCACGATGCCCGGGTTGCGCGCCATCTCGGCCAGCAACTGCTGGCCGACGCGTGCCATGTTTTCATAGCTGTCGCCGCTGACGATCACCACTTCCAGCGGCCGCGAGCGGAAGCCCTGGCCCAGGCTGGGTGGCGTCACCGGGAAGGCGCTCACGCCGGGCAGCGCCATCAGGCGCGGCATCAACTCGCGCTGCAGGTCTTGCGTGGTCTTTTTTCGGTCTTCCCAGTCGACGGTGCGGAACACGCCGAAAGCGCTCGATACCTGGCCGCCGCCGACGAACAGGAACCGCCGGTCGAACTCGGGGAACTCCGCCCCGATGGCATCGATGGCGTCGAGGTAGCGGGCGGTGTACGCCAGCGTCGCGCCGTCGGGGGCCCGCACCGGCATCGCGATGACACCGCGGTCCTCGTAGGGCGCGAGCTCGCTCTTGGTGGTGGTGAAGAGGTACCAGCTGGCGCCGGCGGAGGCGATCATCACGGCGACGATCATCCAGCGCCGCCGCAACGTCCAGGTCAGCACGCGGCCGTAGCCGCCGGCCAGGCGCAGCAGCAGGCGCTCCATGCCGCTGTCGAAGCGGCCGGGGCTCGGGTTGTGCTTGAGCAGCTTGCTGCACATCATCGGCGTCAGCGTCAGCGCGACGAAGCCGCTGACCAGCACCGCGCCGGCCAGCGTCAGCGCGAACTCGCCGAACAGCCGGCCCGTGCGCCCGGGCGTGAACGCCAGCGGCGCGAATACCGCGGCCAGCGTCAGCGTCATCGCGATGACCGCGAAGCTGATCTCGCGGATGCCCTTGATCGCCGCCTGAAAGGGCTTCATGCCCTCCTCGATGTGGCGGTAGATGTTCTCGAGCACCACGATGGCGTCGTCGACCACCAGGCCGATGGCCAGCACCAGCGCCAGCAGCGTGAGCGTGTTGATCGTGAAGCCGGCCAGGGCCACCAGCGTGAACGCGCCGATGAGGCTGACGGGGATCGTCACCAGCGGGATGACCGAGGCGCGCAGCGTGCGCAGGAACACGAACACCACCAGCGCCACCAGCACCACGGCCTCGGCCACGGTGCGATACACCGACTTGACGGAGCGGTCGATGAAGACACTGAGGTCGTTGGCCTGCACCACCGTCACACTCGGCGGCAGGTCGCGCTGGATCTGCGGCATGAGCGCGCGCACGCCGTTGGCCACGTCGATCGGATTGGCCGTGGCGTTGCGGATGATGCCAGTGCTGATGCTGGGCACGCCGTTCAGGCGCACGCGGCTGCGCTCACTCTGAGCCGCCTCCTCGATGCGCGCCACGTCGCGCAGGCGTACGGTGTACCCGTTCACTGTCTTCAGGGCCACCAGCTCGAACTCGCTGACCCGGTTGAGGTCGGTGCGGGCGGTGACGCTGAACTCGCGCTGTGCGCTCTCGATGCGTCCGGCCGGCACCTCGAGGTTCTGGCGGCGCAGCGCGTCCTCGACGTCCTGCACCGTCAGGCGGTAGGCGGCCAGGCGGTCGGGGTCGAGCCACACGCGCATCGCGAAGCGGCGATCCCCCCCCACCTGCACGTCGGCCACCCCGGGCACGGTCTGCAAGCGCGGCTTGACCACACGGGTGATGAGGTCGGTCAGTTCCAGCGGACCCATGGTCTCGCTGGTGTAAGCGAGCCAGATGGTGGGTGTGGCATCGGCCTCGACCTTGCTGATGACGGGCTCGTCGACAGCAGCCGGCAGCCGGCCTCGCACCCGCGCGACACGGTCGCGCACCTCGGCAGCGGCGGTGTCCGGGTCCTTGCTCAGCCTGAAGCGCACCGTGATCTGGCTGCTCTCGCTGCGCGAGATCGAGGTCATGATGTCAACGCCGTCGATGCCGGCGATCGAGTCCTCCAGCGGCTTTGTGACCTGGCTCTCGATGACCTCCGAACTCGCGCCGGTCAGCCGCGTGTTGACATTGACCAGCGGCTCATCGATGCGCGGGTACTCGCGCACGCTCAGCTGCTGGAACGACACCAGGCCCACCAGCACGAGCAGCAGGGACATCACGGTGGCCAGCACGGGACGGCGGATCGAGGTTTCCGAGAGCTTCATCGCGGGCGGCCTTGGGTGGCGGTGGCGGACGTTTGGGGCTTCAGGGCTTGGCGCCCGGGCGTGGCGCGGCCATACCCGGCGCCGACGCCGCAGACGCTGCTGGTGGGCCCGGTTTGGCACTGGCGCCGCCACCCGGCCGGCCGGCACCGGCGAGGTCGATCACACGCACTGGCATCGATTCGGAGCGCGCCAGTCGGCCGTGGCCGGCGGTGACGACCGTATCGCCAGCAGCCAGACCCTGCGTGATCTCGACCTGACCCGGCAGCCGCAGCCCGATGCGAGCCTCCAGCCGCTGCGACACCTTCTGGCCACTGGGTCCGTCCACGACCTTGAAAAGGAACTGCCGCGCACCCACCGGCACCAGCGCCTCTTCAGGCACGACCAGCGCTCCTTCACGGACCGCGAACACGACGCGCGGCCGTGCAAACATGCCGGGCTTGAGCACCGCGCCCGGGTTGGCCACCCGGGCCAGCACCTGCAGGGCACGTCCGTTGGCATCGACCTGGACGTCCAGCGCCTGCACACGGCCCTTGAAGCTGCGGCCGGCCAGCGCATCGACCGTCAGCTCCACCGGCTGGCCTGCGCGCACGCGGTCAGCGTAGCGCTCCGGCAGTGCAAACTGCACGGTCAGCGCGCTCAGGTCCTCAAGCGCGACGATGTCCGCGCCGTCGCGTACGTAGTCGCCCACGTCAACCATCTTGAGGCCAGTGGTGCCGTCAAAGGGCGCAAGCACACGCATGCGCTGCACCTGCGCCTGAGCCAGCGCCACCTGCGCATCGGCCACCTGCAAGGCGGCGGCGTTCTGGTCGACGGCACTGGCGCTGATGAAGTTCTGCGCCAGCAGTTCGCGGCTGCGCTGCAGGTTGGTGCGGGCGATGCTGGCCTGGGCCTCGGCCTGCTTCAGCTGGGCCTGCTGCAGGGTATCGTCGAGCTGCAGCAGCAACTGGCCGCGCCGTACCCGTGCGCCGTCCGTGAAGCCGAGCCGCGCGATACGGCCGCTGACCTCAGGCCGCAGCATGACGCCCTGCACCGAGCGCAGCGAGCCCACGGCCTGCACATCGTCGGTGAGGGTCACGGCCTGCACGCGGGCCACCTCCACGGTGACAGGGCCGCCGGGACCGGGGCCGGCACCGAGACCGGGACTGCGCGCCGCGCCCGGAGCACCGGGGGCCCCTGTCGCGCCAGGGGCCGTGCCGGCCGGCCCCGCAGCCTGCTGCCCGCTGCCGGCGGAGGGCCGCGGCTGCTGCGACCACCATGCCGCGCCCGCAACCAGCGCCAGGCCGACCACGGCCACCAGGGTATGGATTTTCTTCAACGCCGTACTTTCGCTGAGGTCGCGCAGCACCGCCTGGTGGGGGGCCGCCGGAACGCCTGCCTGGGAACCGGCCAGCCGGACGGCCGGCACCGGCCACACCGCACCCCGGTGCGCCGAGACAGGGACAAGCCGGCAATCGTAGCGGTTGCGCAGCACGAGCGCAGCCGGGCGCGCTTGCACGCGAGTTCGTCGCGCCCTGCCGGTCGGGGGGTTCGGCGGGGTACGACGGGCCGAGGCGGCGCCGTCGCCCGGCAGTCAGATCAGCGAGTCCACGCCGCGGTTGGCCAGGCGGTCGGCACGCTCGTTGCCGGGATCGCCCGCGTGGCCCTTGACCCAGCGCCAATGGACGCGGTGGGCCGCATTCAGTGCATCGAGCCGCTGCCACAGCTCGATGTTCTTCACGGGTTTGCCGTCGGCTGTGCGCCAGCCCCGGGACTTCCAGCCGCGGATCCAGCTGGTGATGCCGTCCTTCACATAGCTGCTGTCGGTGTAGATCGTCACCCGCGAGGGTCGCTTCAAGGCGGCCAGCGCCTCGATCACCGCGGTCAGCTCCATGCGGTTGTTGGTGGTCTGGCGTTCACCGCCGAAGAGCTCTCGCTCGTGCTCGCCGCTCCTCAGCCAGGCGCCCCAGCCACCGGGGCCGGGGTTGCCGCGGCAGGCGCCATCGGCATAGATCACGATCTCGGGACTGTGTTCGTCGGTCATGCGGACTCGGCATCGGCCAGCGTGCGCTGGCGGTTGGCCACCACGGCGGGTGCGGCGGCGCCACGGCGGCGAGCAGTCTTGAGCAGGCCGACCAGCCGCATGCCCCGCACCCGCTTGACGGCCACCACCTGATAGACCGCACCCAGCACCGGCCACCAGTGCTCGCCGACGGACTCCATCCAGTCCCAGCGCTGCAGCCACGCTGCGCTGTTCAGCGGCGGGCGCCAGCAGCCGAAATGACCGGCCTCGACTTCAAAGCTCAAGAGCCGCAGCCAGTCGCGCAGCCGCCAGTAGCCGATGAACTCGCCGCTGCTCGGCAGGTACAGCGGCTCCCTCCGTCCGATCCCGAATACGCGGCGCGCATGGCCCGCACGTTGGCGCAGGCCCCACAGGCTGGCCGGGTTCAGCCCGGTGATGACGACACGCCCCTCAGGAACGAGCACGCGCTCGACCTCGCGCAAGGTCTCGTGCGGATCGCGGGCCAGCTCCAGTGCGTGCGGCAACACAAGCAGATCGACGCTGGCCGACGGAAAGGGGAGTGCGTCGAACTCGCAGTGCAGGGCACAGGCCGCCGTGGTGCCCGCATGCAGCGTGTCACTGGCCACCCAACGGTGCGGCATGCGGTTGTTGCGCAGCGCATCGAGGGCCGGCAGCCCGAGTTGCACCGCGTGATAGCCGAAGACATCGGCCACGGCTTCGTCCATGCGCCTCTGCTCCCAGGCCAGCAGCACCTCGCCAGGCGGAGACTTCAGCCACGAACCCAACTCTATAATCGACTGCTCTCGCGTCATGAATCTGGTAGCGCTGCCCGCCTTCGCCGACAACTACATCTGGATGGTGCACGACGACTCGCGCGCGTTCGTCGTAGACCCGGGAGATGCGGCGCCCGTGATCACAGCCCTGCAGAGCCGCCAGCTGCAACTCGCAGGCATTCTAGTGACGCATCATCATGCAGACCACGTCGGCGGCATCGAGGCGCTGCGGGGCCTGCTCGCCGAAGGCGGTGGTGTCGTGCACGGCCCGGCGCGAGAACCCATACCCGAGCCCTTCGTGCCGCTGCGTGGCGGCGACAGCGTGGCGTTGCTCGGGCTGCGTTTGGAGGTGCTCGACGTGCCGGGCCACACCGCCGGGCACGTGGCGTACGTGCAGCGCGAAGTACCCAGCGATCCATTGCTGTTCTGCGGCGACACGCTGTTCTCGGCAGGTTGCGGCCGGCTGTTCGAGGGCACCCCGGCGCAGATGGCGGCCTCGCTGGCCACACTGGCCGCCCTGCCCGCCGACGCCCAGGTGTGCTGCACCCACGAGTACACGCTGGCCAACCTGCGCTTTGCCGCGACGGTCGAGCCGGGCAACGAGGCCATCGCCGCGCACACCCGGCGCTGCCAGGCGCTGCGCGAGGCTGGGCTGGCCACGCTGCCCTCGACGGTGGCGCTGGAGCGCCGGATCAACCCCTTTTTGCGCTGTGGTGAGCCCGCGGTGGTGGCCGCCGCCCGACGCGAAGGCGCTGCCAACGATGAACCCGTGGCCGTCCTGGCCGCCTTGCGCGAATGGAAGAACCGCTTTCGATGAACACCTTTCGGGCGCTGGCCGGACTGTTGATCGCTCTGGCTCTGGGCGGCTGCGCCAGCACGGCACCCGCGCCGCAGCGGCAGGCCCTTTCATCGCCGAACATGCCATCCGAGCACGCTGCAGCGCCCGCCGCGACGCTGCTTGCACCGAACCCGCAACCGGCGGCGGTTGCCATCGCGTCAAGCCCGCCCCCGCTGCCCGCTCCACCACTGTTGCTGCTGCGGCTGCAGCAGCCGCAGCCGCTGCCGCCGATGCCCGAGCCACTGGAGCCGCCCCTGATCGAGGGCGACCGCTCCGACCTGTGGGACCGAATCCGGGCGCGCATGGCCATACCAGATCTCCGCGGGCCCCGCGTGGCCCGTTGGGAGCAACACTACGCCCGCCGGCCGGACTATGTGGCGCGCATGATCGAACGCGGCAGCCTGTACCTGTTCCATGTCGTCGAAGAGGTCGAGAAGCGCGGCCTGCCCGCCGAGCTGGCGCTGCTGCCCTTCATCGAGAGTGCCTTCAACCCACAAGCGCTGTCGCGCGTGCGCGCCTCGGGCATGTGGCAGTTCATGCCGGCCACCGGGCGCGACTTCGATCTGCGCCAGAACCTGTTCCGCGACGACCGCCGCGCCGTGATGGCCTCCACCGAGGCTGCGCTCGACTACCTCCAGCGCCTGCACGAGCGCTTCGGCGACTGGCACCTTGCCCTGGCCGCCTACAACTGGGGCCAGGGCAACGTGTCGCGGGCCATCGCGCGCAACCAGCGCTTGCGCCTGCCCACCGACTACGAGAGCCTGCGCATGCCGCTGGAGACGCGGGACTACGTGCCCAAGCTGCAGGCGGTCAAGAACATCGTGCTCGACGCGCCGCGTCTGGGCTTGGTGCTGCCGCCGCTGGAAAACCATCCCTTCTTCGCGCGCGTCCGCATCGAACGCGACATCGACGTCGGCCTTGCCGCAGAGCTGGCCGAGGTCTCGCTGGCCGAGTTCCGCGCCCTGAATCCGCAGTTCGACAAGCCGGTGATCCTGGCCGCCGGCACGCCCGAGGTGCTGCTGCCTTGGGAGCGGGCCGCGCCCTTCCGCGACCGACTGGCCGCGGCGACCGGGCCTTTGGCCAGTTGGACGGCGTGGCGGGCGCCGCGCACGATGCGGCCCGCGGAGGTGGCGCGCGAAGTCGGCATGCCCGAGGACGAGCTGCGTGAGGTCAACCGCATCCCGCCGAGCATGTTGGTGCGCGCAGGCTCGACGCTGCTCGTCGCGCGCACGGCCAGCCAGGAAGATGACGTCGCGGCGCACGTCGCCGACAACGGCCAGCTGAGCTTCGCGCCCGAGGCAAGCGGCCAGCGACGCGTGAAGCTCCGGATCGGTCGTGGCGGCGAGAGCGTGGCCTCAGTGGCGCGGCGTCACCGCGTCAGCGCGGTGCAAGTGGCGCGGTGGAACGGTGTCAGCCCGCGCGGCCGCTTCGAGGCGGGGCAGACCGTGGTGTTGGTGGTGCAGGCACCGGCTCCGCGGCAGGCTCGCGCAGCCCGGTCGCAGCGCCCACCGCAGACCCGTGCGGCACGCCAGGCGGCATCGCCGCGCGGCGCATCGAGGAACGCCCCAACGGCGGGTCGCACCGCTGCGGCCCAGGCTCCTGGGCTTCAGCCCAGGTAGTCGCGCTTGCCGATCTCCACGCCAGCGTGGCGCAGCAGTGCATATGCGGTGGTGGCGTGGAAGTAGAAGTTCGGCAGCACGAAGTGGCGCAGGTAGTCTTCGCCGCTGAAACGCAATTCCCCTGTGCGCGTCGGGACCACGACCTCGCGCGCCTCGCTGCCAGCCAGCTGCTCGGGCGTGAAGCTGGCCACGTAGTCCTGGGTGCGGCGGATGCGCGCACGCAAATCGTCCAGCGTGGACTCGGTGTCGTCCCACTTCGGCACCTCCAGGCCCGCCAGGCGCGCCATGCAGCCTTTGGCGCCATCGGTGGCAATCTGGATCTGGCGCGTCAACGGCAGCATGTCGGGAGCCAGCCGCAGGCCGAGGTAGTTGCCAGGGTCGAAGCGGCGAGCCACGGCATGGGCCTGCGCCTTGTCAAGCCAGGCCAGCATGTTGGTGAGCATGCGCGCAAAGACAGGGGCGGTGGCGGCGTGCATCGTCAGGCTCATGGTGTGCTTTCTTCGGTCTGTTGGGGCGCTCGGCGGGTCGAGGTGCCGGCCGCGGCAGTGTAGGCGCGGCGCGCCGAGCGGCGCAGCAGCCCCACGGCACAATCGATCGTTGCCCATGAACATCACCATCCTCGACGACTATCAGGACGCCGTGCGCAAGCTGAAGTGCGCGCAGCTGCTCGGACCGTACAACGCCAAGGTCCATACCAACACCGTCAAGGGCATCGGCCAGCTCAGTGTGCGGCTGCGCGATGCCGACGTGCTGGTGCTGATCCGCGAGCGCACGCACTTCCCGCGCGCGCTGCTCGAGAAGCTGCCCAAGCTGAAGCTGATCTCCCAGACCGGCCGCGTCGGCAGCCACATTGACGTCGAAGCCGCCACGCGGCTGGGGATCGCCGTGGCCGAGGGCTCGGGCTCTCCGGTGGCGCCGGCCGAGCTGACCTGGGCGCTGACCATGGCCGCGACGCGGCGGCTGCCGCAGTACGTTGGCAACCTCAAGCACGGTGCCTGGCAGCAAAGCGGCCTGAAGGCGGCGTCGATGCCGGCCAACTTCGGCATCGGCACGGTGTTGAAGGGCAAGACGCTGGGCATCTGGGGCTACGGCAAGATCGGCCGCCTCGTGGCCGGCTACGGACGCGCCTTCGGCATGCAGGTGCTGGTCTGGGGCAGCGAGCTGTCGCGCGAGCGCGCGCGCGCCGACGGCCACGAGGCGGCCAGCACGTGCGAGGCCTTGTTCGAGCAGAGCGACGTGTTCAGCCTGCACCTGCGCCTGTCGGACGCCACACGCGGCATCGTGCGGCTCGACGCCCTGTCTCGCATGAAGCCCACGGCCCTGTTCGTCAATACCGCGCGTGCCGAGCTCGTGGAAGACAACGCGCTGGTGGCGGCGCTCAACCGCGGCCGGCCGGGAATGGCCGCGGTCGACGTGTTCGAGGCCGAGCCCATCCTGCAAGGCCACCCGTTGCTGCGCCTGGAAAATGCCGTGTGCACGCCGCACATCGGCTACGTGGAGCAGGACAGCTACGAGCTGTGCTTCGGCGCTGCGTTCGAGAACGTCGTCAACTTCATCCATGGCACGCCGACGAACCTCGTCAACCCCGAAGCCTTGAAGGTGCTGCGCGCATGAGCCTGGGGCCGGCACGGTGGGCCTTGCTGGCGGGCAACTTCGCCATCGGCTGCGGCGTGATGGTGGTGCCGGGTTCGATGAACAGCCTCGTGGCCTCGCTCGAGGTCTCGGTGGCGGTGGCCGGTCAGCTCATCACGGCCGGCGCAGTGGCCATGGGTTGCGGCGCCCCGCTGCTGGCACTGCTGCTGGGCAGCCTGGATCGCCGCGTGCTCCTGACGGGCGCGCTGGCCTGGTATGCCATCGGCCATGTGCTGTGCGCGCTGGTCCCGGGCTACGCCGCACTGTTGCCGCTGCGCGCCCTGGCCGTGCTGGCGGCGGCGGTGTTCACGCCGCAGGCCGCAGCCGCCATCAATGTGATGGCGCCTGCGGCCGAACGCGGCCGCCACATGAGCTTCATCTTTCTCGGCTGGAGCCTGTCTTCGGTGCTGGGCATGCCGCTGAGCGCCTGGGTCGGCGAGAGCTTCGGCTGGCGCTGGGCGTTCCTGCTGGTGGCGCTGCTGGCCGCGATGGCGGCTGTCGCGGTGTGGCGCACCGTGCCTGACGGCGTCAAGCCACCGCCGATGTCGCTGGGCAGTTGGGGCCGCGTGCTGCGCAACCCCTGGTTGATGGCGCTGGTGGGCGTCACGGTGCTCAGCAGCGCCGGGCAGTTCACGCTGTTCAGCTACATGGCGCCCTACTTCCGGCAGATGCTGAACGCCAGCCCCGAACACATCAGCGCGCTGTTCATGTGGTTCGGACTCTTCGGTCTGGTGGGCAACCTGGTGCTCACACGATGGATCGACCGCCTGGGCCCGCCGCGCTGCGTCAACCTGGGCTTGATCAGCATGGGGCTGGCCTTTCTGGCCTGGCATTGGGTGGACTCGTTCTGGATCGCCGCGCTGATCATGGTGCCCTGGGCCCTGGGCACCTTCTCCACCAACTCGGCGCAGCAGGCCCGCCTGTCGGCGGCGGCGCCCGCGGTGGCGACGGCCCTGCTGGCGCTCAACACCTCGGCCATCTACGCCGGGCAAGCGCTGGGCGCAGCCGGCGGCGGTGCGGTTGTCGCTGCCGGCGGCTTCACGCCGTTGGCTGGCGTGGCACTGGCCTGGGTCTGCGTGGCCCTGCTGGTGAGTGTCCTGCTGGCGCGGCGTGCCGGCGTGGGCCGCATCGATGCCTGAGGCTGTGGTGGGCAGGACGGCCGGTCCAGCGTCGCCCACTGCGCTGTTCGTCGCCTTCAACCGGCTGGCGCTGCAGGGTTTCGGCGGCGTGCTGCCGGTGGCGCAGCGCGAGCTCGTCGAGCGGCTGGGCTGGATCACGCGCGAGCAGTTTCTGGAGCTGCTGTCGCTGTCGCAGGTGCTGCCCGGGCCCAACGTCGTCAACCTCGGCCTGATCTACGGCGACCGCTGCTTCGGCTGGCGCGGTGCGGTGGCTGCCTGCACCGGCATGCTGCTGCTTCCGCTGTTGCTGGTGCTGGCGGCCACGATGGCGGCGCTTCGATTCGGCGACGTGCCGGCCATCGGAGGCGCGCTGCGCGGCATGGGCATGGTGGCCGCCGGGATGGTGCTGGCCACGGCCATCCGGCTGGCTGCGGGGTTGCGTGCCAGCCCCCTGGGGCGCAGCGTCGCCGTCGCCTTCGTGGCCGCGACGGTCTTGGCGATCGCCGTGCTGCGCTGGCCGCTGCCCTCGGTGGTGCTGGCGTTGGGCGCACCGGCTGTCGCGCTGGCTGCGTGGCGGCTGGGCGGTGCGCGGTGACCGAGACCTGGCAGACGCTGTGGTGGGGCCCGGTGGGCATCGGCGCGGCCGACTGGTGGCGCCTTTTCCTGCACTTCACGGCCTTGTCGCTGGTGGCCATCGGCGGCGCCATCACCACCGTCAGCGAGATGCAGCGCCTGGTGGTGGCGCAGGAGGGCTGGCTCACGCCGGTGCAGTTCAACGACTGCATCGCCATCGGGCAGGCCATGCCGGGGCCCAACGTGCTGTTCGTGGCCGCCATCGGCTACAGCGTCGGCGGGCTGGCCGGCGTGGCGGCCACGATGGCGGGCTCGCTGCTGCCCTCGGCGCTGCTGGCCGTCGGCGCCGGGCGCTTCGGCCAGCGCCACCGCCACGCGCGCGGCGTGCGCGCCTTCACGGCCGGTCTGGCGCCGCTGACCATCGGTCTGCTGCTGGCCACCGGCGCCGTGCTGCTGCAGCCCAACGCGGGCTCGCCCGTGGCCTGGCTGCTGGTGGCCGGCACGCTGTGGCTGATGCTGCGCACCCGGCGCAACCCCATGTGGGCCCTCGGTGCCGGGGCGCTGGCCGGGGCGCTGGGCTGGGTGTGATGCGGGCCTGGCTGCGCCGGCTGGGCGGCTGGGCGCTGGTGGCGGCGCTCGTGTGGACCGGCCTCGTGGCGGCGCTGTGGTTCCGGCAGGAGTGGCTCATCTTCCGCCCGCACACGCTGCCGGCCGACTGGGTGTTCGAGAAGGGCCCCGTCGTGCACGAGCGCTGGATCGAGGTGCCCAACGGCGATGGCGGCCGCCTGAACGCCCTGCACCTGAAGCTGCCCGCGCCCGACGGCGTGGTGTTCTTCCTGCACGGCAACGGCGGCAGCCTGGAGGGCTGGTTCGGCAACCTCGACACCTACCGCCGCGCCAACCTCGACCTCGTCATGATCGACTACCGCGGCTACGGCAAGAGCCCGTGCTGCATCACCAGCGAGGCGCAGCTGCACGCCGACGTGCGCGCCGCCTGGCAGGCCGTGGCGGGCGCCTACGCCGGCAAGCTGCGCGTGTTCTACGGCCGCTCGCTGGGCACGGGGCTGGCGGCGGTGCTGGCGGCCGAGGTGCAGCCCGAGCTCACGATCCTGGGTTCGCCCTACCTGGGCATGGCGGCGCTGGCCGAGGAGCACTACCCGTGGGTCCCCCGGGCCGTGCTGCGCTACCCGCTGGACACCGCCGCCGCCCTGGTGCGCGTGAAGACGCCGGTGCTGATGCTGCACGGCACCGAGGACCGGCTGATCGACGTCTCGCACGCCCGGCGGCTGAAGGCGCTGCGGCCGGCGTCGACGCTGGTGGAGGTCGAGGGCGCGGCGCACGACGACGTCGCGCGCTTCCCGGCTTATCGCGAGGCCGTGGCCGCGTCGCTGCAGCAGGCCCTCGCGCGGCAGCGCCCGCGCTGAGGGTCGGTGCGGCTCATCCCGCGCGAGGCGTCCGCCGCTGCCGGGCGGCCTCGTAAAGGCACACGCCCGCAGCGACGCTGACGTTGAGGCTCTCCACCGCGCCGGCCATCGGGATGCGCACGAGCTCGTCGCAGGTCTTGCGCGTGAGCTGGCGCAGGCCCGCGCCCTCGGCGCCCAGCACCAGGGCCACCGGGCCGGAGAGATCGACCTCGTACAGCGTGAGCGCGGCGTCGTCGCTGGTGCCGATGACGCGGATGTCGCGCTCCTTCAGCTCGCCGAGCGTGCGCGCGAGGTTGGTCACCATGAGGTACGGTACCGTCTCGGCGGCGCCGCTGGCCACCTTGGCCACCGTGGCGTTCAGGCCTACGGCATGGTCCTTGGGGGCCACCACGGCGTGCGCGCCGGCACCGTCGGCCACGCGCAGGCAGGCGCCGAGATTGTGCGGGTCGGTCACGCCGTCGAGCACCAGCACCAAGGCGGCGCCGTCGGCGTCTTCGAGCACCTCGTCGAGCGAGTGCCGGAGCGCCAGCGCCGTGCAGCGCGCAGCCACGCCCTGATGACGCGGGTTGCCCACCAACTGCGCCAGCCGGGCGGCGTCGCTGTCGATCAGGCGCACGCCGGCGGCTTCGGCGCGCTCGCGGAACTGGCGCATGCGGGCGTCGCGCCGCGACGAATCCACGTGCACCTCCTGCACCGATTCGGGCGCGGTCTTCAGGCGCACGGTGACGGCGTGGAAGCCGAAGAGGACGTGCTTGGCGGCAGGCTTGTACATCGCCGCGATTTCACCACCACCCGAGCGCCCGCCCGCCGAGGATGCCGCCAATGAACACCGGCTGGTGCAGCATGTAGAAGCTCAGGCTCCAGCGGCCCAGCACCGCCAGCGGCCGCAGCGGCGCGGCCAGCGGGCCGGCGAGCACGCCGCGCCGGTGCGCCAGCAGCCACTGCCCCGCCGCCACGCCCCACAGCATCACCCCCAGCCAGGGCAGCACGGGCACGAAGTCCTCCGTCACGGGCTTGCGCGTGATCAGGCCCGTCCAGGCCAGCGGCCGGGCGTTGAAGGCCTCGAACTGCAGCAGCCACGGCAGCGCCAGCGCCACCGCGCCCAGCGGCCACAGCCAGAACCGCAAAGGCGCCGCCAGCCGCGCCACGATCAGCATCACCGCGATGCCGTGCAGCACGCCGAAGAAGATGAAGCTGCGCGGGAACATCAGGCTCGAGCCGATGCTCACCAGCACCGCGCAGCCCGCCACCTGTGCCCAGCGGCGCCAGAAGCGCACCCCGCACTGCCCCTGGGCCTGCGCCACGGCCACCCCGAGGCCGGCGCAGAACAGGAACAGGCTGACGATGACCGTGCGCTGCGCCACCCAGGGCAGCCCGTGGTGGAAGTTCTGCCTCGGCTCCAGGTAGCCGAAGTGGTTCAGGTCGAACAAGAAGTGGAACAGCGCCATCCACAGGATGGCAACGGCGCGCAGCGCGTCCAGCCGGTCGAAGCGGTCGCGGGCGGCCCCGGTCATGCCGTCTTCTCGTAGACGTCGGTAAAGCGCTCGCCGTCCCAGGCGTACAGCAGGATGGCCGCGTGCACGCAGCGGCTGGCGCCCCGTGGCGTGAACAGGCCGGCACACTGGCCGCGCGGCCGGCGCACGCTGGGGTAGACCACGCCCTCGGAGCCTCCGGCGCGCAGCCGTGCGCCCAGGGCGCGTGCCGCCGCGTAGTCGGCCGGGTCGAACACCGCCTGCGGCACCACGCCGGCAGGGCGCAGGTCGTGCAGCTTCGCGTCGATGGCCACGCTCAGCAACCGCATCGGCAGGTGCAGCGGGCCCTGGCGCGTGGCGGCCAGGAAGCGGGCGTGGTGGAAGCGCGTCTCCGTCACCGCGGTGTCCCGCTCCTTGGCGGCATAGAACATGCCCCACTCCCCGGCCGAGAAGCGGCTGCCCTCGGTGTTGACGTGCGTGAACGCGGCCATGATGGGGCCGCTGCCGGGGCCGTAGCGGCGCTGCGCGCGCGGCACGCGCTCAATCTCGCCGAGCGCGTCGCGCGCCCGCTCGTTGGTCATGGCCTCCAGCGCGTACAGCGCCTCGAAGTCGGCCTCGTCGGCGACGCGGTCGAAGAGGTTCTCCGAGGGGTGCCGTGTCGGCACGATGCGGCAGGCCCCGGGCCAGCGGATGCGGCGGACGGCGGGGCCGGCCGCGGCGCCGCTCAGGACCAGCCCCCGCCGCGCACGCCGTCGAGGTAGCGGCGCACCAGGTGCAGGTCGCTCACGTTGCCGGCGAGCATGCGCTGCAGCGCGCTGCGCCCGCCGAAGGGTGCGGCCGCGTTGGGCTGCCGCAGCCAGGCATCGGCCGCGGCGGCGTCGGGCAGCAGGATCTGCAGGCTCTTCCAGATGCCCAGCAGGTTGGACAGGCGCTCCAGCGTGTCGCGCGGCAGCACCGCCCGCTCGGGCGCCTTGCGCCAGGCGAAGTAGGTGGAGCGCGGCGGCCGGCCCAGCAGGGCCAGCTGCTCCTCGACCGAGAGCCCCCAGGCCTCGGCGATGGGCGCAAAGGCGCGCAGGCCGGCCGCGGCCATGCGATCGGGGCTCACCGGCGCGGGGCCGGCGTCTTGCGGGGCGAGGACAGCGCTCATGACGGACGGGATGATCCGATGCTGGACTTGATCTGGATCATAGTCCAGCGAAAGACCGGTAGCCAGGGTCCACCCATACGCCCAGCACGAGTCCATGAAGACACGCGCCTCGGATCCGGCCCCACCCGACGGTCTGCGCCTGCCGACCGCGTGCGCAAGACCTTCGCCGACGACCCCTTCGTCCGCGAGATCGAGATCGTGCCCTCGACCATCCTGCAGGCGGGCGGCAACTTCGAGAACCTCAACCGCATGGCGGCGCTGCTGCGGCTGAACGTGGTGGTGCTGGTGTCCTTCGAACAGGTGCAGCACGCCGGCGCCAATCGCTGGTCGCTGCTGTACCGGACGGGCATGGGCGACTGTCTGCTGAAGGGCGACCAGCACGACATCCTGACGGCGCTGGCGGTGTCGGTGGTCGACCGGAATAGCCGCCGGCTGCTGATGCGCGCCGGCGGGCTCTCCACCAACAAGGGCGAGGCCACCTGGGTGGGCTTGGCCGAACGCCCGCGCGCCGCGCGACCCGTCCATTCGCGTGGTGCTGCCACCGGGCTACAACCCGGGTACGCGGCCGCGCTGAGCGCCCG
The DNA here is from genome assembly GCA_032115875.1 of Rubrivivax sp. Taxonomy (GTDB): domain Bacteria; phylum Pseudomonadota; class Gammaproteobacteria; order Burkholderiales; family Burkholderiaceae_C; genus Rubrivivax. The sequence continues at coordinate 17,666 of JAUMBF010000012.1, forward strand.
GCGGCGGCACCGCAATCAGCGGCGCGGGCCTCCGGAACTGCCGCCGGGGCGCGAGGGCCCTCCGGGCCGGCCGCCGCCCCCCGGGCCGCGGTTGCCGCCCCTGGCGGTTCCACGGCCACCGCCTGCGCCTGCAGGCCGGCCTCCATGCGGCGCGGTGCCGGCACGCGGCGCCTGCGGCGCCGACGTCGAGCGGGGCTGGGCACCACCACCGCCCGGGCGGCCTCCTCGGCCACCGCCGCCGCCACCCCCGCGGCGCGTGCCGCCGATGCCGATGGTCATGCGGCCCAGCACGATGGGCTCGGCGCGCTCGTCGGAAGGCGCCTCGAAGCCGGCGATCGCCTCGCGCGGGATGTTGCGCTTGATGAGCTTCTCGATGTCGCGCAGGAAGATCTCTTCGTCCAGGCACACCAGCGAGATGGCCTCGCCTTGCGCCCCGGCCCGGCCGGTGCGGCCGATGCGGTGCACGTAGTCCTCGGGCACGTTGGGCAGCTCGAAGTTCACCACGTGCGGCAGCTGGTCGATGTCGATGCCGCGCGCCGCAATGTCGGTAGCCACCAGCACCTGCAACTCGCCGCTCTTGAAATCGGCCAGCGCCTTGGTGCGCGCACCCTGGCTCTTGTTGCCGTGGATGGCCATGGCGCTGATGCCCTCGTCGTTGAGGAACTCGGTCAGCCGGTTGGCGCCGTGCTTCATGCGCGTGAACACCAGCACCTGGTGCCAGTCGCCCTGCTTGATGAGGTGGGCCAGCAGTGCCTTCTTCTTCTCGCGGCCCACCGGGTGAACCTTCTGCGCGATGGTGTCGGCGGTGGCGTTGCGGCGCGCCACCTCGATCAACGCCGGCTGATTGAGCAGCCGGTCAGCCAGCGCCTTGATGTCGTCGGAGAAGGTGGCGCTGAACAGCAGGCTCTGCTTCTGTGCCGGCAGGACCGCGAGCACTTTCTTGATGTCATGGATGAAGCCCATGTCGAGCATGCGGTCGGCCTCGTCGAGGACGAAGATCTCCACGTGCTTCAAGTCCAGCGTGCCCTGCTGGTGGTGATCCAGCAGGCGGCCGGGCGTGGCCACCAAGATGTCGACGCCGCGCTTCAGGCGGTCGATCTGTGGCTGCATGCCGACACCGCCGAACATCACCATGCTGGTGAGCGGCAAATACTTGCCGTAGGTGCGCACACTCTCCTCCACCTGGGCGGCGAGTTCCCGCGTGGGCGTCAGCACCAGGGCACGGATGGCGATCCGGCCGCGGGCGTCGCGCTGGGTCGGCTGCGTGGCCAGGCGGTGCAGCATGGGAAGGGTGAAGCCGGCGGTCTTGCCGGTGCCGGTCTGTGCGCCGGCCATGAGGTCGCCGCCCTTGAGCACGGCCGGGATGGCCTGGGCCTGGATGGGGGTGGGGGTGTCATAGCCCTGGTCGCGCACGGCGCGCAGGAGCGGCTCGGCCAGGCCGAGGTCGGTGAAATGCATGAGGAGGGGCCCGCTGGGGGCCGGTGTCGCAGCCTGCTGTCATCCGTTGCGGATGCACCAGTCGGGTAGGCGCGAGGGTCGGGGGCTGCGTCGCGGATCGACGGCGTCGCGATGACTGGATGTCGCGACGGTACGCGCATTGTAGGCGCCTTGCGGCCGTGCGGCCGCAAGGCGCCCGGGGATAATCACGGCAGTCCCCGCCCTCCTTCCGAGAACCATCCCCATGGCGCAGTATGTTTTCACCATGAACCGCGTCGGCAAGATCGTGCCGCCGAAGCGGCAGATCCTCAAGGACATCAGCCTGTCCTTCTTTCCAGGCGCCAAGATCGGCGTGTTGGGCCTCAACGGCAGCGGCAAGAGCACGCTGCTCAAGATCATGGCCGGCCTGGACAAGGAGATCGAAGGAGAGGCCCAGCCGATGCCGGGCCTGAAGATCGGTTACCTGCCGCAGGAGCCCGAGCTCGACCCGGCGCAGACCGTGCGCGAGGCCGTCGAGCAGGGCATCGGCGGCGTGCTGGCGGCCAAGGCGCGGCTGGAGCAGGTCTACGCCGAATACGCCGAGCCGGATGCCGACTTCGACAAGCTGGCCGCCGAGCAGGCCGAGCTCGAGGCCATCATCGCCGCTGCCGGCAGCGAGAACACCGACCTGCAACTCGAGCTGGCCGCCGACGCGCTGCGCCTGCCGCCCTGGGACGCCGTCATCGGAAAGCTCTCCGGCGGCGAGAAGCGCCGCGTGGCGCTGTGCCGGCTGCTGCTGAGCAAGCCCGACATGCTGCTGCTCGACGAACCCACCAACCACCTCGACGCCGAAAGCGTGGAGTGGCTCGAGCATTTCCTGCAGCGCTTCCCGGGCACGGTGGTGGCCATCACCCACGACCGCTACTTCCTGGACAACGCCGCCGAGTGGATCCTCGAGCTCGACCGCGGCGCCGGCATTCCCTGGAAGGGCAACTACTCCGACTGGCTGGAGCAGAAGGACAAGCGCCTCGAGGTCGAGAAGAAGCAGGAGGACGCCCGCGCCAAGGCCATGAAGGAAGAGCTCAAGTGGGTGCGCAGCAACGCCAAGGCGCGCCAGACCAAGAGCAAGGCGCGCCTGGCGCGCTTCGAGGAGCTGAGCGACGTCGAGTACCAGCGCCGCAACGAGACCAACGAGATCTTCATCCCGGTGGCCGAGCGGCTGGGCAACGAGGTCATCGAGTTCAAGAACGTCACCAAGAGCTTCGGCGACCGCGTGCTCATCGACAACCTCAGCTTCAAGGTGCCGCCGGGCGCCATCGTGGGCATCATCGGCCCCAACGGTGCGGGCAAGTCGACCCTCTTCCGCATGATCCAGGGCAGCGACAAGCCCGATTCCGGCGAGGTGATCATCGGCAAGACGGCCAAGCCCACCTTTGTCGACCAGAGCCGGGCCAGCCTGGCGGGCGACAAGACGGTGTGGGAAGACGTCTCGGGCGGGCTGGACAACATCGTCGTCGGGCAGTTCGTGATGCCCAGCCGCGCCTATCTGGGGCGCTTCAACTTCAAGGGCAACGACCAGCAGAAGCTGGTGGGCAAGCTCTCTGGCGGCGAGCGCGGGCGGCTGCACCTGGCCAAGACGCTCGCGCTGGGCGGCAACGTGCTGATGCTCGACGAGCCCAGCAACGACCTCGACGTGGAAACCCTGCGCGCGCTCGAGGAGGCGCTGCTGGAGTTCGCCGGCAGCGCCATGGTGATCAGCCACGACCGCTGGTTCCTCGACCGCATCTGCACCCACATCCTGGCCGCCGAGGGCGACAGCCAGTGGGTCTTCTTTCCGGGCAACTACCAGGAGTACGAGGCCGACAAGCTCAAGCGCCTGGGTGAGGAAGGTGCGCGCCCGAAGCGGATGCGCTTCAAGCCCATCCACTGATTGAGTCGGGGCGCAGGCGTAGGATGGGCCGGTCGCCACTGTGGCGGCCAGCCCTGCCCGTCACACCATGCGCCTGCCTGCCCTGCCCCAGTCCGCCGCCACAGCCCCAGGTCCGCACTGCCCGCTGGCCTTGGTGCTGGCGCTGACAGCCAGCCTCTGGCTGCTGCAAGGCTGCGTCCACCTGGGCGGCGACGGCGCCCCCGCTGCCCCTGAGAAGCCGGGGCAAAAGACGGTGCCGGAGTCACCGTCTCGCGCAACCAGTGCGTTGGCGGCGCCGCGGCCGGCGGCGCCTGCCTCGGCCCCGGTCAACGCCCAGCCCGCCGCCACGGCGCAGGTGCCGGCCAGCGCACAGCCGCCGGCTGGGGGAGCGGCGGCGCCGGGTGGTCCGCCGCCCTTTGCCACCGTGGTGCGCGACGCGCGCCGCATCGACGGCCCGCTCACCCTGTGGCAGAGGGAGGACAAGGTCTGGATCGAACTGCGTCCGTCGCAGCTCGGCGCGCCCTTCCTGCTGAGTCCCAAGATCAAAAGCGGCATCGGCGAGGCCTTCGTGCTCGGTGGCCTCATGGCCTACCCGGTCAACGGGGCCGGCGGCCCGCAGGTGGTGGAGTTCGTGCGCGTGCACAACCAGGTGCGGCTGCAGGCCCGCAACACCGACGTCAGCGCCCGCCCCGGCACCCCCGAGGCGCGGGCCGTGGAGGCCAGCTACTCGCACAGCCTGCTCGGCGCCGTGCCGGTGGCCAGCCAGCCGCACCCCGAGCGCAAGAGCATCCTCGTCGAGGCCAACGGGCTGTTTCTTTCCGATGTGCTGGGCGTCGGGATGATGCTGCAGCGCGGACTGCGCCAAGGCTACGGCCTGGACCGCGCCAACTCCCTGATCACCGCGGTACGCGGCAACGACCAGGCGGTCACGGTCGAAACCCAGGCCCACTTCTACACCCCCGGCATCGCGATGCCGGGGCTCAATGCGCCGCCGGGCATCGCTGCGCCGATGCTCCCGCGCTTGCTGCCCGACTCCCGGAGCATGCTCGTCGGCCTGAGCTACTCGCTGGCGCCCCTGCCTGACCCACCGATGGCACCGCGCCCGGCCGACCCTCGCGTGGGCCTGTTCACGAGCACCGTGCTCGACTTCTCCGACGACGTGCAGCTGACGCCGCGCCAGCGCCACGTGAACCGCTGGCGCCTGGAAAAGAAGGACCCGGCAGCCGAACGGAGCGAGCCGGTCAAGCCGATCACGTTCTGGATAGACCGCAATGTGCCGCACGTCTACCGCGAGACGGTACGTGCCGCGATCCTGGAGTGGAACCGGGCCTTTGAGCGCATTGGCTTCATCAATGCGCTCCGCGTCGAGCAGCAGCCTGACGACGCCGCCTGGGACACGCTGGACTTTGGCTACGCCTCGGTGCGCTGGATGATGAACGCCGAGCCCTTGTTCGGCGCCATCGGCCCGAGCCATGTCGACCCGCGCAGCGGCGAGATCCTCGACGCCGACATCGCCTTCGAGGGCTTGTCGGCGCGCGGCGCTCGCGTGCTCCGTGCGCAGGTGCTGGGCGGCTCTCCGCGCGCCGCGGCGCCGGCCGGCGGATTTGCCGTGCCTTTCGTGCTGCCCCCGGCGCTGTCGCCCGCCCTGCCCGGCGCGGCGGACACCGCAACCCCGATGCTGCATGCCGACGGCACCCGGCACGATCCGCGTTACTGCCTGCACGGCATGCTTGCCGCCGAGCAACTGGTGTACGCGCTCGACGTACTCGAGGCCCGCGGCGAACTCGATCCTGATGGTCCCCTGGCGCGGCAGTTCGTGCTCGACCACGTGAAGGAGGTGATCATGCACGAGGTAGGACACGCACTCGGGCTGCGCCACAACTTCCGCGGCAGCCGCGCCTACACCGAGGCGCAACTGGCCGACCCCGAGTTCACGCGCGCCCACGGCATCTCGGGCTCGGTGATGGAGTACAACGCCATCAACCTGCCGATGCCGGGCAAGACCACCGGCATGGCTTTCCAGACCACGCTGGGCCCCTACGACTACTGGGCGGTGGAGTACGCCTACAAGCCGCTGCCACCGGGCACCACGCCGACGGCCGAGCGCGCCGAACTGCAGCGCATCGCCGCGCGCAGCAGCGAGCGCGAGCTGGGCTTCGGCAGCGACGAAGACAACGTCGTCGCGCTCGACCCCGAGACGATTCAGCTCGACCTTGGCGCCGACCCGATCGCCTTCGCCAAGGGGCGCATCGCCATCGCCCGCGACCTGTTCAAGCGGCAGGAGACCCGCTCGCTGCCACCCGACCGGGACTACGCCGTGCTGCGCCGCTCGATCAACTTCGCGATTGCCGACACCACGCGCGCCATGGGCGTGCTGGCAAGGCAGATCGGCGCGCTGCGGACGCTGCGCGACTTTCCGGGCAGCGGCCGCGACCCGCTGACCCCAGTGCCCGCCGCCGAACAGCGCGAGGCGTTGAACCTGATGCTGCAGACGGTACTCGGCGCCGACGGCCTGACGCTGAGCCCCACGCTGCAGCGGCGGCTGGCACCGGACTTCCTGGACCGCGCCGAGATCGGCGCGCCCACGGACTACTCGGTGCAGCAGCGGCTGCTCGAGCTGCAGCGCGCGGTGCTGAACTTCCTGATGTCCGACGTGATCGCCACGCGCATCCTCGACAGTGTTCCCAAGTTCGACGACCCGCGGCAGGCCTTCTCACTGGGCGAGATGCACGGCCGGCTGAACGCCGAGGTGTGGCGCGAGCTGGACCGCCGGGTACCGATCCCCTCGGCTCGACGCGATCTGCAGCGCGACCACGTCAACCGCCTGTCGCTGGCCGTGGTGCGACCCACGGGCACGGGGCGTGCCGACGTGCGCGGACACCTGCGAGAGCAGGCGCGGGCCCTGCTGGCACGGCTCGAAGCGGCCTCTCGGGCGCGCGGTTTCGACACCGAGACGCGCGCCCACCTGGCCGACAGCGCCGATACCCTGCGCCAGGCGTTGGCCGCCACCATCGTGCGCCAGGCCCTGTAGAACGACCGCCAAGGCGGCGCGCCGATGCAGCGCGGGTGACAGACGCCGCGGGGCCGCTCCGTATGATCCGTTGCCAGCGCGCGCCACACGGCGCCCTCCGAAGGAGACGGTCCATGCATGCCTGGTTCTGCGACACGCTCGACGGCGTCGACGCCCTGACGTGGCGCGAGGCGCCCACCCCCGAGCCGGGCCCGGGCGAGGTGCGCATCGCCGTCAAGGCCGCGAGCCTGAACTTCCCAGATCTGCTCATCGTTCAGGGCAAGTACCAGTTCAAGCCGCCGCTGCCCTTCGTACCCGGGGCCGAGTACGCCGGCACGGTCGACGCCGTCGGCGACGGCGTTCAACACCTCAAGCCCGGCCAGCCGGTGGCGGCCATCGCCGGCACCGGGGGCTTCGGCACGCACGCCGTGGTGAAGGCGACTCAGGTGCTGCCCTTGCCGCCTGGCTTTGCGCTGGAGCACGCGGCGGCCTTCGCCTTCACCTACGGCACCTCGCACCACGCGCTGGTCGACCGCGCGCAGCTGAAGGCGGGCGAGACCGTGCTCGTGCTGGGGGCCGCCGGCGGCGTGGGCACCGCGGCGCTGCAGATCGCCAAGGCCATGGGCGCCCGCGTCATCGCCGCGGCCTCCACCGACGAGAAGTGCGCCCTGTGCACGCGGCTCGGGGCCGACGCGACGCTGAACTACGCCACGCAGGACGTGCGCGAGACGCTCAAGGCGCTCACAGGCGGCAAGGGCCCCGACGTCGTCTACGACCCCGTGGGCGACAAGCTGGCCGAGCCGGTGTTCCGCTCCATCGCCTGGCGCGGGCGCTACCTCGTGGTGGGCTTCGCCGGTGGCGCCATCCCGGCGCTGCCCTGGAACCTGGCGCTGCTCAAGGGCGCCAGCATTGTCGGCGTGTTCTGGGGCGAGTTCGTCAAGCGCGAACCGGCGGCCAGTGCTGCCGCGCTGGGCCAGCTGGCGCAGTGGTACGCCCAGGGCCGGGTACGCCCGGTGCTGGACGCCACCTGGCCGATGGCCCGTATCCGCGAGGCCTACGCGCGCATGGCCGACCGGCGGGTGATGGGCAAGGTGGTGCTCGTCAACCCCTGAGCATCCCAGGCCCATGACCGCGTCCGGCGTCTGCGCAGAAGCCGTTCGGGTTGAGATCCCGTGAAGATGTGAATCCCGGCCTGTTACTCCCCAATGGCACTCCCGAGTGCCTGGAGCTTGGTTTGCGACGACAATAGGGGTTCCGCGTCGACCGGGGCGCCACGCCCGGCCTCCAGCTGCCATGACCACCCGCCGCACCACGACCCCCGCCTCGGCTCCTGCAGCCACCCGCACGCCCCCTGCCGCCCCAACCGCCGCTCCGGCCGTGCCGGGCCCCAAGCTGCGCCAGACGCAGGCCGAGTACACGGCAGCGCGCCCGCACGCCGAGCCCGGCGTCAAGCCGATGATGTCCAGTTCGAAGATGTACGTGTGCATCAAGTGCCATGCCAACTTCAAGACGGGCGACGGCAAGCCCGATCCTCGCTTGCGCGGCCTCGGCCGCTGCAACAGCTGCCTGAGCGTGACCGCGTCGGCAGCGTCCTGAGCGCTTACGGCGCTATCTTGTCCAGCGGCTTTTCCGCCAACCCTCCAACTCAATCCGGAGTGACGATTCCATGTCCCAGAGCAATCGCCGTGTCTTCCTGATGCAAGTCGCCGCCTGCGGTTCGGCGCTGGCCGCCGCTGCAGGCGCTCAAGCCCAGGCCGCCCGTCTTGACGAGAAAGATCCCCAAGCCGTGGCGCTGGGCTATGTGCACGACACCACCAAGGCCGACAAGAAGAAGTTCCCGAAGCACACCAACGACCAGAAGTGCAGCAACTGCGCCCTCTACCAGGGCAAGGCTGCCGATCCCTGGGGCGGCTGCCCGCTGTTCGGCACCAAGCAGGTGGCCGGTCCGGGCTGGTGCAGCGCCTGGGCCAAGAAAGGCTGATCGCCCCGCGCTCGCGTACCCATTGAAGGCGGCCTGCGGGCCGCCTTTTCGATGGCCGCCGGCCGGCACGCGCCGGCAGGGGCGGCGTGCCAGCCGGCCGGTGCGGGTTCGCATAATCGTCCGCGCCTCACGACGGGAGTCCCCATGCCACACGTCTACGCCAGCACGCTGAAATCCTTCACCACCGCCTCGGGCAAGACCGGCCAGCTGTGGTCGCTGCCAGCCCTGGCGCGGCGGTTTCCCGGGGTTCGGCGCATGCCGGTGAGCCTGCGCATCGTGCTCGAGAGCGTGTTGCGCAACTGCGACGGCCAGCGGGTGACGAAGCAGCACGTCGAGCAGCTCGCGCGCTGGCAGCCCAGGGCCGAGCGCAACGAAGAGATTCCCTTTGTCGTGGCGCGCGTGGTGCTGCAGGACTTCACGGGCGTGCCCCTGCTGGCCGACCTGGCCGCCATGCGCAACGTGGCGCAGCGCCTGGGCCAGCACCCCAGGCGCATCGAGCCGCTGGTGCCGGTGGACCTGGTCGTGGACCACTCGGTGATGATCGACCACTTCGGCAGCCCGAAGGCGCTGGACCTGAACATGAAGCTCGAGTTCTCGCGCAACCGGGAGCGCTACGAGTTTCTGAAGTGGGGCATGCAGGCCTTCGATACCTTCGGCGTCGTGCCGCCGGGCTTCGGCATCGTCCACCAGGTCAACCTTGAGTACCTGGCGCGCGGCGTGCACAAGTCGAAGTCGGCGGCCGGCCAGGGCGCCGGGGCCGTGTACTACCCCGACAGCCTGGTCGGCACCGACAGCCACACCACCATGATCAACGGCATCGGCGTGGTCGGCTGGGGCGTCGGCGGCATCGAGGCCGAGGCGGGCATGCTGGGCCAGCCGGTGTACTTCCTGACGCCCGACGTGGTGGGCTTCGAGCTCACGGGCGTGCTGCGCGAGGGCGTGACGGCCACCGACCTGGTGCTCACGGTCACCGAAATCCTGCGCCGCGAGAAGGTGGTGGGCCAGTTCGTCGAGTTCTGCGGCGAGGGCACGCGCACGCTGAGCCTGCCCGACCGCGCCACCATTGCCAACATGGCGCCCGAGTACGGCGCGACCATGGGCTTCTTCCCCGTTGACGAGAAGACGCTCGACTACTTCAAGGGCACCGGCCGCAGACGCAGCGAGATCGAGGCCTTCGAGGCCTACTTCAAGGCGCAGCAGATGTTTGGCGTGCCGCTTGCCGCCGACATCGACTACAGCCGCGTCATTCGTCTCGATCTGTCGACGGTGGCACCGTCGCTGGCCGGGCCGAAGCGCCCGCAGGACCGCATCGAGATCGGCCACGTCAAGCAGACCTTCACCGAACTGTTCAGCGCCCCGGCCGCCGCCAACGGCTTCAACCAGCCGGCCGCCAGACTGACCACGCCTGTGGCCACGGCCGATGGCCTGGCGCTGAAGAACGGCGACGTGCTCATCGCCGCCATCACCAGCTGCACCAACACCAGCAACCCCGGCGTGCTGCTCGCCGCCGGGCTGCTGGCCAAGAAGGCCGTCAAGGCGGGCCTGCGCGTGGCGCCACACGTCAAGACGAGTCTGGCGCCCGGCTCGCGCATCGTCACCGAGTACCTCGAGAAGACCGGCCTGCTGCCCTACCTCGAGAAGCTGGGCTTCGCGGTGGCGGCCTACGGCTGCACCACCTGCATCGGGAACGCCGGCGACCTGACACCGGCCCTCAACGAGGCCATCACCGCCAACGACCTGGTATGCGCCGCGGTGCTCAGCGGCAACCGCAACTTCGAGGCCCGCATCCACCCCAATCTGAAGGCCAACTTCCTGGCCAGCCCACCACTGGTGGTGGCCTATGCGCTGGCCGGCACGGTGCTGAAGGACCTCATGACCGAGCCGGTGGGCCTTGACAAGAAGGGCCGGCCGGTCTACCTGGGCGACATCTGGCCCAGCAGCGACGAAGTGCACGCGCTGATGACGCACGCCATGGACGGCAAGGCCTACCGCCGCAGCTACGGCAAGGTGCGCCAGGAGCCCGGCAAGCTCTGGCAGAAGATCCAGGGCGTGGAGGGCGAGGTCTACACCTGGCCGGCCAGCACCTACATCGCCGAGCCGCCGTTCTTCGAAGGCTTTGCGATGGACCCGCCGACGAGGGAGACCGGTGTGCGCGGCGCGCGCATCATGGCGCTCTTCGGCGACTCCATCACCACCGACCACATCAGCCCGGCGGGCAGCTTCAAGCCCGGCACGCCGGCCGGCCTGTGGCTGCAGGCGCAAGGCGTGGCGCCGGCTGAGTTCAACAGTTACGGCGCGCGCCGCGGCCACCACGAGGTGATGATGCGCGGCACCTTCGCCAACGTGCGCGTGAAGAACCTCATGCTGCCACCGGGCCCCGACGGCTCGCGCGTCGAGGGCGGCTACACGCTGAAGGACGGACAGCAGCTGCCCATCTACGACGCCGCCATGGCCTGGCAGGCCGAAGGCACGCCGACGGTGGTGTTCGCGGGCGAGGAATACGGCACCGGCTCCAGCCGCGACTGGGCGGCCAAGGGCACGGCGCTGCTGGGCATACGCGCGGTGGTGGCGCGCAGCTTCGAGCGCATCCACCGCAGCAATCTCGTGGGCATGGGCGTGCTGCCGCTGCAGTTCAAGCCCGGCGAGAGCTGGCAACGCCTGGGACTGACGGGCGCAGAAACCGTGGACGTCCGCGTCGACCAGGAGATCAGGCCGCAAGGCGACGCGACGCTGGTGATCACACGCGCCGACGGTTCGGTGCGCGAAGTGACCGTGACGCTGCGGATCGACACGCCCATCGAGGTGACCTACCTGCGCCACGGCGGCATCCTGCCCTTCGTGCTGCGGCAGCTGCTGGCGGCCTGAGAGCACGTGAAGACAAGAGTCGCGTGCTCATGATGGACCGGCTTCGCCGCCTGATGCCCACGCCCGAGGCCATGGCGACCAACCGCTGGCTGCGCTGGCTGGGACCCCGGCTGCTGCATCCCCGGCTTTGGCACCTGTCGCGGCGCGGCGTCGCGCTCGGCGCTGCGGTCGGGGCGTTCTTCGCCTTCATCACACCGATTGCGCAGATCCCGCTGTCGGCAGCGGTAAGCGTGCTCCTGCGCTGCAACGTCCCGGTGGCGGTGGTGGCGACGCTGGTGAACACGCCGCCGACCTTCGCCCCGGTCTACTACGGCGCCTGGAAGCTCGGCGGCTGGGTGCTGGGCACATCGACCGACGAGGCCGAGCGCCCGGCGCTGCTGAGCGCAGCCACGCCGCTGCCAGCGGCGCAGGCGGCCGAGGCCGCGGCACCGCCGCCCGATCCGCGTCCCTGGTGGCAGCGCTGGGGCCAGACCCTGCGCGAGGTCGGCCGGCCGCTGGTGGTGGGCACGGTGATCTTCGCGGTCGGCTCTTCGCTGCTGGCCTACCTGCTCGTCAATGGCGTGTGGCACTGGCGCGTGCGCGCCAAACGGCGGCGGCGGCTGCGCGCCGGGCGCTGACGCGGGGGCCTCAGCGGCCGCGCAGGAACAATCCGTCGAGTTCCTTCAGCGTCACCTGGCGCCAGGTCGGGCGGCCATGGTTGCAGGTGTCACTGCGCTCGGTGGCTTCCATCTGGCGCAGCAGCGCGTCCATCTCGGGCAGCGTGAGGCGGCGGTTGGCGCGCACGGCGGCATGGCAGGCCATCGTGCCAAGCAACTCGTCGCGGGCACGCTGCACGACAAGGCTGCCGCCGAGCTCGGCCAACTCGCTCAGCACGGCGCGCACGAGCTCGGTGAGGTCAGCGTCGGGCAGGGCCGCCGGCCGGCTGCGCACCACCAGCGTGCCGGCGGCAAGCGGGCCCACGTCCAGGCCCAAGGCCCGCAAGGACTCGACATGGGCCTCGGCGGCCGCCACTTCGGCCGGCGTGGCCGCCAGCGTGTGCGGAATCAACAGCGGCTGCGAAGGCAGCGCCGCGCCGGAGCCGCCGGCCGCATCGGCGGCCTGCTTGAGCCGCTCGTAGACGATGCGCTCGTGGGCTGCGTGCATGTCGACGACCACCAGTCCTGCCGCGTTCTCCGCCAGCACGTAGGCACCCGCGAGCTGAGCCAGGGCGCGGCCCAGCGGCAGCTCGGCGCCTGCACAGCCCGCTGTCGGCGCGGGCGCGGCTGGCAGCGGCTCGGACAGCGCCTGCAGCGCAGGCACCCAGCGCCCAGGCGGCTCGGCCGCGTGCAGAGGCGGCCCCCAGGCCAGGGCCGGCTGCCAGGCCGGCAAGGCCACCGGGGGCACAGCCGGCGAAGTCGCGGCCCCCTGCTGCGGCGGCGCCGCCACCGCCCGCGTGGGCGCCAGCGCCTCCACCACGGCCTGGCGCACCGACTGGAACACCGCGCCGCCGTCACGAAAACGCACCTCGGCCTTGGCCGGGTGCACGTTCACATCCACCAGCTCGGGATCGATCTCGAGGAACAGCACCCAGGCCGGTTGTCGCCCCCCGTGGAGCTGGTCGTCGTAGGCCGAACGGACGGCCTGGCCGACCAACCGGTCGCGCACGCAGCGGCCGTTGACGAACAGGATCTGCAGGTCGGCCCGCGCCCGCGCCGACTCGGGATGGCCGACGCGGCCCCACAGCGACAGCGGGCCGCGCCGGGCCGCCAGAGGTCGGCTGGCGGTCTCGAAGTCGCGGCCGAGCACATCGACCAGACGCTGCGGCCACGGGGCTGGACGCCACTGCGCGATCTGCCGGCCTTCGTGCCAGACGTTCAGGCCGACTTCGGGCCGCGCCAAAGCTGCCCGCCGGGCAACGTCGAGCGCGTGCGCGAGTTCGGTGGCGTCGCTCTTCAGGAACTTGCGCCGCGCCGGTGTGGCAAAGAACAGCTCCTGGACTTCCACCGTTGTACCCGGCGCACGGGCGGCGGGCGACAGCTCGGCCCCGCGGGGCGCCAGGCGCCAGGCATGGGGTGCCTCGGGCGTGCGGCTGGTGATCGCCAGCTCGGCCACCGAGGCCAGCGCCGCCAGCGCCTCGCCCCGAAAACCCATGGTGGCGACGCGCTCGAGCTCGGCGAGATCGCGGATCTTGCTGGTGGCGTGTCGCTTCAGCGACAGCGGCAGCTGCTCGGGCGGTATGCCGACACCGTTGTCCTCGACGGCCACCAGGCGCACGCCACCACCAGCCAGCCGAACCGTCACCTGGGTGGCGCCGGCATCCAGCGCGTTGTCGAGCAACTCGCGCACGACGGCGGCAGGTCGGTCGATCACCTCGCCAGCGGCGATCTGGCTGATCAGCTCGTCGGGCAGCTCCCGGATCGGGCGGCGCGGCGGCAGGGAAGACATCGTTCGACAATTCTAGGAGCGTGAACTCTTGCACGCTCGGCTTCAATGCGCCATAGACTCGGGGCTGGAACGCATGCAGGGCCCACGCCGCGTAAACGGAGCCGGGCAATGGCGGCGTTGGTGCGGTTGTCATTCTTTTCTGGAGGATCATGCTGCCCTTCTTCGCCGATCTCGTTTCGCGCACCGATGAGGACCGCCGGGCGTTCGAAACCCACCCCAAGCTGGTGGACGCCGTCGCCCACGGCATGCCCGTGGAACGCTACCGGGCACTGCTGCTGGAGCTGTACCACGTGGTGTGGCACTTCAACCCGGTGTGCGCTGCTGCCGCGGCGCGTCTGGGCAGCCCGGCGCACGACCCCGATGCCGCGCTGCGCTACTTCCTCTATGAACACATGCACGAGGAGTGCGGGCACGAGAACTGGGTGCTCGACGATCTGGAGGCCGTGGGCCTGACGCGCCAAGCCGCAAGGGCCCACCGGCCGTCTGCGCACACGCTGGCTCTCAACGGCTACAACCATTGGTCGGCCGCGCAGCGCCACCCGGCGGCGGCGCTGGGGATGCTGTATGCGCTGGAAGTGATCGCCTCGGTTTACGGCGGTCCGTTCGCCAGTGCGATCCGCGAGAGCCTCCTGCTCGAGGGCGATCGGGGCGTGAGCTTCATCGCCTCGCACGCGACCCTCGACTCACAGCACATGGCCGAGCTGCGTCAGGTGCTCAACCAGGTGACGGACGAAAGCGCGCGCGACGTCGTCGTCGAATCGGTACAGGTGAACTTTCACCATCTCACGCGCATCCTCGAAGCACTGTAGGCGTGGGCCCCATGACCGCCCCCCCTGCCGTCGGCGTCGCCGGACTGCTCGGCCGGCCGTACAAGACCATCCGCCTGGAGTGGCACCCCGATCTGGCACTGCTGCGCGTGCGCGCGGCGGTCAAGCCGATCCAGTGCTACAGCTTGGCTGCGATGACCGAGATGCAGCGGGTGCTCGACGACGTCGCCGCCAACCGCGGACTGCTACGCCATCTGGTCCTGACCTCCGACGTACCCAAGGTGTTCAACTTCGGCGGCGACCTTGCGCTGTTCGTGCTGCTGGTGCGCGCCCGCGACATCGACTCGCTGCGCCTCTACGGCATGAAGTGCGTCGACATGGTGTGGTGGCTCGAGAACGCGGCTGCCCTGGGCGTGCACACCACGGTGATGGCTGCCGGCGACACGCTCGGCGGCGGCCTCGAGAGCGTGCTGCCGTTCCACCGCATCATCTTCGAGAGGAGCGCACAGGCCGGTTTTCCGGAGGTGCTCTTCAACCTGTTCCCGGGCATGGGCGCCTGGGACTTCACGATCCGGCGCGCCGGCTTCGCGGTGGCCAACGAGATGATCCTTTCGGGCCACCTGTACAGCGCGGAGGAACTGCTGTACCGACGCCTGATTGACCTCGTGGCCCCCGATGGCGAGGGCGAGCAGGCTATCGACCGGGTGGTGCGCGAGGTCGATCTGCGCCACCGCGGCACACTCGCCGCGCTGCGTGCGCAGCGCATGGCAGCGCCAGTCCGGCGAGAGTCGCTGGAGGCCATCGTCGACCAGTGGGCCGAGAGCGCGATGGGCCTGACCGACCGCGATCTGCGCATGATGGAGCGGCTGGCGCGCGCCCAGGTGCGCAAGGCCGGCGGGGGTGACGAAGGCGCTGTCGAGGAGATCAAGCGCCTTGAGCTCGAGATGGCCTGGGGCGGCGAGCGCCGCAGCGGCATCGAGCGACGTGCCGCGCCGCCCGAAGTGGACCGCCGCGTGCGCACCTGAGCGGCGCGGCTACAGGCTGCGCCGGTACTGCCCACCCACCTCGAACAGGGCGTTCGTGATCTGCCCGAGGCTGCACACCTGCACAGCGGTCATGAGCACGTCGAACACGTTGCGGTCTTCGATCACGGCCTGCTGCAGGCGACGCAGCATGACTGGCGCTTCGGCCCGATGGCGGTCATGGAAATCGGCCAGACGGGCCAGCTGGCTCCGCTTCTCGGCCTCGGTGCTGCGGGCCAGCTCGATGTGCTCGGGCACGGGGTCGCCCTTGGGATTGCGGAAGTTATTCACTCCAATGATCGGATGCTCCCCTGTGTGCTTGAGCATCTCGTAGTGCAGCGACTCCTCCTGAATCCTGCCACGCTGGTAGCCGGTCTCCATCGCTCCGAGCACGCCGCCGCGCTCGGCGATCTTCTCGAACTCGGCGAGCACGGCCTCCTCCACCAGCTCGGTGAGCTCGTCAATGACGAACGCGCCCTGGGTCGGGTTCTCGTTCTTCGCCAGGCCCCACTCGCGGTTGATGATCAGCTGGATGGCCATCGCGCGGCGCACGCTGTCCTCGGTGGGCGTGGTGATGGCCTCGTCGAAAGCGTTGGTGTGCAGGCTGTTGCAGTTGTCGTAGACCGCGATCAGCGCCTGCAGCGTGGTGCGTATGTCATTGAAGGCGATCTCCTGCGCGTGCAGCGATCGGCCACTGGTCTGGATGTGGTACTTCAGCTTGCAGCTGCGCTCGCTGGCGCCGTAGCGCTCCTTCATCGCCACCGCCCAGATGCGGCGGGCGACGCGGCCGAGCACGGTGTACTCCGGGTCCATGCCGTTGCTGAAGAAGAAGCTCAGGTTGGGCGCGAAGTCGTCGATGTGCATGCCGCGGGCCAGGTACGCCTCCACGAACGTGAAGCCGTTGCTCAGCGTGAAGGCCAGCTGGCTGATCGGATTGGCCCCCGCCTCGGCAATGTGGTAGCCGCTGATGCTGACCGAGTAGAAGTTGCGCACGTCGTGGTGCACGAAGTACTCGGCGATGTCGCCCATCACCTTCAGGCTGAACTCGGTGCTGAAGATGCAGGTGTTCTGGCCCTGGTCTTCCTTCAGGATGTCGGCCTGCACGGTGCCGCGCACGTGGGCCAGCGTCCACTCGCGCACCTTGGCAGCCTCATCCAAGGTGGGCTCGCGGCCGTTGTCGCTGCGGAACCTCTCCAGGTTCTGGTCGATGGCAGCGTTCATGAACATCGCCAGGATCGTGGGGGCCGGGCCGTTGATCGTCATGCTGACGCTGGTGTTCGGCGCCGTGAGGTCGAAGCCCGAGTACAGCACTTTCATGTCGTCGAGCGTGGCGATGCTCACGCCCGAATTTCCGACCTTGCCGTAGATGTCCGGGCGCGGGTCCGGGTCGTGGCCATAGAGCGTGACGCTGTCGAAGGCGGTGGACAAGCGCTTGGCCGGCATGCCCTCGCTGACCACCTTGAAGCGGCGGTTGGTGCGGAAGGCGTCACCCTCGCCGGCGAACATGCGCGTCGGGTCCTCGCCCTCGCGCTTGAAGGCGAAGACGCCGGCGGTGTAAGGATAGCTGCCGGGGACGTTCTCCAGCAGCAGCCACTTCAGCAACTCGCCGTGGCACTCGTAGCTTGGCAGCGCGACCTTGCGGATCTTGTTGCCGCTCAGTGTGGTGTGCACGAGGCCGGTGCGGATCTCCTTGTCGCGGATCTTCACGACGTGCTCGTCGCCCGCATAGGCCTGCTGCATGGCCGGCCACTGCGCCAACAGCTGGCGCGACGTGACGTCGAGCTGCGCCTCGCGCTGCGCAGCCAGCTCAGCGAGCGCGTCGCGCGCGCGGTGCTTCTCGGGGTTGGCCTCGGCGAGCATGCGACTGCTTTCGCGCAACTGCTGCACCTCGCGCGCCAGCGCGGCCTGGCGCCGGGCACGCAGCTTGTAGCCCCGCACGGTGTCGGCAATGTCGGCCAGGTAGCGCACGCGCGCCGGCGGCACGATGGGCCGCTCCCAAGAGCTGTGTCGCGTAGCCACCAGGGGCAGCCGCCCGTCGTTCAACGGCAGGCCCAGCTCGGCCAGCCGCAGCTTGAGCGCCTGGTACAGCGCCGTCACGCCGTCGTCATTGAAGCGGCTGGCCATGGTGCCGAAAACCGGCATGTCCTCGAGCCTGCGTGTCCACGCCTCGCGGTTGCGCTGCACCTGCTTGGCCACGTCGCGCAGTGCGTCGAGTGCACCCTTGCGGTCGAACTTGTTGATGGCCACGAACTCGGCGAAGTCGAGCATGTCGATCTTCTCGAGCTGGCTGGCAGCGCCGAACTCCGGCGTCATCACGTACATCGGCACGTCCACCAGCGGCACGATGGCGGCGTCGCCCTGGCCGATGCCGGAGGTCTCGACCACGATGAGGTCGAAGCCGGCGGCCTTGCAGGCGGCCAGCACATCGGGCAGAGCCTGGCTGATCTCGCTGCCGAAGTCGCGCGTGGCCATGCTGCGCATGAAGACGCGCACGCCCGGATCCGCAATGCCGTCCTGGCCGGCCGGCCTGTGCCACGGCCCGATGGCGTTCATGCGGATACGGTCGCCCAGCAGCGCGCCGCCGCTCTTGCGCCGGCTCGGGTCGATGCTGATGACGGCGATGCGCAGCTCGTCATCCTGATCCAGCCGCAGACGGCGGATGAGTTCGTCGGTGAGACTGCTTTTGCCGGCGCCGCCGGTACCGGTGATGCCCAGCACGGGTACCGATCGCGCGGCAGCCGTCACCGCCGACTCGAGCGAGGCCTTGAGCCCCGCCGGCGCCCGCCCGTTCTCAAGGGCCGTGATGGCTTGCGACAGCGCGCGCCAGGCACCGGGCGTATGGCCCTGCAGCGCCGAGGCGTCAGCCGGCGCGCGTGGCGAGAGGTCAAGGTCGCAACGCATCAGCATCTCGCCGATCATCCCCTGCAACCCCATGCGCTGGCCGTCTTCGGGGCTGTAGATGCGGGCCACACCACTGGCATGCAGCTCACGGATCTCGGCCGGCACGATGACGCCGCCGCCGCCGCCGAACACCTGGATGTGGCCGCCGCCGCGCTCGCGCAGCAGCTCGACCATGTACTTGAAGTACTCGAGGTGCCCACCCTGGTAGCTGCTGATGGCGATGCCCTGCACGTCTTCCTGCAGCGCGGCGGTGACGACCTCGTCGACGCTGCGGTTGTGGCCGAGATGGATAACCTCGGCGCCCATGGCCTGCAGGAGCCGCCGCATGATGTTGATCGCGGCATCGTGGCCGTCGAAGAGGCTCGCCGCGGTGACGAAGCGCACCTTGTTGGCGGGACGGTAGGCTGCCAGGGCCTTGAAGTCGGCAGAGAGCTCGGTCATTGCGCGGCCTTGTCTCGTGGGGCGATTCCGGGGGCGGTCGTCGGCGTCTGACGTTGACGTAAACGTCAATCCGCGATGATGCCATGGACACCCCGGCCGGCCCTGCTAGCCTTGCGGCCCATGTTCCTGGCCATCGACTGCGGCAATACGCGCCTGAAATGGGCGTTGTTCGGCGCGCCGCGCCCGGGCGCGGAGCCTTTGCACCAGGGCGCGGTGTTCCTGGAGACGATCGACGAGCTTGCCGAACGCCACTGGAAGCCTCTGCCGCCACCGCAAGCCATGCTGGGCTGCATCGTCGCGGGCGACCACGTCCGCCGCCGCGTCGAGGAACAGATGGAACTCTGGGACCTGGAGCCCCGCTGGGTGGTGGCCAAGCCCGAGGAAGCCGGCCTCGTCAACGGCTACGACCACCCCGCCCGCCTGGGCGCCGACCGCTGGGTGGCGCTGGCCGGCGCGCGCTGGCACCTGCTGCTGCGCGGGCCGGCGCGGCCGGCGCTGGTGGTCATGGTAGGCACCTGCGTCACGGTGGACGCGCTCGACGCCGCCGGCCGCTTTCTCGGGGGGCTCATCCTGCCCGGCTTCGGCCTCATGCAACGCGCGCTCGAGATGGGCACTGCGGGCCTGAAGGTGCCCACCGGCGAGGTGGTGGACTTCCCGACCAACACCTCGGATGCGCTGATGAGCGGCGGCAGCAACGCCATGGCTGGTGCCATCGAGCGCCAGGCGCGACGCCTGCGCGAACGCACCGGGGCTGAACCGCTTCTGCTGATGACCGGCGGCGCCGCGCAAAAACTCTCGGGCATCACCGATCTGCGCTTCGAGGTCGTCGACAGCCTGGTCTTCGACGGCCTGCTGATGCTGCACCAGCACCGCAACGGCGACTGAGCGTCAGAGCCAGCGCTGCACGATCTCCTTCAGCCGCTGGCGCGAGTACGGCTTGGCCAAGTGGGCGTCCATGCCGGCGTCCAACGCCTTGGCGGCGTCACTCTCGAACGCGAAGGCGGTCAGCGCCACCACCGGCACGCGCGGCAGCTTCAGGCGCTGCTCGCGCTCGCGCAGCCGACGGGTCGCCTCGTGACCGTCGAGCAGCGGCATGCCGATGTCCATCAGCACCAGATCGACCCGGTGCTGCTCCAGCAGTTGAAGCGCCTGCTGTCCGTCGTGGGCCACCTGCACGTCGAGGCCAAAGCTGCGCAACATCTCGATGCCGATGAGGCGGTTGACCTCGTTGTCTTCCACCAGCATCACCACCCCTTCCAGACGGTCTTGGCTGTCAATTGCCGCGAAGTCGCTGTCCGAGGGACGTGGCGGCGCCTCGGGCGCCAAGGGCAGGAACAGTGTGAACCAGAAGCTCGAGCCTGCCCCGACGCGACTGCTCACCTCGATGCGGCCGCCCAGGGCCTCGATGATGCGCTGGCTGATCGACAGCCCAAGCCCGGTGCCACCCGCCAGCCCCGAACGCGTGCCGCCAAACTGCGTGAAGGGATGAAACACACGGTCGAGTTCGGCAGCCGGAATGCCCACTCCGCTGTCCTGGAACTCGAAGCGCACGCGCACGGCATTCGGCTCGCGCGCCTGCGGGGTCAGCTTCAGCGTGATGCCGCCCCGCTCGGTGAACTTGACGGCGTTGCTCAGCAGGTTGAGCAGCACCTGCTTCAGGCGAGGACCGTCGGTGATGACGCCGTCGGGCACGTCATCCTCGATCTGCAGGTTCAGGGCCAGCCCTTTGGTCTCAGCGCGAGCACGGAACAGCGCCGCTGCCGACATCGCTACCGAATGCAACGAGGTCGGCGATGGCATCAGCACCAGCTTGCCGGCCTCGATCTTGGAGTGGTCTAGGACGTCGTTGAGGATCTCCATCAGCGACTCGCCCGACTGTGAGGCGGTGCGCACCAGCCGTGTTTGGCGGCTGTCCAGAGGCGTCTCGCGCAGCAGGTCCATGGCACCCAGGACCCCGTTCATCGGGGTACGGATCTCATGGCTCATGGTGGCCAGGAACTGACTCTTGGCGGCATCGGCGGCGCGCGCCTCTTCGACGGCCCTTTCCAGTGAGCGGCGCGTGTGCTCGGCGGCCCGGCGGTCGCGCAGCGAGGCCAGGGTGACTTCGCGGAACTCGCGCGTGGCGCGCAGCAGCGTCACCCCCGTCAACACCGCCAGCACCGCCATCGGCGGCGACTGCACCGACGGCACGAACAGCGACACCAGCGCCAGTGTCAGGACCTGGCAGGCCAGCAGGATCTTGAACGCACGTCCGGCCATTGCCATGAACAGGGCTGCCACGGCCACCGAGCCGGTCATCGCAACGACATAGGTCGAGGCCAGCGGGCCTTGAAGCAGCGGATACACGAACACCGTAACGACACCCCACATCACCCCCACGCCCAGCGCGTTGGCCTCAAGCTGACGGATCGCCGCGGCGATGTCTTGGGGTGGATGTTCGGCTCTGGCGCTCCAGCGCGCGGAGATGCGCCACCGCCACGCAGAGACTGCGCTGCCCAGCACCAGCACGAGCAGCGCCACCGACGGCTGATCGACGTGCCAGCCCAGCCAGGCCATGAAGAGCACTGCGGCCATCAGCAGGGCGACGGACTGCCCGGAATTGCGCAAGGCCACAAGCAGCACCTCGCGCTCGATCTCGAGGCCAACCTCTTCGCGTCCAACTTGTTCGGTCATGAGAAGGCGAGGATACCAAGCGAGAGCGCCGCGGACGGACGCCCGCGGCAATCCGACGCCAGCCAATGACCGCATCAGGCGTGGCTGTGGCTCTCGATCTGCGCGATCGTCTCTACGCGGACGGCGATCCGGTCTTCCAACCACCGGCAGGTGGCGGATCTTCTCCTCGCTCAGCAGCGCCATCATGCAGATACTTTCGTTCGCTCCAGGGCGTCGCGCGGGCTACTGGCTAGGAGCGTGGGCGGCTCCCTCGAGCCCCCTCCGAGAGGGCGCTCCAGCATGTTGCACCGCACCCTCCAGCCTCCCTCCGCGAGGCAGGCTCCAGCCAGCTTCACGAGCTGTTCTGCGCCGCTCAGCCTGCGCTCAGCACCGCCATGCGCCGCAGGCTCAGCGCCATGCACACGAGCTTCCACCCGGCCCGCATCCGGTGCAGCCCCCGCATGCTGAATTGCCGGAACCCCAGCACGTTCTTGATCCAGCCGTTGGGCGGCACGGCGATCCACTTGCTCTTGCGGTAGGCCACCCGGCCCTCTTCGGTCTTGAGCCTGGCCGCCATCGCCGCGGTGTGCGGGTACTGCCGGCGTCGATCTCGGCGTGCTCCTTGCCTTCCCGGCCGAGTGCGTCCACCCGCCCGATCGGCGCACGCTTGAGGTGGTCTTCGCTGCGGCAGCCCGCATGGCCACGCCCCATCAACGCACGCACCTTGTCACCCGTTATCAGGAACTGCCCGGTTCCGCCGCGCAGACTCCTAGCCGTGGAGCGGCAGCGCGCCCAAGGGGCCCAAACCCGCCGCCTCCTGCTTGAGCCGGAAGCGCTGCAGCTTGCCCGTTTCGGTTCGGGGCAGGCTGCTGCGGAACTGCAGCTCGCGCGGGTACTTGTACGGTGCGATGGTCTGCTTGACGAAGTCCTGCAGCGCCGCAGCCAAGGCGGCATCGCCCGTGTGGCCGGGCTTGAGCACGACGAAGGCCGCCACGATCATGCCGCGTGCCTCGTCGGGCTTGCCCACCACGCCGCACTCGGCCACTGCCGGGTGCAGCAGCAGCGCCGCTTCGACCTCAGGGCCGGCGATGTTGTAGCCGCCGGAGATGATCATGTCGTCGGTGCGAGCCTGGTAGACGTATTGGCCGTCGGCGGGGTCCACGAGATAGGCGTCGCCGGTGAGGTTCCAGCCGTGCTGCACGTAGCTGGCCTGGCGCGCGTCGTCGAGGTAGCGGCAGCCCGTGGGCCCGCGTACCGCCAGGCGCCCCACCCGGCCGGGCGGCAGCGGCTGGCCGGCGTCGTCGAGGATGGCAGCCTCGTAGCCAGGCACGGGGTAGCCGGTGGCGCCGCCGCGGGCCTGGTCTGCGCGTGCCGAGATGAAGATGTGGAACATCTCGGTAGAACCGATGCCATCGATGATCTCCAGGCCGCTGGCCTGCCGCCACAGCGTGCGGGTGGCCGCGGGCAGCGCCTCGCCGGCGCTGACGCACTGGCGCAGGCTGGACAGATCGTGCCCCGCCAGCTGCGGCGCCATCGCACGATAGGCCGTGGGCGAGGTGTAGCAGATGGTGGCGCGGTGCGCGGCGATGGCCGCTGGCAGTGCATCCGGCGTGGCCTTCTCCACCAGCACCGTGCTGCCGCCGGCCGCCAGCGGGAACACCAGCAGCCCGCCGAGCCCAAACGTGAAGGCCAGCGGCGGGCTGCCGATGGCGCGATCGTCGGGCCCGGCGCGCAGCACGTGCACGGGCCAGCAGGCGGCGGCGGCCAGCAGGTCGCGGTGGGCGTGCACCGCCGCCTTGGGCTGGCCGGTGGTCCCGGAGGTGAAGGCGATCAGCACCGGGTCGTCGGCCGCGGTGTCCACGGCCTCGGCGGCGCTGGGGGCGGCAGCCATCGCAGCCTCAAGGTCGCCGGTGTTGAAGCAGCGCAGCGCCTGCAGCGTGGGGCACTGCAGCAGCGCCGCGTGCAGCTCGTCGTGCAGGCGCGCATCGCACAGCGCCAGGCGGATGCGGGCCTTGTCGATGAGGCCGGCAAGCTCGCGCGCGCGCAGCAGCGGCATCGTGCCCACTGCGATGCCGCCGGCCATCGCGACGCCGAACCAGCAGGCTGCCAGCATCGGGCTGTTGGCGCCGCGCAGCAGCACGCGCTCGCCAGGCACCAGACCCAGCTGCCGCACCAGCACATGGGCGATGCGCGCTGCGCGGTCGGCGAGATCGTCGTAGCTCCATGCGATGGGTGCGCCGTCGGGCGCGTTGCCGAAGATGCAGGGCCGCGAGCCCTGCGCCGTGCCGCGGTGGCGCAACAGCAGCGCCTGCGCCACGTTGATCTGCGGCGGGAACTGCAGCGTCGGGCCGTCGAACACGAAGCGCGGCAGCGCGTCCGGCGGCGGCAACCGATCGATCACGTAGCGGTCGACATGGGCGCTGGGCATGTCTGGCACTGTAGGCCGCGGGCGGCAGCCGTGGGCACCGGACTGACCCGGAGCAGGGCCTGCCGTCGCCGCGGCGCTGTCTGAAAAAACCGACACCACGCCGGCCCCAGCCGCAGTACGGTCGCGCCCATGACACAGCTCTGGGACATCTCACCACCGGTCGCCGCCGGCAGCCCGGTGTTCCCGGGCGACACGCCGTTTGCGCTGCTATGGCCGGCACGCATCGGACCCGGCTGCCCGGTGAACGTGAGCACGCTGACGCTCAGCCCGCACACCGGCGCCCATGCCGACGCGCCCCTGCACTACGACAATGCCGGCGCCGCCGTCGGTGAGCTGCCGCTGGCGCCCTACCTGGGCCGCTGCCGCGTCATCCACGCCATCGGCCGAGCGCCGCTGGTGCGGCCCGCGCACCTGGCCCACGCGATGCACGGACTGCCGCCGCGGGTGCTGGTGCGCACCTACGAGCGCATGCCGCAGGACCGCTTCGACGACGCCCTGCCCGCCTTCGCGCCCGAGACCCTCGAACAGCTGGCCGATGCCGGCGTGGTGCTGGTGGGCATCGACAGCGCGAGCGTCGACCCCGCCAGCAGCAAGACGCTGGACGCCCACCAGGTGCTGCGCCGCCGCGGCCTGCGCGTGCTGGAGAACCTCTTGCTCGATGAGGTGCCTGAGGGCGACTACGAGCTCATTGCCCTGCCCCTGAAACTCACCACGGCCTGCGCCTCGCCCGTGCGCGCCGTGTTGCGCAAACTGCCATGAACCGACAAGACGCCCTGGCCCTGGACGCCGCCGACCCGCTGGCGCCGCTGCGCGATCTGTTCCACCTCCCCGAGGGGCTGATCTATCTCGACGGCAACTCGCTGGGGGTGCTGCCACGCGCCACCGCCGCGCGCCTGCAGCAGGTGGTGCAGCAGGAGTGGGGTGTGGGCCTCATCCGCAGCTGGAACAGCGCCGGCTGGCTGGATCTGGCTGCACGCGTGGGCGACAAGATCGCGCAGCTGGTGGGCGCCGACCCCGGCACGCTGGTGGTGGCCGACTCCACCAGCGTCAACCTGTTCAAGGTGCTGTCGGCGGCGCTGGCGATCGTGCGGGAGGATGCCGGCGAAGGCCGTCCCGCGCGCCGCAACATCGTCAGCGAGCGCAGCAACTTCCCCACCGACCTGTACATCGCCGAAAGCCTGGCGCGGCAGCACGGGTTCGAGCTGGTGCTGGTGGATCCCGAAGGCCCTAACGACATCTCGGCGGCGCTGGATGCGCGCTGCGCTGTGTTGATGCTCACGCACGTGAACTACCGCACCGGACGCATGCACGACATGGCCGCCCTGACAGCCGCAGCGCATGCCGCGGGCGCGCTGACGATCTGGGACCTGGCCCACAGTGCCGGCGCCGTGCCGGTGGACCTGAGCGCCACAGGTGCGGACTTCGCGGTGGGCTGCGGCTACAAGTACCTCAACGGCGGGCCCGGTGCGCCGGCCTTCGTGTGGGCGCACCCGCGGCACGTTGGTCGTTTCTGGCAGCCTCTGGCAGGCTGGATCGGGCATGCCGCGCCCTTCGAGTTCACCCCCGGCTACCGGCCGGCGCCGGGCATCGCGCGCTACCAATGCGGCACCCCGGCCGTGCTGAGCCTGGCGGCGCTGGAGTGCGGCGTCGACACGGTGCTCGCCGCGGAAGCGCTGGGCGGCATGGCCGCACTGCGCGCCAAGAGCCTGGCCCTGACCCGGCTCTTCGCCGAGCGCGTGACGGCCACCTGCCCGGGCCTGACGCTGGCCTCGCCCACGACCGATGCCGAGCGCGGCAGCCAGGTCAGCTTCAGCCACGCGAGCATCGGCTACCCCGTGGTGCAAGCGCTCATCGCGCGCGGCGTGATCGGCGACTTCCGCGCGCCGGACATCCTGCGCTTCGGGTTCACGCCGCTGTACCTGCGGCACGTGGACGCCTTCGACGCCGCCGAGCACCTGCGGGCGGTGCTCGAGCAGGATGAATGGCGTCACCCCGGGTTCAACCAGCGCCACGCGGTGACGTGATGAGCGGCTGCCCGATTCACCAAGAGGACCCGGCCTCGGTCGACGGCGCCGAGCTCGACTTTGCCGGCAGCATGAGCTACGGCGACTACCTGCACCTCGACGCCGTGCTCGGTGCCCAACACCCGCTGAGCGGCGCGCACGACGAGATGCTGTTCATCGTTCAGCACCAGACCAGCGAGCTGTGGATGAAGCTGATGCTGCACGAGCTGGCCGCGGCCATCGGCGCGGTGGCCGCCGACGACCTTCCTCTGGCTTTCAAGATGCTGGCGCGCGTGAGCCGCATCATGGAGCAGCTCGTGCAGGCCTGGGACGTGCTGGCGACGATGACGCCGCCCGAGTACAGCGCGATCCGCGCCTCGCTGGCCAAGAGCAGCGGCTTCCAGAGCTGGCAGTACCGCTGCATCGAGTTCCGGCTTGGCAACAAGAAGGCCGCGATGCGCCGCCCGCACGCGCACCGGCCCGACCTGCTGGCCGCGGTCGACGCAGCCTACACCGCGCCGAGCCTGTACGACGAAGCGTTGCGGCTCTTGGCCCGCCGCGGCCTGCCGGTGCCCTCCAGCCACCTGGAGCGCGACTGGACGCGGCCGTACACCGACAGCCGCGAGGTCGAGGCCGCCTGGCTGCAGGTCTACCGCGCGCCGCGCGAGCACTGGGATCTCTACCAGCTCGGCGAGGAGTTCGCCGACCTCGAAGACGCCTTTCGCCTGTGGCGCTTTCGCCATCTCACCACCGTGGAGCGCGTGATCGGCTTCAAGCGCGGGACCGGCGGCACGGGTGGCGTGAGCTACTTGCGCAAGATGCTCGACGTGGTGCTGTTCCCCGAGATCTGGCGCTTGCGCACCGACCTTTGAGCGGCACGGCAGACCCCGCTCCTAGAATGAGCGTCCAGCCTGCCCGCTGCCGAGGACGCCTCCGATGGACACCCGCACCTCCCCGATCCGCCTGCGCTTGACCCACCTGCGCGAGGTCATGGCCGAGGCCGGCGTCCAGGCCGTGCTGGTGCCCAGCGCCGACCCCCACCTGAGCGAGTACCTGCCCGAACGTTGGCAGGCGCGGCAGTGGCTGTCGGGCTTCACGGGCAGCATGGGCACGCTGGTGGTGACGGGCTCAGACGCCCGGGTGTTCGCCGACAGTCGCTATTGGACACAGGCCGAGGCTGAACTGGCCGGCACCGGCATCCACCTCGAGAAGATCGCCACCGGGACCTCGTTCGCGCACGTGGACTGGCTGGCACGCGAGCTGCCGCGCGGCGCGACGATCGCCGTCGACGGCCAGGTCCTGGGCTTGGGTCACCACGCCGCGCTGCAGCGCGCGCTGGCTGCAGCCGGTGTGCTGCTGCGCACCGACCTTGACCTCGTCGACCGCATCTGGCCCGAGCGCGCAGCGCTGCCGCCGCAGCCCGTATTCGAGCACCGGGCGCCGCACGCCACCACGCCGCGCAGCGCCAAGCTGGATGCCGTGCAGCAGGCGCTGCACGCCCATGGCGCCACGCATCACCTGGTGAGCACGGTCGACGATCTCGCCTGGATCACCAACCTGCGCGGCAGCGACGTCACCTACAACCCGGTGTTCCTGGGCCACCTGCTGCTCGACGCCACGGCCGCGGCGCCCAAGGGCAGGCTGTTCGTCGGTGAAGGCAAGATCGACGCGGTGCTGGCCGAGGCACTGGCCGCCGACGGCATCGCGCTGGCGCCCTACGGGGCAGCGGCGGCGGCGCTGGCGGACTTGCCCGCGGGCAGCACGCTGCTCGTCGACCCCAAACGGGTGACGCTGGGCCTGCGCCAGGCGGTGGGCGCGGGCGTGAGCGTCATGGAAGCGGTCAATCCGAGCACCCTTCTGAAGAGCCGCAAGAACGCCGCCGAGGCCGCCCACGTGCGTGAGGCCATGGTCGAGGACGGCGTGGCGATGTGCGTCTTCTACGCCTGGTTCGAGGCGGCGATGGCCCGCGGCGAACGCATCACCGAGCTCACGGTGGACGAGCGCCTGAGCGCCGAGCGCGCCCGGCGCCCGGGCTACATGGGCCTGAGCTTTTCGGTCATCGCCGGCTTCAACGCCAACGGTGCCATGCCGCACTACCGGGCCACGGCCGAACACCACGCGGTCATCGAGGGCGACGGCCTGCTGCTCATCGACAGCGGCGGCCAGTACCTCGGCGGCACCACCGACATCACCCGGGTGTGGCCCATCGGCACGGTCAGCGCGGCGATGAAGCGCGACTACACCTTGGTGCTCAAGGGCACCATGAACCTCAGCCGGGCGCGCTTCCCCCGTGGCACGCCCAGCCCGATGCTCGACACCCTGGCGCGCGCGCCGCTGTGGGCCGAAGGCATCGAGTTCGGTCACGGCACCGGCCACGGCGTAGGCTATTTCCTGGCCGTGCACGAGGGCCCGCAGAGCATCAGCAAGGCCTTGCCCACGCCCGAGATGGCGATGGAGCCAGGCATGATCACCAGCATCGAGCCTGGCGTCTACCGCGAGGGCCGCTGGGGCGTGCGGATCGAGAACCTGGTGCTCAACGTGCCGGCGAGCACCCCCGAGAGCACAGACGGCGGCCCCGGCTTCGGCGAGTTCCTCGAGTTCGAGACGCTCACGCTGTGCCCGATCGACACGCGCTGCATCGACCGCAGCCTGCTGCGCGCCGACGAGCGGGACTGGCTCAACGCCTACCACGCCACCGTGCGCGAGCGCCTCGCGCCGCGTCTGGCGGCGGCTGAACACGCTGCGGCACGGGCTTGGCTGCTCGAGCGCACGCAGCCGATCTGAGAGCCTGGGCCGGCAGGGCCGGCCCCGGGCAGCCTCAGCCGCGGCCGTGCTTGGCGATCAGCGCCTTGGCGCTGGACAACAGCTGCGCGCCCTTGAAGCCGCGCTTGTCCATGTCGGCCACCCACTCGTCGTCGATGGCGGCGGAGCGCTTGATGAAGTCCTCCGTTTCCGCCCGCGTGAAGGTGTGGATGGTGTTGCCGCGGTCGCTGGCTGCCTTGCGGCCGATGGGGTCGTTGCCCTGCTGCGTGCGCCCCAGGAACGCCGAGGCCGCCATGCCGGAATTGGCGTCGATCACACGCTTCAGGTCGGCTGGCAGGCTGTCGTAGCGGGCCTTGTTCATGGCCATCACGAAGGTGGTGGTGTAGATCGCCGGCATGTCGGCCGGGAACTCGCTGTGGAACTTGGTGAGTTCGTGCACCTTGACCGAGGGCACCACCTCCCAGGGGATGACGGCGCCGTCGATCGTGCCCCTGCTCAGTGCGTCGGGGATGCCCGGCAGCGGCATGCCCACCGGCGTGGCGCCCAGCGAGCCCAGCAACTTGGTCACCTGGCGGGTGGGGCCGCGCATCTTCAGGCCGCGCAGGTCGGCCGCGCTGTTGACGGCCTTGTTCGCGGTGTGGATGACGCCCGGGCCGTGCACCTGCAGCGCGATGACGTGGGTCTCCTTGAACTCATCAGGGCACTGGGTCTGGAAGTACTCCCAGTAGGCCTTGGACGTGGCTTCGGCGTTGTTCATCATGAAGGGCAGCTCGAAGACCTCGACGCGCGGAAAGCGGCCCGCGGTGTTGCCCGGCAGCGTCCAGACGATGTCGACGACGCCGTCGCGCGCCTGGTCGTACAGCTGCACGGGCGTGCCGCCCAACTGCATGGCCGGGTAGGCCTCGAACTTGATGCGGCCGCCGGAGTCCTTCTCGACCTTCTCCATCCAGGGCTTGTGCATCGTCAGCCAGACGTTGCTCATCGGCTGCATGAAGGTGTGGAACTTCAGCGTCACGGTCTGCTGGCCGAAGGCGGCCAAAGGCGTGCCGAGCGTGGCAACCGCAGCAGCGGCGCCTTGCACGAGGGTGCGGCGTTTCATGATGATGTCTCCGAGGGCGGTGGTGATGGGCGCGGGTTCTCGCCCCGCGACAACGTGGAAAGGTAACGCGAGGCCATGCCCCCGGTGCTCAGGGTTCACCCCACGAACGGCAGCACCCACAGCGCGATGGCCGGCACGAACAGCACCAGCAGCGCGCGCAGCGTGTCGGCCACCAGGAAGGGCGCGACGCCGCGGTAGCTCTCGGCGATGGGCACGTCACGCGCCAGGCTGTTGACGATGTAGACGTTCAGCCCCACCGGCGGCGCCAGCAGGCCGAAGCCCACGGTCATCAGCACCATCACGCCGAACCACAGCGCCACGCTCTCGCGCGGCAGCCCGAAGTCCAGCCCCATCACCACCGGGAAGAAGATCGGGATCGTCAGCAGGATCATGCTGAGCTCGTCCATCACGGCGCCGAGCACCACGTAGAACAGCAGGATCGAGCCCACCACCGCCACCGGCGGGATGCTCCAGCCCTTGACGACCCCGGCCAGCTGCGCTGGCACCTGCGTCAGCGCCAGTGCAGCGTTCATCAAGTCTGCGCCCAGGAAGATGAGGAAGATCATCCCCGAGGCTGCCGCCGTGGCGGTGAAGCAGTGCGTGAACTTGGCCCAGGTGAGCTCGCGCCTGGCCAGCGCGGCCACGAAGGTGGCAGCCACGCCGACACCCGCGCCCTCGGTGGGCGTGAACACGCCGCCGTAGATGCCGCCGAACACCACGAGAAAGATGAGCGCGATCGGGACGATGCCCGACAGCGCCTTCAGCGTGAGCGCAGGCGCATCCTCGTGCTCGGGCGCGTGGCCGGGGACGACGCGCACGTAGATGGCGATGGCGATCATGTACATCACCATCGCGATCAGCCCCGGCACCATCGCTGCTGCAAACAGCTTGGCGATGTTCTGCTCGGTGAGAATGGCGTAGATCACCAGCGGCACCGACGGCGGGATCAGGATCCCCAGGGTACCCCCGGCGGCCAGCGTGCCGGTGGCCAGGCGGCCTGAGTAGCCGTGCTTCTTCATCTCCGGCAGCGCCACCTGCGTGATGGTGGCCGCCGTGGCCACGCTCGAGCCGCAGATGGCGCCAAAGGCCGCGCAGGCCAGCACCGAGGCCATCGCCAGCCCGCCCCTGAAGCGCGCCATCACCGCGGCCGCGAACTCGAACAGCGCCCGGCTGAGGCCCCCCTGGGTGGCGAAATGGCCCATCAGGATGAACAACGGGATGACGCTGAGGTCGTAGCTCGCGAAGCGGGCGAAGGCCTGCGTGTTGAGGAAGTTGGCCAGCGGCAGCCAGCCGGCCTGCAGCAGGTAGCCCAGGCCACCGGCCACGAACATCGAGGCCGCGATCGGCACGCGGATGGCCATCAGCGCCAGCATGACACCGAAGATCAGCAAGGTGAGCGTCATCGGGCTCACCGCGGGCTCTCCTGTGCAGCGCCAAAGCCGTGCACCGCCTGAGCCAAGGCGATCACACAGGCCAGACCGAGCCCGGGCACGATGCCGGCGTAGACGATCCACTCCGGCAGGCCCAGCATCATCGAGCCGGTCTGCGATTGCCAGGCCTTGAGGCCGCCGATCGCGCTGCGCCAGGTCATCAGCGCCAGCACGGCAGCCAGCACCAGGGCACCCAGGCGGTCGAGCCGCTCCCGCGCGGCGCCGGAGGCGCGGGTGGTGAAGAAATCCACGATGATGTGGCCGCGCTCCCATTGGCACCAGGGCA
>JAUMBF010000013.1:0-21568 GCA_032115875.1 Rubrivivax sp.
GTGTAGGCCGCCGCCGCCGGAGCGAGACAGCAGGATGTCGGCGAGCAGGCCGTTGGGTGGCGCAGCCGTGCCTCGCTGACGTTGGCCGGCACGCAGCCCGCGGCCAGCAGCACGAATGCCGGCAGCGTCATGGCGGGAGAGTGGGCACAGCGGCGATACCCCGCGACTGTGGCCGGCGCGGGCGGGCTTTTCGCCTGGGCCTGTCGGGTCTATCGGCGACGCTGGCCCGCGGGCGCCGCGGTCGACCACAATCGCGCCCGTTTTCACCCCACCCCAGCCCCCGAGCCCTGCCGAAAGGACCCCCGCCATGACGCCGCGTCCCTCGTTCCTCCGCCGCACCCTGCTTGCGCTCGCCGCCGCGGGCCTGGCTGCCCACGCCGGCAGTGCCGCCGCACAGGGCAGCCCGCGGGTGCTGAACATCCTGAACTGGGCCGACTACATCGCGCCGGACACGATCGCCAACTTCGAGAAGGAAACCGGCATCAAGGTCAAGTACGACAACTTCGACTCCAACGAGACGCTGTTCGCCCGCCTGGTGGCCGGCAAGACGGGCTACGACATCGTGGTGCCGGGCGCGCACTTCGCGCAGAAGGCCATCGAGGCCGGGCTGCTGCTGCCGCTGGACCGCAGCAAGCTGCCGAACTGGAAGAACCTCGACGCCGGGCTGCTGGCCAAGCTGGCCGAGGCCGACGCCGGCAACAAGCACCTGGTGAACTGGCTCTGGGGCTTCGTCACCGTGGGCGTGAACACCGCCAAGGTGAAGGCCGCGCTGGGCAGCACGCCGATGCCGGCCAACCCGCTGGATCTGGTGTTCAAGCCCGAGTACGCGAGCAAGGTCAAGAACTGCGGCCTGCATGTGCTGGATTCGGCCTCCGAGGTGGTGCCGGTGGCCATGCTCTACGCCGGCAAGGACGGCTTCAGCAACACCGCGGCCGACTACGACGCCGCCCGCACCGTTCTGGCGGCGGCGCGCCCGCACATCACGCGCATCGCCTCGCCCGGCCCGATCAACGACTACGCCAACGGCAACATCTGCGTCTCCATCGGCTATTCGGGCGACTTCCTGATCGCCAACCAGCGCGCCGCCGAAAGCAAGACCGGCCAGAAGATCGACGTCATGATCCCGCCGCGCGGCGCGACGCTGTTCTTCGACTCGATGGCCATCCCGAAGGACGCGAAGAACGTCGAGAACGCGCACCGGTTCATCGACTACATCCTGCGCCCGCAGGTGCATGCCTCGCTGACCAACCAGGTCTTCTACGGCAACCCGAACGGGGCGTCCAAGCCCTTCGTCAAGCCCGAGATCGCCGGCAACCCGGTGGTGTTCCCGCCGGAGTCGGAGCTGAAGAAGATGACCATGCCCAAGGTGCTCAGCCGCGAGGCCCAGCGCGTGCAGACGCGGGTGTTCACCAACTTCAAGGCCAACCGCCGCTGAGCGGGCCTGCCGGGCGGCCTGCGCGGGGCAGGGCGCGGGCCGCCTATCATCCGGCGGCATGAAGCTGCTGAAGTTCGTGCTCGTCCCGCTGCTCGTGCTGGTCCTGCTGACCGCGGCCTGGATCTGGGCCGCGCTGAGCTGGAGCTACTCCGAAGGCGAACGCGCCGGCTGGGTGCAGAAGCTCAGCAAGAAGGGCTGGCTGTGCAAGACCTGGGAGGGCGAGCTCTCGCTCGTGTCGCTGCCCGGCAGCACGGCGGAGAAGTTCCTGTTCACGGTGCATGACGACGCCGCGGCGGCCGACATCAGCCGCCTCATCGGCAAGCGCGTGGCCCTGCACTACGAAGAGAAGGTGGGCCTGCCCACCACCTGCTTCGGCCACACGCGCCACTTCGTCACCAAGGTCACGCTGACCGAAGACATCCCGCTCGGCCCCGGCATCAGCCTGCCGAACCCGGGCAGCGCGTCGGCGCCTGCGGCGCCGGCCGCCAGCCGATAAGCACAAGGCGCGGCGGCCGCAGGCCTGCCGCCCATCAAGCGGCCGCAGCGGAACGGGCCCTGCCCGGCCGCTCGCGGCGCCCGCCTTCAAGGGGGAGCGGCGTCAGCCGCTCCGGGAGGGTGGTCAGCCTTTGCTCCAGACCACGGTCTTGCGCATGCCGACCCAGGTGTCGTAGTTCTTCGCGAACAGGTCCTCGATGCGGTTGCGCTTGACCTTGAAGGTCGGCGTGATGAGGTCGTTGTCCACCGTCCAGGCCTCGGCCGTGACGACCAGGCAGTCGAGCTGCTCGTGCGGGTCGAGCTGCTCGTTGACGGCCTTGACGTGGGCCGCGAGCGAGGCCTCGAGCTCGGCGCGGCCTTCGGCGCTGCCGGCCCGCTTGGCGGCCTCGAGGTTGAGCATGGCCAGCGCCAGCGGCTGCCCCAGGTTGGCACCGGTGACGCAGCAGGCCTCGATGGCGTTGTGCATGACAAGCCGGTCCTCGATGGGCGCGGGCGCAACGTACTTGCCCTTGCTCGTCTTGAACAGGTCCTTCACGCGGCCGGTGATCTTGAGGTTGCCCTCGCCGTCGAGCGCACCCTTGTCGCCCGTGCGCAGCC
Source organism: Rubrivivax sp. (assembly GCA_032115875.1). GTDB lineage: Bacteria > Pseudomonadota > Gammaproteobacteria > Burkholderiales > Burkholderiaceae_C > Rubrivivax. The sequence goes on from JAUMBF010000013.1 coordinate 2,528, forward strand.
AGCCGTCGTCGGTGAAGGCCTGCTTCGTGAGTTCGGGCTCCTTGTAGTAGCCGAGCATCAGGCAGGGCGCCTTCATCTGGATCTCGCCGGTGGCGGGGTCGATGCGGCTTTGCACGCCGTCGTAGGGCAGGCCCACGGTACCCGGGCGCTGCTTGCCCGGCAGCGTGGCGTGGCTGACGCCGCAGTTCTCGGTCATGCCGTAGACCTCGACGAGATCGAGCCCCAGCTTGTTGAACCAGCGCAGCAGCTCCGGCGGCATCGGCGCGGCGCCGCCCGCGGCGAACAGGCAGTCCTGCAGGCCCAGGGCGGTGAGGATCTTCTTGCGCACGATGCCGCCGAGGATGGGAATGGACAGCAGCAGGTCCAGCTTCTTGGGCGGCATCTTGGCGCTGATGCCCTGCTGGAACTTCACCCACAGGCGCGGCACGCTGAAGAACACCGTGGGCCGCGCGCGCTGCAGGTCGGCGGTGAAGGTGTCCAGGCTTTCGGCAAAGTACACGTGCATGCCAGTGGCCAGGATGCCGTGCTCCACCAGCGCGCGCTCGGCCACGTGCGACAGCGGCAGGTAGCTCAGCATGCGGGCGCTGCTGTTGATGGCCGGCACCCGCTTGAGGCCGCTCTGCACGCCCCAGGCGAAGGTGCCGAAGCTGTGCATCACGCCCTTGGGCGCACCGGTGGTGCCGCTGGTGTACATGATGGTGGCCAGCTCGTCGGCCGGGCGCACCGGGTTGCCCTTCAGCGGCTCGGTTCTGGCAACAATCGCGTCCCAGCCGGGGTAGCTCTGCTTGGCGTCGTCGGGGCTCAGCGGGTGGTGGATGCAGGGCAGGCCGGCCGGGATGCCGGGCTTCATGCCTTCCCAGCCGTCGAGCTTGCCGACGAACAGCAGCTTGCTCTCGCTGTGCTCGAGGATCTGGCGGATGGTGCCGGCGGCCAGCGTGGGGTACAGCGGCACCGAGACGAAGCCGCCCAGCCAGATGGCGAAGTCGCTCATCAGCCAGTGCGCGGTGTTCTTGCTGAGCAGCGCCACGCGGTCGCCGGGCCGCAGGCCCAGGCTCTGCAGGTGGGCGGCCATGCGGCGCGCCTGGTCCATGACCTGGCGCCAGGTGAACTCGACGACCTGTCCGCCACCCATGGGCTGGGTGAGCACGGTCTTGTCGGGCGCCGTGCTCTCCCAGTGATACAGCCGCTGCAGGGCCAGGGCGTCGGGCGATACGGAAATGGCCATGGGGTGAACAGGCTCGGACGGCCCGCTCCGGGTTGATGCACGTGGTGCCAGGGTACCCAAAGGCCCGGCCGGGCCGCCTGCGGGCTTTCCTCAGTCGGCGTGGCCTTTCGCCACAGACTCGTTGCGCCGCGCCAGCTCGCTGTGCAGCGCCTTCAACACCCGGTCTGGCCCGAACCCGGCCTGCACGGCGATGGCCGCAGCCGCCGCCTCGGCATCGTCGGGATCGGTCTCCACGAGGTGGGCCAGGACCGACAGCGCGCAGAGCTCGCGCCGGGCCGGTGGCGGGGGCAGCTCGCGCGTGGCCTGGGCCCTGACGTGGTGGCGCACGCTGTGCACGGCCGCCGCGCCCAGGCCCCAGCTCTCGCACAGCGCCGCGCCCAGCGCGTCGTGGCTGACGCCGAAGCCCACGCGTTCCATCTCGGCCAGCGCGGCGTCGTCGGTGGCGGCGCGCAGCATGGCCCGGTAGTGGTCGGGCGCGTGGCGGAACAGCACCGCCTTGCCGCACTCCTCGAACAGCCCCGCCGAGTGCGCCCCCCAGGCGTCCTCCGACAGCGGCGGCGCCAGCCGCGCCATGACCTGGCCCCGCCAGGCGGCCCGCTGCCAGATCGGCTCAAGCTCGGGTGCCGGCGCAAAGGCCGCGCGCAGGCCCATCTCGAAGGTGATCGCCGCGACCTCGCGCAGGCCCAGGTAGGTGATGGCCTGTTGCACGCTCTGCACCCGGCCCTTCAGGCCGTAGAGCGACGAGTTCAGCGCCCGCATCACCGCCGCGGCCAGCGCCATGTCGGATTCGATCAGCGCCGCCGCGGCCTGCAGGTTGATGTCGTCTTCGGCCAGCAGCCGCGACAGTTGCAGCAGCGCCTGCGGCTGCGAGGGGATGTCGATGTCGAGCTTGCGAAGTTCGGGATTGACGGACATGGCAGCGGCCGCGGCAGCCGAGGGCGAGGCTGGCGGCATCCTAGCGGCTCGCGGCGTTCATGCGGCCCGGTCTGTGCGAGGACGCCAAGGGCGGGGCTCCAGGAAGACCCCCTTGTCGGACGGCGAGCCCGTGCAGGGCTGCACAAAGTAGAACGCCGCTCGGGCTGTGCCCGGCGGCGCTTTGTGCAAAAGTTGCGTCTCCTCGACCTCTTGCCAGCTGGGCCCGGGGGCGTGGCTGGGAGCGGGTGGATCATCGCGGCCGAGCCCCTTGCGCCACATCAGGGCTTACCCGCCGAAAACGGGGACGGGATGCCGCTCCTGGGTGCGGGGCTCAGAGCCTGTGAGCTGTCCTTCAGCGCCCGACGTGGCTGCCCAGGACCGGGAACAACTGGGTCAGTCCGTCGGCCAGCAGTTCCACCGCCATGGCCGCCAGGATCAGCCCCATCAGCCTCGTCATCACGTTGATGCCGGTGCGGCCCAGCACGCGGGCGATGCGGCCCGAGGCCGAGAAGACGATCCAGGTGATCAGCGCGATGACCGCGCCGTAAGCCACCAGAACGCCCAATTGCCAGACGAAACGGGTCTTTTCAGCGTAGATGACGACGGTGGAGATCGTGGCCGGGCCGGTGAGCAAGGGGATGGCCAGCGGCACCACCGCGATGCTGGCCCCGGCGTCGAGCTTCTCCTGGCCGTCGCGCTCGTCGGTGGGCTTGCTCTCGGCCGGCTGGGCGTTGAGCATGGCCAGCGAACTGATGAGCAGCAGGCAGCCGCCGCCCACCTGGAATGACGCCAGGCTGATGCCGAAGAACTCGATCACCTGCAGCCCCGCCAGCGCGCTGACGGCGATGACCACGAAGACCGTGAGAGACGCGATGCGGATGGTGCGCACGCGCTGTGCGCGGTCGAAGCTTTGCGTGAAGTGGATGAAAAACGGAACCACGCCGATCGGGTTGACGATGGCCAGCAGCGCGATCAAGGGCTTGAGAAGATCCATGGCGCGATGATGGGGCCGGTGGCTCGGGCCCGCCGATGGGCGAATCGGGTAAGTCCGGGGCGTGGCAAAACAACAAATTGACCGCGGGGGCTTTACAGGCGGCGGTTTTCGATACCCATAATCCGGGGTCTGTGTTTGGCAGCCGCGCCTTCGCCGCGGGCGACCCCCTTTTGGGGGTGCGCCGGCGGGTGTTCCAGGGTTGAGCTCCGCATGGTTTTTCTGATCTTCTAAGGGCTCCCCGTGGGAAACAAACTTTACGTCGGCAACCTGGCCTATTCGGTCCGTGATGACTCGTTGATGCAGGCTTTCTCTTCGTTCGGCACCGTGACGTCGGCGAAGGTGATGATGGACCGCGAAACCGGCCGCTCCAAGGGCTTCGGCTTCGTTGAGATGGGCAGCGATGCCGAGGCGCAGGCTGCCATCAACGGCATGAACGGCCAGTCGCTCGAAGGGCGCGCGATCGTCGTCAACGAGGCCCGTCCGCGCGAAGAGCGCCCGGGCGGCTTCGGCGGTGGCGGTGGCGGCCGGGGTGGCTACGGCGGCGGCGGTGGCGGCTACGGTGGCGGCGGCGGCTACGGTGGCGGCGGCAGCGGTGGCGGCGGCGGCGGTGGCCGCAGCCCCTACGGCGGTGGCGGCGGCGGTCGCAGCCCCTACGGTGGCGGCAACCGCGGCAGTGGCGGTGGTGGTGGTGGCGGCGGCTACGGTGGCGGCGGCGGCAACCGCGGCGGTTACTGATCTCCACCGGCGGCCGACCCGGCCGCCCTGAACAGGGCGCCTGCAGGCGCCCGCTTCGATGGGCGGCTGCCCGTCCTCAGGGTGGAGCGCGGTCAGTAGCGCTCAGGCCGCAGCACCTCCACGGCGGCGAACCACAGTGCCACGCTGTAGTGCGGGGCGTAGGTCGCCAGCACGTGCTCGGCAATCGCGTCGGCCACGGCCTCGTCGCAGATGACCTTCATCTCGATGGTGCGGTCGGCTTCCCAGTGGCCCTCGCGCACGCCCTCCAGGTTGGCGCCGTGCACCTCGGTGACGGTCCAGCCCTGGGCACCCCGTTCGCGCAGATCACGCACCAGCGGCTTCTCCAGCAGGCCCTCGGTGTTGATGACGAGCAGCGTCTTGCTGTGCTTCTTCATGCCCCGATCCTTTCGAGCCAGCGCGCGAGTTCGATGTACATCGGGATGCCGATGACGATGTTGAACGGGAAGGTCACGCCCAGCGCCGCAGTGATGGACAGCGCCGCGTTGGCCTGCGGCACGGCGATGCGCATCGCCGTGGGTGCGGCGATGTAGCTGGCGCTGGCCGCCAGCGTGGCCAGCAGCGCCACGCCGCCGGTGCTCAGGCCCAACGCCCAGCCCGTGGCGGCACCGGCCAGTGCCAGCAGCGGCGGCGCGCCCAGGCCGATCACCAGCACTGCGGGGCCGAAGCGCCGGATCTCCGCCAGGCGCCCGCCGGCCACCAGGCCCAGCTCAAGCAGAAACAGCGCCAGAACGCCCTTGAAGGGGTCGATGAACACGGCCTTGATGGGCGCCGTGCCCGCCTCCCCGGCCACCGCGCCGATGAGCAGCCCGCCCAGCAGCAGCAGCACGCTCTTGCCGAAGAGCACGTCGTGCGCGAGGCTGCCCCAGTCGGTGCCCCGGCCCTGGCCGGCCTGGCGCAACGACCAGCGCGCCAGCAGGATGCCCGCCACCAGCCCGGGGGCCTCCATCACCGCCACCCACAGCGCGGCGTGGCTCTCGTAGGCGATGCCCTCGCGCGCAAGCGCCGCCGTGGCCACCGCGAAGGTGACCACGCTGACCGAGCCGTAGTGCGCCACCAGCGCGGCGGCGTCGACACCGCTCAGGCGCAGCGCGCGTGCCAGCGGGTACATCACGAACGGGATCACGAAGCCCAGCGCCATGCAGGCCAGCACCTGCGGCGCCAGCGCCGCCAGCGGCTGCTTGCTCAGCTCGATGCCGCCCTTCAGGCCGATGGCCAGCAACAGGTAGATCGACAGCGTCTCGTACAGCGCCTCGGGCAGCCGCAGGTCGCTCTTGACGAGGCGCGCGAACACGCCCAGCAGGAAGAAGAAGACGACGACGTCAATCATCGGTTTCGGTCTGTGGGGTGCGGTCAGCCGCGGCGAGGCTTGCGGCCGCGTCCGGCCAGCAGGCGGTCGTACCAGGCGTTGGGCAACAGGCGCAGGGCCTTGGCCACCACGCCCATGGGCCAGGGGATGACGCGGTAGCTGCGGCCGGCCGCGATGGCGTCGAAGGCGCGCTCGGCGAAGGTCTCGGGCGCCATCAGGAAGGGCATCGAGTACGGGTTGCCTGCCGTCAGCGGCGTGGCCACGTAGCCCGGCAGCAGCGTCACCACGCGCACGCCACTGCCGCGGCACTCCACGCGCAGGCTCTCGCAGTAGGCCACGACGCCGGCCTTGCTGGCGCAGTAGGCACCGTGCCCCGGCAGGCCGCGGACGGCCGCCACGCTGGCCACGCCCACCAGCGTGCCCGAGCCGCGCGCACGCATGGCTGCCACGAAGGGGTGGAAGGTGGCTGCCAGGCCCACGTTGTTGACGGCGAACAGCTCGCGCATGACGTCGAGATCGGCGCGCTCGGCGGTGTCCATGCCCACGCTGATGCCGGCCGAGGCCAGCACCACGTCGGGCAAGCCCTGCGCGGCGATGCAGCGCCGGCCGGCGGCCACGATGGCGTCGGTGTCGGCCACGTCGGCCGGGTAGAGACCGACGCGATCCGGCCCCAGGCCCTGCACGCGAGCCCAGGCCTGCAGCGCCTCGGCCCGGCGCGCCACCAGGGCCAGCCGCCAGCCGGCCTGCGCGTAGCGCGCCGCCAGCGCCTGGCCGATGCCGCTGGACGCACCGGTGATGAACGCCAGTGGCGCGCTCACCGGTCCGCCCGCGGCGTGAGGGTCATCTGCAGCGGCCCCTTCAGATCGAGCCGCTGAGTGGCGTGGCGGTAGATGAGGCCGTCAGCGCGCAGTTCGTCGCCGCCCACGCGCACGTGCACGGGCCGGTCGGTCTCCACGCGCTCGTCGATCAGGAACAGGTGCAGGGTCTCGCTGCTCATGCGCAACGGCCGGCCCGTGGCGTCCTCGCCCACGACCTCGGCGCCGCCGAGCAGCTGCAGCTCGCTGCCGTCGCCGGTGCCGATGGCACGCCCGGCGCTGGCGCGTGTGAGCCGGCCCTCGGGCGACCAGGCCTGGATCTGCGCGCCGTCGATCTCGATGCGGTCGGTGGCGGGGTAGTGGCGCAGCTGCGCGCCTTGGATGCGCAGCCGCATCTGCCCGTCGGGCGCGAAGCGCTCCAGCGCGAAGCCGCTCATCGTGTAGTCGGGGTCGGCCGACACGGCGCGTGGCGCCGTCTTGGCCGGCGGGTTGGGCGAGTGCTTCACCAGCCACCAGGTGGCCAGCGCCAGCGCGGCCATCAGCAGGATGGGCAGGTAGGTGGCCAGCGCCTCGCGCAGGCGCAGCGGCCAGGGCATGGCGCGACGCGGCGGCGCGGGCTTGCCGGGCTCGGCCGGCGCCGGGCCCAGACGCAGCGAGACCTCGGGCAGGTCGGGCAGCGGCAGCTCGACGGGCTTCATCGGCGGGCCTGGGGGTGCCGCCTCACCGGCGGTCGAGCGTGCGGCGCTCCTGCGCCAGCAACGCGGCATAGCGGCCGGCGGCCATCAGCAGCAGGTCGCAGAACTCGCGCGCTGCCCCTTGGCCGCCCGGTGCGGCCGTGACGTGATGGGCCACCGCCCGCACCTCGGCATGGGCGTTCGGCGGCGCGCAGGCGAAGGCGGCACGCTGCAGCAGCGGCAGGTCGGGCCAGTCGTCGCCGATGGCGGCGAGTTCGGCCCAGGCCAGGCCGCGCCGCGTGAGCAGCGCCTCGGCAACGGCCAGCTTGTCGCCGACACCGAACAGGGCCTCGGTGATGCCCAGGTCGGCCAGACGGCGGCGCACCGCGGGCGAATCGCGGCCGGTGATGACGAGCGGCTCGATGCCGCCCTTCTTGAGGAGCTTCAGGCCGTGGCCGTCGAGCGTGTGGAAGGCCTTGAAGGCCTCGCCCTGCTCGCCAATGTACAGGCTGCCGTCGGTGAGCACGCCGTCGACATCGAAGATCGCGGCGCGCACGCCCAGGCCCGTGCCCTGGGCCTGCAGCAGGATCTCGGGCGCGAAAGGCTCCATCGGCGCTGCGGGCGGGGTCATATCACTTTAGCGCGCATCAGGTCGTTGGAGTTCAGCGCGCCGACAAGCAGGCCGTCGCCATCGACCACCAGCACGCTGGTCACGCGGTGCTGCTCCATCACGCCCGCAGCGTCGACGGCCAGGGCCTCGTCGCGCACCAGGCGCGGCGCGTGGTGCATCACCTGCGCGGCCTTGAGCGTGCGCAGGTCGTCGCGGCCGGCTTCGATCAGGCGGCGCAGGTCGCCGTCGGTGAAGATGCCCTGCGGCCGGCCGTCGGCACCCACCACGGCGGCGAAGCCCAGGCCCTTGCCCGTCATCTCGCGCAGCAGCGCGGGCATCGCTGCGCCGGGCGCCACGCGCGGCACGGCGTCGCCGTGGCGCATCAGGTCCTTGACGTGCAGCAGCAGCTTGCGGCCGAGCGCACCGCCCGGGTGCGAGCGCGCGTAGTCGGCCTCGCGAAAGCCGCGCGCGTCGAGCAGCGCCACTGCGAGCGCGTCACCCAGCGCCATCTGCGCCGTCGTGCTGGCCGTGGGCGCCAGGTTCAGCGGGCAGGCCTCCTCGGCCACGGCGCTGGACAGCACGATGTCGGCGTGGCGCGCCAGCGTCGACGCGGGCCGCCCCGTCATCGCCACCAGCACCACGCCCAGCCGGCGCAGCGCCGGCAAGATGGCCGCGAGCTCGTCGACCTCGCCGCTGTTGCTGATGGCCAGCACGACGTCGGCCGGGCGCACCATGCCCAGGTCGCCGTGGCTGGCCTCGGCCGGGTGCACGAAGAACGCCGGTGTGCCGGTGCTGGCCAGCGTGGCGGCGATCTTGCGGCCGACATGGCCGCTCTTGCCCATGCCCATCACGATGACGCGGCCGGGGCAGTCGCGCATGGCCGCCACCGCGGCCACGAAGGCCGGGCCTGCCGCGCCCTGCAGCGATGCCGCCAGGCCCTGCAGCGCCCGCGTCTCGATCTCGACGGTGCGCGCCGCCATCGCCAGCGCGCGGGCTGCGTCGACGGCGGTCGGCGTGGCGGTGTCGGGCATTAGGATGGGCGCAGCGCGTGTCACCCCGGATCGGGTCGCGCGATTCTAGGCACCCCCCCGCGGGCCTTCGGTCCACGCCGCAACCCTCGCCCTTGGCCTCCACCCTCGAACTGATCCTGCTGTACCTCGTGGCCGCTGTGCTGGGCGTGGTGGCCTGCCGCCTGCTGAAGCTGCCGCCCATGCTGGGCTACCTGGTGGTGGGCATCCTCATCGGGCCCAACGCGCTGGCTTTCGCCCAGGACAGCGCCGGGGTGAAGTACCTCGCCGAGTTCGGGGTGGTGTTCCTGATGTTCGTGATCGGGCTGGAGTTCAACCTGCCCAAGCTCAAGAGCATGCGCACGCTGGTGTTCGGGCTCGGGCTGAGCCAGGTGCTGCTGACGATGCTGGTCACGATCGCCGGGCACTTCGCGCTGGTGTGGGGCTACGCCACCGTCCTGCAAGGCACCTGGCAGATGGACTGGCGCGGCGCCGTGGTGCTGGGCGGCGCGCTGGCCATGAGCTCCACCGCCATCGTCGTGAAGCTGATGGTGGAGCGGCTGGAGCTCGAGAGCGAGCACGGCCGCCGCGTGATGGGCGTGCTGCTGTTCCAGGACCTGGCCGTGGTGCCGCTCTTGGTGCTGATCCCGGCGCTGGGATCGCCACCCAACGAGATGTTCACGGCGCTGGCGCTGGCGATGGTGAAGGCCCTCGTGCTGCTGACGCTGCTGCTGGTGGGCGGCCAGCGCGTCATGCGCTGGTGGCTCACGCTGGTGGCGCGGCGCAAGAGCGAGGAGCTGTTCATCCTGAACCTGCTGCTTGTCACACTCGGCCTGGCCTGGCTCACCGAGCACGCCGGCCTGAGCCTGGCGCTGGGCGCCTTCGTGGCCGGCATGCTGGTGGCCGAGACCGAATACAAGCACCAGGTCGAGACCGACATCCGGCCCTTCCACGACGTGCTGCTGGGCCTGTTCTTCATCACCATCGGCATGAAGCTGGACTGGCGGCCGGTGATCGAGCAGTGGGGCCTGGTGCTGCTGCTGACCACGGTGCCGGTGTGCGCCAAGTTCGTGCTGGTGGCGCTGCTGGCGCGCGCCTTCCGCGCCGCGCCGGGCGTGGCGCTGCGCACCGGGCTGTACCTGGCGCAGGCCGGCGAGTTCGGCTTCGTGCTGCTGACGCTGGGCGCCGACCGCGGCATCGTTGCGCCGGAGTGGGTGAGCCCGGTGCTGGCGAGCATGGTGCTCAGCATGCTCGCCACGCCCTTGCTCATCACCTACAGCAACGCCGTCGTCAACCGGCTCTCGTCCAGCGACTGGCTGATGCAGTCGGTGGCGCTGACCAGCATCGCCAAGCGCAGCATCGCCAGCGAGCGCCACGTCATCATCTGCGGCTACGGGCGCAGCGGGCAGGCGCTGGCGCGGCTGCTGGCGCAGGAGCGCATCCCCTACATGGCGCTGGACCTCGACCCCGACCGCGTGCGCCAGGCCGCGGCCGCCGGCCAGAGCGTGGTCTTCGGCGACGCGGCGCGGCTGCAGAGCCTGATGGCCGCCGGCCTGGCCCGAGCCTCCGCCGTGGTGGTGAGCTACCACGACACGCCCTCGGCGCTGAAGATCCTGGCCCTCGTGCACTCGCACGCGCCGACGGTGCCGGTGGTGGTGCGCACGGTGGACGACGCCGACATCGACCGGCTCAAGGCTGCCGGCGCCACCGAGGTGGTGCCCGAGGCCATCGAGGGCAGCCTGATGCTGGCCGGCCACGCGCTGGCGCTGGTGGGCGTGCCGATGGCGCGCGTCATCCGCATCACCCGCGACGCGCGCGACGCGCGCTACAGCCTGCTGCGCGGCTACTTCCACGGCGCCGACGACGACACCGTGGCCGAGCTCGAACAGGCGCGCCTGGCCAGCGTGACGCTGCCCGAGGCCAGTGGCTGGGCCGGCCGCCGGCTCGACGATCTGGCGCTGCACGCGGTGGGCGTGGCGGTGGTGTCGGTGCGGCGCGCCTCGGGGCGCGTGGTGGCCCCCCGCGAGGCCGATGTGCTGGCCGGCGGCGACACCCTGGTGCTCAGCGGGCTGCCCGAGCCGCTGGCGCTGGCCGAGGCCAAACTGCTGGGGCGGGCGGGCTGAGGGCCAGGCCCGCGTGGCGCCGGGGCCGCCCCAGGCATACTGCCCGTCTCATGGCCCGCCTCACACCCGCCGAAATCGCCCACTACGAGCGCGAGGGCTATGTGGTACCCGGCTGGCGCCTGCCCGCGGCGCGCGTCGAGGGCATGCGGGCCGCGCTCGAGGAGCTGCTGCGCCGCAACCCGGGCGTGCGCCCCGAGAAGCTGGTGTCGGCGCATCTCGATGCCGGCGACGGCGCCGACAACGGGGAAGGCGTGCGCGGCGTGCGCGACTTCCTCGAACTGGCGATGGACCGCGACATCGTCGACCTCGTCGCCGACGTGATCGGCGAGCACGTCATCCTGTGGGGCTGCCACGTGTTCTGCAAGCCGGCCGCCGAGGGCTACGAGACGCCCTGGCACCAAGACGGCCACTACTGGCCGATCCGGCCGCTGGCCACCTGCACCGCCTGGGTGGCGCTGGAGCCGTCGACGCGCGAGAACGGCTGCCTGCGCGTGATCCCGCGCTCGCACGCGGCGCGCGTGCTGCACCCGCACCTGCACGAGGCGCGCACCGACCTGACGCTGAACCAGCGCCTGGCTGCCGGCGCCTTCGACGAGGCGGACGCAGCCGACATCGAGCTCGAGCCGGGCCAGATGTCGCTGCACGACGTGCACATGATCCACGGCGCGGCCGCCAACCGCAGCGCCCGGCGCCGCACCGGCGTCGCGCTGCGCTACATGCCGGCGAGCTCGGTGTTCGAGCGCGCGCTGGATCCGGTGAGCGGGCGCAGCGGCGTGCCGGTGGATTTCGCGCGGCGACCGATCTGGCTGCTGAAGGGGCGCGACCTCAGCGGCCGCAACGACTTCACCGTCGGGCACCGCACGGGGCCCGGCGGCGGCCTTGCCCAGGGCCCTGGCGATGCCGCACGCACCCCGGCCTGAGCGGCGCCAGGCGCGGCGCGCCCTGCTCGGCGCCGCCGCGCTGGCCGGGCTGCCGCGGTGGGCCTCGGCCGCCGAGGTGGAGCCGCTGCTGCGCGAAGGCGGCGTGGTCATCGCCTTGCGCCACGCGCTGGCGCCGGGCACCTTCGACCCGCCGGAGTTCCGCCTGGGCGACTGCCGCACGCAGCGCAACCTGTCGGACGGCGGCCGCGCGCAGGCGCGGCGCATCGGCGAGTGGTTCGAGTCGCGCGGGCTGAAGCCGGCGCGCGTGCGCACGAGCCCCTGGTGCCGCTGCATGGACACGGCGCAGATCGCGTTCGGGCCGGGCGGGGGCCGCGCCGAGGTTTGGGCGGCGCTGGGCTCGCCGCGCGGCGCCAGCGAGGCCACCAACGCCGAGAGCCTGCGCGCGCTGCGCGCCGCGCTGGCCGAGGCGGCGCGCCAGCGCGGCCGCTTCGAGGCCTGGGTGACGCACATGTTCGTGCTGTCCGACCTCGCCGCCACCGGCAGCAGCTCGGGCGAGGGCCTGGTGCTGCGGGCCGGCAACGGCGGCGCGGTGCAGGTGCTGGCGCGGCTGGCCCCGCCGCCGGCCTGAGCGGATGCGCGGCGCGGCGCCGCCCTACCATCCATCCCCATGGCTGCCGACCCCAACCTCGCCCCCGCCGACTACATCCGCGAACACATCCGCACCGTGCCCGACTGGCCGGCGCCGGGCGTGATGTTCCGCGACATCACGCCGCTGCTGGCCAACCCGCGCGTGTTCCGCGTGCTGATCGACCAGTTCGTGCACCGCTACTTCGACGTGCGCCCCGACGTCATCGCCGGCCTGGACGCGCGCGGCTTCATCATCGGCAGCGTCGTCGCCTACGAGCTCAACGTGGGCTTCGTGCCGATCCGCAAGAAGGGCAAGCTGCCGTTCAGCACCGTGGAGGAAACCTACGAGCTCGAGTACGGCAGCGCCACGGTGGAGATCCACACCGACGCCGTCAAGCCCGGCGAGCGCGTGGTGCTGATCGACGACCTCATCGCCACCGGCGGCACCATGATGGCCGGCCGCAGATTGCTGGAACGTCTGGGCGGCACGGTGATCGAAGGCGCTGCGATCGTCGACCTCCCCGAGCTCGGCGGCTCGGCCAAGCTGCGCGCCAGCGGTCTGCCGCTGTTCACGATGGTGGACTTTGCCGGGCACTGAGCGCCTGTGCAGGCCTGAGTCGCGATCGCGTCCCGCAGCAACCGACCGACCGCCATGACCCACCCTGACGACCACCACGCACCGCCCGCCGGCCTGGCGCAACGCAGCCACCGCAACCGCCTTGCCCGGCGAGACGTGCTCTGGCTCTTCGGCGCCAGCGTCGGCGCCACGGCCCTGTCGGGCTGCGCGGTCTCGCCCGTCACCGGCCAGCGCATCCTGGTGGGCCTGTCGGAGGATCAGGAAAAGGCCATCGACGCCCGGCAGGCACCGCACCAGTTCTCACAGGACCTGGGCGCCGTGCAGGACGCGCCCGTCAATGCCTACGTGGCCGAGGTCACGGCGCGGCTGCAGCCGCACGTGCAGCGCCGCGGCATGCCCTACAGCACGCGGGTGCTCAACGCGAACTACGTCAATGCCTACACCTTCCCGGCCGGGGCCATGGGCGTCACCCGGGGCATCATGGCCGAGATGCAGGACGAGGCCCAGTTGGCGGCGCTGCTGGGCCACGAACTCGGCCACGTCAACGCGCGCCACGCCGCGCAGCGCCAGGGCCAGGCTCTGGTGGCGCAGGTGGCGGTGCTGGGCGTGGCGGTGGCCGCGGGCGACTCGGACTGGGCGCCGCTGGCCGGCATCGGCGGCCAGCTCGGCGCCAGCGCGCTGCTGGCGAACTACTCGCGCGAGCACGAGCGCGAGGCCGACGCCTTGGGCCAGCAGTACCTGGTGGCCGCCGGCTACCCGGCCCAGGGCATGGTTGCGCTGCACCAGCTGCTGGTGAGCGGCCACGACAAGCAGCCGGGCCTGCTGGAGACGATGTTCTCGTCGCACCCGATGAGCACCGAGCGTGTGGCCACGGCGCGCCAGCGCGCCGAGACGACCTACGCCGCCACGCGCGGCGCCCCCGCCCAGCGCGAGCGCTACATGGACCGCACGGCCTCGCTGCGGCGCCTGAAGCCCACCATCACGGCCTGCCAGAACGGCGAGCTGGCGATGGCCCACAAGGCCCTGCCCGAGGCGCAGCAGCAGTTCGAGGCCGCGCTGAAGCACACACCCGAGGACTACGCCGCCAACCTGCGCATGGCGCAGTGCCTGGCGGCGCAGAACCGCCTGGCCGACGCCCGCCGCTACGCCGACACCGCGCGCCGCGTCTACCCGCAGGAGGCGCAGGCAATGAAGCTCGGCGCCACGCTGCGGCTGGGCCAGCGCGAGCCGGCCGCCGCCTTGGCCGAGCTGCAGGCCTTTGATCGCGTGTTGCCGGGCGACCCCGGCGTGCTGTTCCTCAAGGGCGTGTCGCTCGACGGCATGGGGCAGGCACGCGCGGCGGCCGAGCACTACGCGGCCTTCCTGCGCCTCACGCAGCAGGGCGGCGCGGCACAGCACGCCGCCGCGCGGCTCAAGGCCCTGGGCGCCACGCCCTGAAGCCGCCGCGCGCCGCGGGCGCCGTGGCGCCCGCCACGGCAGCGGCGCCCCTCAGGCGGCGGCGGCCGCCAGCGCCAGCAGCCGCGGCAGGTTGGCTGCGGCGGCCTGCGCTTGCGCCTTCATGCGCGCCAGCACCGCCTGCTGGGCGGCATCGGCCTTGTCCGCACCACCGATGAGGCGGCCGAAGGCGTCGAGCCGGCACTCGCGCATCCACTGGCGCAGCGCGGCGTCCTGGCCCCACCGCGCCTGGTTGCGCATGTTCGCGGCCACCGTGCGCACGTAGCCGGCCGTCGTGTGCGGGAAGGGCACGGGCTGGCACAGGGCGTTCTTGGCCGCGTCGTCGGCGTGGTGCGCCTCGACCCAGGCCGTGAGCGCGGCGCTGAAGCTGACCAGCGGCGCGCGCAGCAGCTGCACCACGATGCGGCCGCCCTGGAACACCGGCTGGGCGGGCCGGAAGCGCACCGCCGACGCGGTGCAGTCGACGTACAGCGCGCCGGGCCCGACGGCCACGCGGCCCTGCTGCAGCTGCAGGCCGTGGGCGTCGATCGCCGTCACGCGGCCCAGGCGCACGACGTCGTGCACGCGCCGCAGCGCCTCGACCTCGGCGGCGGACACCGTGGCCAGGTGGAACATCGTCGGCCAGCGCGTGCGGTCGATGCGCAGCAGCGCGCCGCAGGCCTCCAGGCGGGCATAGAGGTCGTCGACCGACGTGGCCTCGGCCACGGCCTGCATCTGGTCGGCCTGGCCGCCGATGGCCTCGAAGAAGAACTCGGGCGCGTTCTGCGTGCCCAGGCGGTTGATCAGCCACGCGTCGCGCGGCACCACCCAGGTGATGGCCTCGGGCGGCGCGCCCGACTGCAGCAGCCAGATGCCGGTGTCCATCGCCGTCTTGCCGGCGCCGAGCACGACGAAGCGCCGCGGCCCCGCCCCGCCCTGCGCCTGCTGCCACAGGCCGGGCAGCGCGTTGGGCGGCACCACGCGCACGCCCTCGCCCACCGCGAAACCCGGCGCGTGCGTGGCCGGCACCTGCGGGCTGAAGAAACTGGCGTCGACCACCTTGCGGCGCACGCGCAGTGCCGTGCGCCGGCCCGACAGCAGCGATTCGACGACCTGCGCGCCGTCGGCCTCGCCGAGGTGGTTGCTCAGCGGGTGGTAGCTCACGCGGCCGCTGGCCAGCAGCCGGTGGTTCATCACGCGGTCGAAGTAGGCGCAGACCTCGGCGCCGCTGGCCAGCTCGGCCATGCCGCGGTTCAGGCCCACGGGGTCGGTGCGGCCGCTGCCGAGTTCCGCAGAGGCCACGCCGTAGAAGGCCGAGGGCTGGTGCAGCGTGACGAAGGGGTAGGCGTCGTTCCAGTGCCCGCCGGGCTTGCCGTGGCGGTCGACCAGCGTGATGTGCGCGTCGGTCTCGGCCAGCAGCGTGTCGGCGAAGGCCAGGCCCGTGGCGCCGGCGCCGATGATCAGGTAGTCGGTTTCGGCGTGGGGCATGGTGGGTCTGGTGGGGGTGGGGGGGGGGGGCGAGACGCCACATCGCGGTCGGTCATGGCGCCGAATACAAGTGCCGCTGAAACCCCACGAACACCCGCCGCACCTGCTCCGGCCGGCCGAGTTCCGCGAAGGCATCGGCGATGGCGTTGCGGTACTTCAGCTTCAGCAGCGGTGAGAGCTTCTCGGCGTCGAGCTCGTCCACGCCCTGCGCCACGTACTGCGCGAGCACGAAGTCGATGAAGGCGCGCTGCTTGTCGGTGAACTCCGGGCCCGTGGCCGCCTTCGCCGCAGCGGCCCGCTCGGCGCGCGTCACCGGGGGCGCGGCGAAGGACACGTAGGCCAGCACATCGAACAGGTCGCTGTTCTCGGCCTCGATGAGCTTCTGCATCTCGGCCAGCGGCTCGCGGCCGAAGCCTTTGTCGGCGAGCCCGGCCAGCAGCTTGCGGCGGGTGTCGGGGTCGCCCCACAGGCGGCGCAACTCGTCTTCGTCCTTGAAGAACTCGGGCAGGGCACCGAACAGCGACTCCAGGAACTGCGCAGCCGACATCGGCCGCCCGTCCGCGCTCCAGAACGAGGTGGCCGACATGTGCTGGAGCTGGCGCTCCTTGCCATCGGCCAGCCGCACCTTGATCTTCGCGGGCCGCTTCTCCCCGGCCTCGGTCTCGGTCTCGGTCTCGGTTGGCGCAGGCTCGTTCACCTCTGCGGTTGGCGGCTTGCCGTCGGTCGTCAGCACCCGCGGCTCGGGCTCCACCGCCTCGCCGTCCCACTCGGGGTCGCTGAACAGGTGGTGGGCCTTCACGAAGTCGTGGATGGTGAAGTAGTCCTTGCCGTCGTAGAGCCGCGTGCCGCGGCCGATCAGCTTCTCCAGGGCTGGCTGCAGCGCGCGCGGTTCGCCGCGTTGGGTCAGTACGCTGGCCAGGTGCTCGTGCACGTCTTCGAACGCCACCTCGGGCGCCAGGAAGGTTACCTGCGAGGCGAAGCGTTGCAGCAAACGGTCCACCCTGCGGCCGAGCACGGCGCGCATCAGCACGTTGGCGTCCAGGACGATGGTCCGTGGCGTCATGTCTGTGTGCGACGGCGTGCGGCTGCGCTCTTGCGCAGGGTGTCGAAGTCCCGCACCGCGGCCTCGACCTCGTCCTCAGACAGCGACATCACGGCTTCGAGCTTGTCAGCCGCGTCGCGCAGCGCCTGCAAGTCGGCCTGCGAGGGGCGGGCCGTGGGGATGAAGAAGCCGACGGTCTGGCCGTGCCGCGTCACGGCGACAGGCTGCTTGTTGTCGATGAACTCGGCCAGGCCGGCGCGGAACTCGCGAATGCCGACAGACTTGGTTTCCATGGGTTGCTCCAGGAGAGGGGATAGGCCACCGGCCCTGAAGCCAAATTGTTAATCACTGTGTACACATTGGCAAGCCGTGCCCCTGGGGCGGTCGGAGGCACTAAGACGACAGGCGGCCGCTGAAGGCCTGGTGGAGGAGGGATTGCTTGAGTTCGTCGAGGGCGGCGAGTTTGCGGGAACAAATGGACTCAAGCTCCTTGGAGGCTCGCTCAATACCTTCGAGCGCCGCTACAAGTTCCAGCTGCTGGGCCACGTTGGGGAGTGGCAGCGGCAGCGCCCTAAGGTCTGCGATCGACAGGTTTGGTTGCATCAGGGTGTTGACTCTTGCCATCACGTACTTCATCACGTTGCGCGTCGACAAGTAGGCAAAGAGGAACGACGAGTCCAGCTGGCTGGAATGCGCCTGGATTGCAGCGACCCGCTGGTTCAGCAGGGCGCCATCGAAGTCGCTGGGCACCATGGCGACCTTCAGTCCGCCAGCAATGATCGTTCGTGTCAAGGCCAAGACGATGCTTCCCTGCGTTACGGCGAACTTGCTATGTCGTTTCGCAAAGGACGCCGGCAGAAAGTCGCCCCCATCATCGATGAAAGCGCGAACGCCGACATTGGATATCTTGATCGACTTCACACCGGGTGCGGCCTGAAAGTCAGTGCTCTTGAAGGCAAAGCCGTTCGTGATGGCGGCCACTTGCTCAAGCGGACGCTCGGGCCACTTCCCGGCGAGGGTTGAGAACAGCAATTCAAGCTGACTTCCATAAAGCTCGCGCGCTCTCAACAAGTTTTCCCGTGCGTTCGCTGCTGCGATGTCGATACCCTTGAACGCCGCGTCAAGGATGGCGACGATACGGCACTGCTCCTCCCTGGAAGGCAGTTGAAGTTCAATGCCAAGAATCTGTTTCGAAGACAGATGCTTTACCGTGGTGTAGCCCGTTGCGTCTTCAATCGACTTAAGCTGGATATTGATGCCGTGCAGAAGAAACCGCGGCTCCAGATCATGATGAAGCTCTTCAAGGCGACAGACGCGCTGGTTGAGCAAAGCTGGTTCGCCCTTCCATTCGTAACAGGCAAACTCCCCATCCATGCTCACCAGGAAATCGCCCGCGCTCACGACAAACCTCGGGGCATATTCGCCCGTGTATTTGGTCTCTGTAGTGCGGCCACCCTCTAGATCCCGAATGCGAATCAGCGGCATGCCCTCCGGGCCAAAGAAACTGGAGTCGAACGCAAAGCCGTTCTGCACCGACAGGAGGTCTCCCAGCTTCCGGCGGACCCATCCTGGCCTCACAACAACCCCCGAATCCCGCGCAACACCTCGGCCGCCTCCGCATCCAGCGCCTCGATCTCGTCCAGGATCTCCTGCGGCGTGCGCATCACCACCTCGCCGCCGCCGTTCGGGTTCTTCACCGACAAGTCCCAGGTGGTGGTGTCGATGGCAGCCACGTCCACCGACCAGCTCTGCTTCGAGTCCGCAAAGCTCTTCTGCCGGGCGATGAAGTCCGCCAGATCGTCGTCGTTCAGCGGGTTGGTCTTGCCCAGGCTGCGGCCGGGGTCGAGCTGGTAGAACCACACGCGGCGCGTGGACGCGCCCTTCTCGAAGAACAGCACCACGGTCTTCACGCCCGCGCCCTGGAAGGTGCCGCCCGGGCAGTCCAGCACGGTGTGCAGGTTGCAGCTTTCCAGCAAAAGCTTGCGCAGGCTGGTGCTGGCGTTGTCGGTGTTCGACAGGAAGGTGTTCTTGATGACGATGGCCGCGCGCCCGCCAGCCTTCAGCGCCTTGATGAAGTGCTGCAGGAACAGGAAGGCCGTCTCGCCGGTCTTGATGGGGAAGTTCTGCTGGACCTCTTTGCGCTCCTTGCCGCCGAAGGGCGGGTTGGCGAGGATCACCTCGTAGCGGTCGCGGTCCTGAATGTCGTTGAGGTTCTCGCCCAGCGTGTTGGTGTGGACGATGTTCGGCGCCTCGATCCCGTGCAGGATCATGTTCATCACGCCGATCACGTAGGCCAGGCTCTTTTTCTCCTTGCCGTAGAAGGTGCGCGTCTGCAGCGTGGCCAGGTCGTCGGTGCTGGCGGCCTGCTGGCTCAGGTACTCGAAGGCCTCGCACAGGAAGCCTGCCGAGCCGCTGGCGCCGTCGTAGATGCGCTCGCCGATCTTTGGCGCCAGCACGCGGATCATGGCGCGGATCAGCGGGCGCGGCGTGTAGTACTCGCCGCCGTTGCGCCCGGCGTTGCCCATGTTCTTGATCTTGGCTTCGTACAGGTGCGAGAGCTCGTGCTT
>JAUMBF010000014.1:0-5902 GCA_032115875.1 Rubrivivax sp.
GGCCCGGGCGGCCTCGGGCAGGCCCTCGGTCATGTCGGTGGCGATGAAGCCCGGCGCCACGCAGTTGACGGTGATGCCGCGCCCGCCAAGCTCGCGCGCCAGCGCCCGCGTGAGGCCCGCCACCCCGGCCTTGGCCGCGGCGTAGTTGGCCTGGCCGGCGTTGCCCATGACGCCGACGACGCTGGTGATGTTGACGATGCGGCCGAAGCGCTGCTTCATCATCGGCCGCGCCGCCGCCCGGCAGGCGCGGAACACGGCCTTCAGGTTGGTGTCGTGCACGGCGTCCCAGTCTTCGTCCTTCATGCGCATCGACAGCGTGTCGCGCGTGATGCCGGCGTTGTTGACGAGCACGTGCAGGCCGCCGTGGCGCTTGACCACGCCGTCGATGGCGGCGTCGAGCGCGGCGCCGTCGGTCACGTTCAGCACGATGCCCTCGCCGCCCTGCGGCGCCAGCGCCCCGGTGATGCCGGCCGCACCCGCTTCGGTGGTGGCCGTGCCCACGACCCTGAAGCCGTCGGCCGCGAGCCTGAGCGCGATGGCGCGGCCGATGCCGCGCGAGGCGCCGGTCACCAGGGCCACCGGCGGGGTGGCGGGGGTCGGCGTCGTCGTCATGCCAGCATCTCCTGGGCCGCCTTGAGGCTGGCCGGGTCGAGGATGGTCGTGGTCTGGATCTCGGCGTCAATGCGCTTGACGAGCCCGGCCAGCACCTTGCCCGGGCCGCACTCCACGATGTGCTGCAGCCCGCGCGCCTGGAGTGCCTGCGTGAGCTCGACCCAGCGCACCGGGCCGAAGGCCTGGCGGTAGAGCGCATCGCGGATGGCGTCGGGCTCGGCGGGCGCGGCGACATCGATGTTGTTGAGCACCGGCACGGCCGGCGCCGCGATGGCCACCGTGGCCAGCCGCGCACGCAGCTCGTCGGCCGCAGGCTTCATCAGCGCGCAGTGGAAGGGCGCCGACACCGCCAGCGGCAGCGTGCGCTTGGCCCCGGCGGCCTTGAGCAGCTCGCAGGCCCGGTCGACGGCGGCCTTGCTGCCGGCGATCACGGTCTGCTTCGGATCGTTGAAGTTGGCCGGCGACACCGGCTCGCCCGTGGCGGCCGCGGCCTGCTCGCAGCCGGCGCGCACGGCCTCGGCCTCCAGGCCCAGGATGGCGGCCATGGCACCGGCGCCCACCGGCACCGCGCGCTGCATGGCCTCGGCGCGGAAGCGCACCAGCGGCAGCGCGTCGGCCAGCGTCAGGGCGCCAGCCGCCACCAGGGCGCTGTACTCGCCCAGCGAGTGGCCGGCCACCGCCGCGGGCAGGGCGCCGCCTTCGGCACGCCAGGCGCGAAAGCAGGCAATGGCCGCCGTCAGCATCACCGGCTGGGTGTTGGCGGTGAGGTCAAGCGCGTCCTTCGGGCCGGCGTGGATGAGCGCGCCGAGATCCTGGCCCAGCGCCGCGGAGGCCTCGGCCAGGGTGTCGCGCACGGCGGGGTGGTCGCCCCAGGCGTCGAGCATGCCGACCGACTGGGAACCCTGCCCCGGAAACACAAAAGCAAACGCTGGCATCGCTGAGACCGTGGAGTGACCGTGAAACGAAAGTGGGGTGTCGGGCAGGCAGCGGCTCAAAAGTCGAGCAGCACCGCCCCCCAGGTGAAGCCGCCGCCCACGCCCTCGAGCATGACGCTGTCGCCGCGGCGGATGCGGCCGTCGCGCACCGCCACGTCCAGCGCCAGCGGCACCGAGGCGGCCGAGGTGTTGCCGTGCTCGGCCACCGTGGCCACCAGCCGCTCGGGCGGGAGCTTCAGCTTCTTGGCGGTGGCCTGCATGATGCGGATGTTGGCCTGGTGCGGCACCAGCCACTGCACGCTCTCGGGCGTGCGGCCGGCCCTGGCCAGCACGGCGCGCGCGGCGTCTTCGAGCACGCCCACGGCCAGCCGGAAGACGGCCTGGCCATCCATGCGCAGCAGTGGCGAGCCCAGCACCTGACCGCCGGCCACCGTGCCGGGCGTGCACAGGATGCCCATGTGGCGGCCGTCGGCGTGCAGCTCGGAGGCCAGGATGCCCGGCTCGGCGCTGGCCTCCAGCACCACGGCACCGGCGCCGTCGCCGAACAGCACGCAGGTGGTGCGGTCGTTGAAGTCGAGGATGCGCGAAAACACCTCGGCACCCACCACCAGCGCGCAGCGCGCGCTGCCGGTGCGGATGAGCGCGTCGGCCACCGTGAGCGCATAGACGAAACCCGAGCACACGGCCTGCACGTCGAAGGCCGGGCAGCCGTGCACGCCCAGCTTGTGCTGCAGGATGGTGGCGGTGGACGGGAACACCATGTCGGGCGTGGAGGTGGCCACGACGATGAGGTCCACCTCTTCGGCACGCCGCCCGGCGGCGGCCAGCGCGGCGCGGCAGGCGGGCAGCGCGAGATCGGAGCAGTCGACGCCGTCCGCCGCAAAGTGCCGGAAGCGGATGCCCGTGCGCTCCACAATCCAGGCGTCGCTGGTTTCGAGCCCGCGCGCGGCCAGCATCGCGGCCATGTCGTCGTTGCTCAGGCGGCGCGGCGGCAGGTGGCTGCCGGTGCCGGTGATGCGCGAGTACGGGGCGCTCACGCAGCACCTCCGGCCGGCGCACCGGGCGTGGCCTTGAGCGTGGGCACGATCATGTCGTGCACGCGGGCCACCAGGCCGTGCGCTGCGGCCTCGTGGGCGCGCGCCAGCGCCATCTCGAAGGCATACGCGTCGGCCGAGCCGTGGCTCTTGAACACCAGGCCGCGCAGGCCCAGCAGCGCGGCGCCGTTGTAGCGCCGGGGGTCGACGCGGTGCTTGAAGCGCCTGAGCACCGGCAGCGCCACCAGCGCGGCCAGCTTGGCAAACGGGCCGCGCGTGAACTCCTGCTTGATGAAGTCGCTGAGCATGGCGGCCAGGCCCTCGCTGGTTTTCAGCAGCACGTTGCCGACGAAGCCGTCGCACACCACCACGTCGACCGTGCCCTTGAAGATGTCGTTGCCCTCGACGTTGCCGTGGAAGCGGATCTGCCCGGCATCGCCTGCGGCGCGCAGCAGCTCGGCGGCGCGCTTGATCGTATCGCTGCCCTTGATGGCTTCTTCGCCAATGTTGAGCAGGCCCACCACCGGCTCGGCCTTGCCGTCCACGGCCGTGACGAGCGCGCTGCCCATCACCGCAAACTGCAGCAGGTGCTCGGGCGAGCAGTCGACGTTGGCGCCCAGATCGAGCACGGTGGTGTAGCCGTCGGCGCGGTTGGGCATCACGGTGGCAATGGCTGGGCGGTCGACGCCGTCGAGCGTCTTGAGGATGTACCTGGCCACGGCCATCAGCGCGCCGGTGTTGCCGGCCGACACGCAGGCCTGCACGCCAGTGGCGGCGCTGTCCTTCACCTGCAGCAGCGCCACGCGCAGGGAGGAATCGCGCTTCTTGCGCAGCGCGACCTCGACGGGGTCGTCCATCGTGACGACCTCGGTGGCGATGACGCGCGTGCAGCGCGCCCAGCCGGCGGCGGGCGCCAGGGCGGCCTCGGTGCCCACGAGCACCAGCTCGGCGCCGGGGTGGCTGTCCAGAAAGGCCCGGCAGGCCGGCAGCGTGACGGCCGGGCCGTGGTCGCCGCCCATGCAGTCGACGGCGATGCGGACGGGCGGGGTGTACTCAGCGCTCACGGCAGGCCGCAGCGCAGGCGATCTCAGGCGTCGGCCTTGGTCTTGATGACCTTGCGGCCCCTGTAAAAGCCGGTGGGGCTGATGTGGTGGCGCAGGTGCACCTCGCCGGTGGTGGGCTCGACGGCCGTGCCGGGGGCGGCGACGGCGTTGTGCGAGCGGTGCATGCCGCGCTTGGACGGCGACTTCTTGTTCTGCTGGACGGCCATGTGGGGCTCCGGGTGCGGCATGGGGCCGCTGAAAAGGCTGCTGGTGCGGCGGGTTGGCCGGCGTGGCCGGGGCCGCAAGGGCCCGGGCTCAGCACAGCCACGGCCCCGCCGGCCGCAAAGCCTGCCAGTATAGCAGCGGGCCGTGCTTCAGGCCCCACCATCCCCCGTCTTGCGCAGGGCGGCCAGGGCCGCGAACGGGTTGGGGCGTGCCTCGGCCTCGTCGGCTGCCGCGGGCGCCAGCGGCAGCGGCAGCGGTTCGGGGCAGCGGCCCTCGTGGCGCGGCACGATGGGCAGCTCCAGGATCAGCTCGTCCTCGACCAGGGCGCGGAGATCGAGCCGGGCGGTCATCACCAGGTGGTCGTCGTCGCTCTCGGCATCGAGCCGTTCGGCATCGGCCTCGCTGGCCACGAAGCAAAAGCGCCGCTGCAGGGCCAAGGGCTGCTGCAGCGCCTGCAGGCAACGCTGGCATTGCAGAGTGACGTGAGTGTGCGCTTCGAGTTCCAGCCAGAGCTGGGGCGACCCGGCTGCCGGCTGCGCCTGGCTGAAGCGGGCCTGCCAGCCCACCTGCTCGTCGGCCGCTGGGGGCGCCCACAGGCTGGCGGCCAGCCGCGGCAGCTGGGCCAGCAGCCAGGCACCGCGCAGGGTTTCGCCGTCGCGGCACAGCGCCGCCACGGGGGCGGCCAGGGGGTCGGTGCGGCGATCGCGGGCCATGGGCAGCAAGGGGCGTGGGTTGGTTGGCGGCCGGCAAAGGCCTCGGGTGGAGGCCGGCCTGGGAAAAGCCTGAGTCTGAACCATCTGCTGCAGCGAAAACCAACCGTTCGGGCTGAGCCTGTCGAAGCCCCCGATGTCTCATCAGGTGGCCGGCGCGCCAGTGTAGCCAGCGGGCGGCGGCCACAATCGCCGCATGCAACCGGCCCTCATCCTGGCCTCTACCTCGCGCTACCGGCGCGAGCTGCTGGAGCGCCTGCGCCTGCCCTTTGAGGTGCTCTCGCCCGAGGTCGACGAGACGCCGCAGCCCGGCGAGGCCCCCGGCGCGCTGGCCTTGCGCCTGGCGCTGGCCAAGGCGCGCGCCGTGCACGCGCGCCGGCCCGGGGCCGTGGTGATCGGCTCCGACCAGGTGGCCGACCTCGACGGCGAGCCCATCGGCAAGCCGCACACCCACGAGCGCGCGGTGGCGCAGCTCATGCGCCTGTCGGGCCGCAGCGTCGTCTTCCAGACCGGCGTGGCCGTGGTGGCGCCGGGTTACGAACGCGCGCTGCTGGCCCCGGTGCGCGTGCGCTTCCGCGTGCTGGCGCCGGGCGAGATCGAGCACTACCTGCGCACCGAGCAGCCTTACGACTGCGCCGGCAGCGCCAAGAGCGAGACGCTGGGCATCGCGCTGCTGGAGGCCATCGACAGCGACGACCCCACGGCGCTGGTGGGCCTGCCGCTGATGCGCACCTGCGCGCTGCTGCGCGAGGCCGGCATCGACCCCCTGGCCGGCGCATGACGGCGCCCGGCACGCTGTGGCTGGTGCCGGCGCCGCTGGACCTGGGCGCCGCCGAGATGCCGCTGGACACCGTGCTGCCGCAGGCCGTGCTGGCGCGCGCCGCGGCGCTGCAGCACTGGGTGGTGGAAGACGCCAAGTCGGCCCGCGCGCTGCTCAAGCGCGTGGCGCAGCACCTGCCGCTGGCGCAGCCGCTGCAGGCGCTGCACATGACCGAGCTGCCGCGCCCGCCCAAGGGCGGGGCTGCGCGTACCGTGGTGCCGGCCACCGACTGGGCCGCACTGCTGGCCCCGGCCCTGGCCGGCCACGACCTGGGCTTGCTCAGCGAGGCCGGCCTGCCCGCGGTGGCCGACCCCGGCAGCGCCTTGGTGGCTGCGGCGCACGCGGCCGGCGTGCCGGTGCAGCCGCTGGCGGGCCCGAGCTCGCTGATGCTGGCGCTGGCCGCCAGCGGCCTGAACGGCCAGAGCTTTGCCTTCGTGGGCTACCTGCCGCAGCAGGCCGAGGCCCGCGCGGCGCGCATCCGCGAGCTCGAGGCCGGCTCGCGCCGCCTGGGGCAGACGCAGCT
>JAUMBF010000015.1:0-13801 GCA_032115875.1 Rubrivivax sp.
CGCTCCCGCGCTGCGCGGCCACGATCTCGCTCAGCAGGAACAGGCCCGCCACCACCAGCGTGCTGTTGACCAGGTAGTACAGCGCCGCGCCCCAGGCCGCGGGCGTGAACAGGCCGATGCCCACCAGTACCGTGCCCACCGAGGCCACGGTGACCCAGGCCACCAGGCGCGCCAGCGTGCGCGCGGCCAGCGCACCCAGCACGCCCACGGCGCAGGTGAGCAGCGCCAGCGGCAGGATCCAGGGCTCGGCGGCCCCCGGCGCGTCGCCGGTGCCGCCGAAGACCACGCCATGCACCCGCAACAGCGCGTAGACGCCGACCTTGGTCATGATCGCGAACAGGGCCGCCACCGGGGCGCTGCTGGCGGCGTAGGTGCCGGGCAGCCACACCGCCAGCGGCATGAGCGCCGCCTTGAAGCCGAACACCACCAGCAGCACCAGGCCCGCAGCCTTGGCGATGGCGGCCTCCGCCCCTTGCAGCTGCGGCACGCGCATGGCCAGGTCGGCCAGGTTCAGCGTGCCCGTCATCGCGTACAGCAGCGACACGCCCACCAGGAACAGCGCCGAAGCCACGAGGTTGAGCACCACGTAGTGCAGGCCCGCCTTGAAGCGCTCGCGGCCCTGGCCGTGCAGCATCAGCACGTAGCTGGCGATCAGCAGCACCTCGAAGAACACGAACAGGTTGAACAGGTCGCCCGTGACGAAAGCGCCCGCCAGCCCCATGAGCTGGAACTGGAACATGGGGTGGAAGTGGCGGCCGTGGCTGTCCCAGCCGCCGCTGGCGTACAGCAGCACCGGCAGCGCCACGGCCGCGGTGAGCGCCACCATCAGCGCGCCCAGGCGGTCGACGACCAAGGCGATCCCGAAGGGCGCCGGCCACTCGCCCACGCGGTAGACGAGGATCTCGCCGCCGGCCACGCGCTGCACCAAGAGCGCGGCCAGCAGCGCGAACAGCGTCACCGAGCCCAGCGACAGCCGCCGCGCCCACCGCAGGCGGTGGTGGCCGTGGCCCCCGTGCTCGCCCGAGCCGCCGTCGCCGATGAACAGCAGCGCCACGGCGGCCAGGGCCGGCAGCACCACCACGAGCACGGGCAGGTGGTCGAGGAAGCTCATCGCCCGCCCTCTGGCCGCGTCGCAGGGGCATCGCCATGCGGGAACTCGCGGCGCTGCTGCTCGTCGTCGCTGAGGCCGTCGACGTGGTCATTGCCGCCGTCGTGGCGATTGCGCAGGGCCAGCTCGATGACGAAGCCCGTGGTCGCGAAGCCGATGACGATGGCCGTGAGCACCAGCGCCTGCGGCAGCGGGTCGGCGAAGACGGTGGCGC
Source organism: Rubrivivax sp. (assembly GCA_032115875.1). Classification (GTDB taxonomy): domain Bacteria; phylum Pseudomonadota; class Gammaproteobacteria; order Burkholderiales; family Burkholderiaceae_C; genus Rubrivivax. Next base: position 1,323 of record JAUMBF010000015.1, read on the forward strand.
CGGTGCCCAGGATGGGCGGCGCGCCGGTCCACAGCCGGCCCATCACGAAGATGAAGACGTTGACGGCGTAGCCGATCAGGCTCAGGCCCAGCACCACCGGGAAGCTGCGGCCGCGCAGCAGCAGCGCGATGCCGCACGCCGTGACCCAGCCGATGCCGGTGGCAACCAGAAACTCCAGGCTGAGCGTCACGGGCGCCCCCCGGCCGGTACGGCGCGCGGCGGCTCTTTCGAGGCCGCGCCCAGCGCCGACAGCATCAGCATGGTCGCACCCACCACGGTGATGTAGACGCCCAGGTCGAAGAGGGCCGCGGTGGCCAGCGGCGCCTCGCCCAACAGCGGCAGCACGGGGTTGGCGTGCGCGCTCGTCAGATAGGGCCGGCCGAGCACGAAGGCGCCGATGCCCGTGAGCGTGGCAATGAGCAGGCCGCTGCCGATCCAGCGCGTGTAGCGCGTGCCGCCGCCGGCGCGCAGCACGCCCTCGGCCCAGCCCTGGCCACGCGCCATGTACTGCACCACCAGCGCCACGGCCGTGATCAGCCCGGCGATGAAGCCGCCGCCCGGCAACCCGTGGCCGCGCCAGAAGATGTAGGCCGTGACCACCAGCGCCAGCGGCAGGATCAGGCGCGCCACCTGGCGCAGCATCAGCGGCGGCTCGGCAAAGCTCCAGGGGCGGCCGCCGTCACCCAGGCTCTGGTCCGCGCGCGGGCGGTGGGCACGCAGGCCGTCCAGCAGCGCCAGCACGCCGATGCCGGCGATGCCCAGCACCGTGATCTCACCCCAGGTGTCGTAGCCGCGAAAGTCCACCAGGATGACGTTCACCATGTTGGTACCGCCGCCCTTGGGCACCGAGTTCTCGATGAAGTACCAGCTGATGGATTGGAAGTCGCGCGTCAGCACCAGCCAGGTGATCCAGGCGATGCCGCCGCCGCCGGCCAGCGCCAGCAGGCCGTCGCGCCAGCGCCGCCAGGGCGCCGATTCAGCCCGCGCGAACTGAGGCAGCAGCGCCAGGCCCATGAGCAGCAGCACGGTGGAGACGGCGTCGACCGAGATCTGCGTGAGCGCCAGGTCGGGCGCTGAGAGCGACAGAAACGTCAACGAGGCCACCAGCCCGACGCCGCCCACCAGCACCACGGCCGCCACGCGCTGGTGGTGCAGCACCACCGCCGCGGTGGCGGCACCCACGGCCAGCAGCCACACCACCACGGCCATGGGCGTGGCCGCCGTGGTGGCGCGCGTGCCGGCCACAGGCGCGTCGCCCACGGGCACCGTCAGCGCCCAGGCGGCCAGCACGATCACCGAGCCCAGCATCCAGGCCGCGTAGCTCTGCAGCGAGCGGCTTTCCACGCGGTGGGTGAAGCGGCCGGCGGCGCCGAACAGGCGGTCGTTGAGCCACCAGAACAGCGACTTGGCCTGCACCCAGCCCGCGGGGGCGCGGTGCAGCCAGCGGTCGCGCATCGCCCAGGCGTACAGCGCCGCGCCGCCCGCCACCGCGATGGCGCTCATCAGCAGCGGCACGTTGAAGCCGTGCCACAGCGCCAGCGAGAACGCCGGCGGCGCCTCGCCCAGCACCGCGGTGGAGACAGCCAGCACCAGCGGCCCGGCGATCGTCATCGGCAGCAGGCCCACGGCGATGCACACGCCCACCAGCAGCAGCACCGGCGCCTTCATGCCCCAGGGCGGCTCGTGCGGGTGGGGCGGCGTTTGCGGGTTCGGCAGCTCGGTGGCCCGCGCGCCGAAGAAGGTGTCGTGCACCAGGCGCAGCGAGTAGGCCGCCGACAACAGCCCGCCCAGCGTGGCCAGCATGGGGATCAGCCAGCCGAAGCCGCCCCACAGGCCGTTGCCCGGCGCGTAGAGCGCCTCGTGCAGCATCATCTCCTTGCTGATGAAGCCGTTGAACGGCGGCAGCCCCGCCATCGCCGCGCTGGCGATGATCACCAGCGTACCCACCACAGGCAGCGCGGTGAGCAGGCCACCGAGCCGGCGCATGTCGCGCGTGCCGGTCTCGTGGTCGACGATGCCGGCGCTCATGAACAGGGCCGCCTTGAAGGCCGCGTGGTTGAGGATGTGGAACACCGCCGCCACCGTGGCCAGCGGCGAGGCCAGGCCGATGAGGAAGGTCACCAGGCCCAGGTGGCTGACGGTGCTGTAAGCCAGCAGGCCCTTCAGGTCGTGCTTGAAGAGGGCCACGGCCGCCGCGAACACCATGGTCACGAGGCCGGCCGAGGCCACCAGGCCCTCGAACAGCGGCGTGCCGCCGATGACCTCGTCCAGGCGCAGCAGCAGGAACAGGCCTGCCTTCACCATGGTGGCCGAGTGCAGGTAGGCCGACACCGGCGTGGGCGCCGCCATGGCCTGCGGCAGCCAGAAGTGGAAGGGCACCTGCGCGCTCTTGGTGAAGCAGCCCAACAGCACCAGGGCCAGCGCCAGCGGGTACAGCGGGTGGGCCTGGATCATCGAGGCCTGCGCCACCATCGCCGAGAGTTCGTAGGTGCCGGCGATCTGCCCCAGCAGCACCACGCCGCCCAGCAGCGCCAGACCGCCGCCGCCGGTGACGGCCAGCGCCATGCGCGCGCCCTGGCGCGATTCCTCCAGCCGGCTCCAGTAGCCGATGAGCAGGAAGCTCGAGAGGCTGGTGAGCTCCCAGAACACCACCAGCAGCAGCAGGTTGTCCGACAGCACGATGCCCAGCATCGCGGCCATGAACAGCATCAGCGCCGGGAAGAAGCGGCGCACGGGGTCGTCTGCGTGCAGGTAGAACGCCGCATACAGGATGACCAGCAGCCCAATGCCCGTGATCAGCGAGGCGAACATCCAGGCCAGCGCGTCGAGCCGCAAGCCCAGGTTCAGGCCGATGCCCGGCACCCACTCGGCCTGCCACAGCAGCAGCGGGCCGTCCAGCGCCGTCGGCGCCAGCAGCATCAGCAGCAGGAACGAGGCCCCGGCCACGGCGCCGGCCACGGCCGCCGTGAGCCGGCGGCGCGCCGGGCTCTCGTCGCCAGCCGCCCAGGCGGTGAGCCCAGTGCCGGCCAGCAGCGGCAGCAGGATGATGAGGGGTAGCAGCGCGCCGCTCATGCTTGTTGTGGTTGATCGGATGTCATCGCGGCGCAGCGCAGCCTCGGCGGGCCGGCCCTGCCCCGATCCGGCGCGCGAGTGTAGTGGCTCAACCCTTGAACCGCGCTGACGAAGCCCTCCCGGCAGGAAGGCCCCTCGCCGGGTGCGGCCGCTTCAGCTGCCTTCGGTGGCGGGCCGCACGTGGTGCAGCACGCGCTGCGGAAAGGGAATCTCGACGCCGCGTTCGTTGAGTGCCGCCAGCAGCGCCAGGTTGACCCCGCTGCGCACGTTCAACTGGCCGTTTTCGGGGTCGCCGATCCAGAAGCCGAAGGTGAGCTCCAGGCCATCGGCGGCGAAGGCCGTGAGGTTCGCTGAGGGCGGCGGATCGGCCAGGACGCGCGGCACCGTCGTCACCACCTCCAGCAGTTCGGGCATCAGGCGCGTCACGTCGCTGCCGTAGGCCACCTGCACCACGGTGGTCAGCAGCATGTGGCTGTCGGCCAGCGTCACGTTCTCGATGCGCTGGGTGATCATCATCTCGTTGGGTACCAGGCTCTCGCGGCCGTTGAGCGCGCGGATCTTGGTGTAGCGCGTGGTGATGTCGGTGATGCGGCCCTCGAAATTGTCCACACGCACCAGGTCGCCGATGCGCATGCTGTTCTCGGCCAGGATGACGAAGCCGCTCACATAGTTCGAGGCCAGCTTCTGCAGGCCGAAGCCGATGCCCACGCCCAGGGCACCGCCCAGCACCCCCAGCGCCGTGAGGTCGATGCCCGCGGCCGACAGCGCCATCAGCAGGCCGATGAACAGCAGCAGCGCGCGCAGCGCGTTGGCCGCCATCTTGCGCATCGACAGGTTCTGCACCGCCCCGTGCAGCAGCTTCTGCTCCAGCAGCGAGCTCAGCCACAGCGTCACCATCAGCACGACGATGGCGCTGATGGCGCCTTCCAGCAGGTTGCTCACGCTGATGGTGGTGCCGCCGAGCTTCCAGGTGATCTGGTCGAGTTCGGCCAGCAGCAGCGGCAGGATGCCGGTGATCCACAGCACCACCGCGATCCATGCCAGCCACGAGAACGTGCGCTCGAACAGGCGCACGACGTGGCTGGTGGGAAAGGCCTGGTGCAGCACGCGCACCGTCAGACGGATGGCCGCCAGCGACATCAGGATGGGCACCACGAGCTTGAACACCGCCGTGGGTACCTGGCCCTGGAGCAGCCAGCGCGCCAGCAGCGCCAGCAGCAGCGCCAGCAGCGGGAACATCACGCCATCGACGATGCGCTGGCCGAACCACACCGAGTTCTCGCGTGGCGCCAGGGGGCCCCGCAACAGCCGCACGATCACCCAGGCCAGGAGCAGGCAGCCGGCAAAGGCCGCCAGCTCGATCAAGGCCGTTCGGCTGGCGAGGTTGGCGACGAGGCGGTGGATCTCACCGGCCGCCGAGGCCGACGCCACGGCAGGGCCTGCCATCAGGCGACGTCGGCCAGCACGCGCAGGTGCACGGCCACGCTGCGCGCCAGCGCCGACAGGCTGTAGCCGCCCTCCAGGCACGACACCACGCGGCCCCCAGCATGGCGCCCGGCCACCTCCACCAGCTGCTGCGTGATCCAGGCGTAGTCGTCCTCCACCAGGGCCAGCTGACCCAGCTCGTCTTCGCGGTGGGCGTCGAAGCCGGCGCTGATGAAGATCATCTGCGGCCGGAAAGCCTCGAGCGCCGGCAGCCACTGCCCTGTGATCACCTGGCGCACGGCGGGGCCGCGGCTGTAGGGGACGATGGGCACGTTCACCATGTTCGTGCCCTTGGGCACAGCGCCGCTGTAGGGGTACAGGGGGTGCTGGAAGAAGCTGACCATGAGCACGCGCTCGTCGCCAGCCATGATGTCTTCGGTGCCGTTGCCGTGGTGCACGTCGAAGTCGACGATGGCCACGCGCTCCAGGCCGTGGACGTCGAGCGCGTGGCGTGCCGCCACGGCCACGTTGTTGAAGAAACAGAAGCCCATGGTCTCGTCGCGCGTGGCGTGGTGCCCGGGCGGTCGAACAGCGCAGAAGGCGTTGCGGACCTGGCCCGTGATGACGGCGTCGGTGGCCGCCACCGCCGCGCCGGCGGCACGCAGCGCGGCGGCCAGCGTGCCGGGCGCAGCCACGGTGTCGGGGTCGAGGTGGCAAGACTCGCCGCCGTCCTGGATGCCGCGCAGCCGCTCGACGAGTTGGCTCACGTAGTTGCCGGCGTGAGCCCGGCCGAGCTGCTCCGCGGTGGCCAGGGGCGCGTCTTGGTGATCGAGGACGAGGTCGAGGCCGGTGGCGCGCAGGTGGTCGGCGATCGCGTCCAGGCGCTGGGGGCACTCCGGATGGCCCGCCCCCATATCGTGCCCGCGGCAGGCAGGGTGGCTGAAGAAGGCGGTGCTCATCGGGCTTCGGGGTTGGCGGGCTTGGGTTAAGGTCGCCGCGATGAACGCCCGACTCCCCGCCACCCGCACCGCCCAGTTGTCTCTGCTGGTCGATCAGGTTAGCACGATCGTCGTGGGCAAACGCGCCCAAATCGAGGATGCGATCGCCTGCCTGCTGGCCGGCGGACACCTGCTGATCGAGGACGTTCCCGGTGTCGGCAAGACGACGCTGGCGCACGCGCTGGCCCTCAGCCTGGGTCTGGACTTCCGCCGTGTGCAGTTCACGGCCGACCTCATGCCCTCGGACCTGATCGGCGTCAGCGTCTTCGAGCGCAGCCGCGAGAGCTTCGTCTTCCACCCCGGCCCGGTGTTCACCCAGGTGCTGCTGGCCGACGAGATCAACCGCGCCGGCCCCAAGACGCAGAGCGCGCTGCTGGAGGCCATGGAGGAGCACCAGGTCAGCGTCGACAACGAGACGCGGGCGCTGCCCCGACCCTTCTTCGTGATCGCGACGCAGAACCCGTCCGACCAGCTGGGCACCTACCCGCTCCCCGAGAGCCAGCTCGACCGCTTCCTGCTGCGCATCACGCTCGGCTACCCCGACCGCGCCGCCGAGCGCGAGCTCCTGGCCGGTGGCGACCGCCGCCACGCCGCGATGCAGCTGCAAGCCGTGCTGCCGCCGGCCGACTTGCTGCTGGCGCAGCAGGAGGTGCTGGCGGTGCGGGCCGCGCCGCCGCTGCTGGATTACCTGCAGGCGCTGATTGCGGCCACGCGCAGCGGCGGCTGGTTCGCCCAAGGTCTGAGCCCGCGCGCCGGCATGGCCGTGCTGCGCGTGGCCCAGGCGCGTGCCCTGATGGCCGGGCGCGCCTACGTGGCCCCCGACGACCTGCAGGCCATCTTGCCGCAGGCCATCGCTCACCGGGTGGTGCCGGTGCCCGGCGCCGGCCGTGGCGCCGTCGAGCAGGTGCGTGCCATGATCGAGGCCACGCCGATCCCATGAAGCCGGCCTCGCTGGCCGCCGCGCTGTCGCCGCGGCAGCGCTTCCGCGCCTGGTGGCAGGCGCGGCTGCCGTTCACCGACCGCTGGGCGCTGGGCCAGCGCAACATCTACATCCTGCCCACCCGCGCCGGGCTGGTTTTCGCCCTGACCTTGGTGGTGATGTTGCTGGCCAGCATCAACTACCAGCTCAACCTCGGCTACGCGCTGACCTTCCTGCTGGCTGGCACCGGCGTCGTCAGCATGCACCTGACGCACGGCAACCTGCGCGGCCTGACCTTGCACCTCAAACCCGTGGGCCGCGGCTTCGCCGGTCAGCCGGCGCTGCTGGACGTGGTGCTGGACAACCCGGGGCGCGGGCGCCACGGCCTGGCGCTGCGCTTCGATGACCGCCGCCACCAAGGCCGCCAGCCGGTGCTGTGCGATGCCCCGGCCGGAGGCCAGGCGCAGGCGCAGCTGAGCTTCACGCCGCCGCAGCGCGGCTGGCACCGCGTGCCGGCGCTGGTGCTGGAGAGCGATTACCCCTTCGGCCTCTTCCGCGCCTGGAGCGTGTGGCGCCCCGCCGGCCGCGTGCTGGCCTGGCCCGCGCCCGAGGTGGCTCCGCCGCCCTTGCCGGCGCACGGCGCCGCCGCTGGCGACGAGCGCGCGGCACAGCGCCGCAGCGGCAGCGAGCTCGACGGCGTGCGCCCGTTCCGGCGCGGCGACCCGCTGCGCCAGGTGGCCTGGAAGAAGGTCGCGGCCTCCGGCGAGCTCGTCAGCCGCGAGACCGCCGGCCTGGGCAACCGCTCGCTGTGGCTGGACTGGGCCGAGACCGGCGCCGCCGACGTCGAGCCCCGCCTGGCGCGCCTGGCCGCCTGGGTGCTGCAGGCCGGGTGCGACGGCATCGACTGCGGCCTGCGCCTGCCCGGCCACGAGCTGCCGCCGGGCCAGGGCGAGGCCCACCGCCGCGCCGCACTGGACTTGCTGGCCGAATGGAGCAGCCGCTGATCGCGCGCCGACCCCTGGGCGGCAGTGCCGGCTGGTCCCGCTTGGCAGCGCTGCCGCGCGACGCCCGCGACACACTGTTCCTGCTGGGCGTGGTCGCCTGGACTGTGGCGCCGCACCTGCTGCACCTGCCTGCTTGGTGCGGCCTGATGACGCTGGCCGTGCTGGGCTGGCGTGGCGGGCTCACGCTGCGGGGCGGCAGCCTGCCCAGCCGATGGCTCTTGGCGGGCCTGCTGCTGCTGGCCGCGGCGCTGACGGGGTGGCAGGAGCGCACGCTGCTGGGCAAGGAGGCGGGCGTCATGATGCTGGTGGTGCTGGTGTCACTGAAGACGCTCGAGCTGCGTGCGCGGCGCGACGCGCTGGTGGTGTTCTTCCTCGGCTTCTTCCTGGTGCTGACGCACTTGCTGTACTCCCAGACGCTGCTCACCGGGCTGTGGCTGCTGATCGCCGTCTGGGGGCTGCTCACGGCCCTGACCCTGGCCCACATGCCGGTGGGGCGCCCGCCGCTGGCGCGTGCCGGCGCGGTGGCGGCCCAGGCAGCGCTGCTGGGCCTGCCGCTGATGGTGGTGCTGTTCGTGCTCTTCCCGCGCATCGGCCCGCTGTGGGGGCTGCCGCAGGACGCCGCCGGGCGCACCGGGCTGTCGGGCTCGCTGCGCCTGGGGGGCGTGGCCTCGGTTGCCGAGGACGACTCCATCGCGCTGCGCGTGCGCTTCGAGGGCGCGGTGCCGCCGCAGGAGCAGCTCTACTTCCGCGGCCCGGTGCTGTCCACCTTCGATGGCCGCGAGTGGACCCGGCTCGTGCCCACCTTCCCGCCGCCGCAGCGGCCGCGGCTGGAGCTGCAGGTGGGCGGGCCGCCGCTGCGCTACGAGATGACGATCGAGCCGAACCATCTGCCGCTGCTGCCGCTGCTGGAGATGACGCCCGACCTGCCCGGCGCCGCGCCGAGCATCGCCGGCTGGCGGGTCGTGCAGCGCGTCGACGGCCAGTGGCAGACCGACCGTCCGCTGGCGGAGCGCCAGCGCATCACCGCCACCGCCTTCCTGCAGCACCGTCACGGCCCGCGCGAGGACGTGCTGGGCCTGCGCGACCTGGTCGACCTGCCGCCCAACACCAACCCGCGCACGCTGCAGTGGGCCGCCGAGCTGCGGGCGCGGCCCGAGCACGCCGCGGCCGACGGCCTCGTGCTGGCCGAGGCGGTGCTGCAGCACATCCGCAGCGCCGGCTTCACTTACACGCTGGAGCCCGGCCCCTACGGCGAGAACGCCATCGACGGGTTCTGGCTCGACCGCAAGTTCGGCTTCTGCGAGCACTTCGCGAGCGCCTTCGTCGTCATCATGCGCGCGCTGGACGTGCCGGCGCGCATCGTCACCGGCTACCAGGGCGCCGACCCGGTGCTTCAGGACGGCGACCTGATCGTACGCAACAGCCATGCCCACGCCTGGGCCGAGATCTGGCTGCCGCAGCGCGGCTGGCTGCGCGTGGACCCCACCGCGGCCGTGGCGCCCGACCGCGTGCGCCGCAGCCAGCGCCTGGTGCCGGCACCGGGCCTCGTGGCCGGGGCGATGAACGCGCTCGATCCCGAGCTGGCCCATCGGCTGCGGGCCGCTTGGGAGACGATGAACAAGCGCTGGAACCAATGGGTGCTGAACTACTCGCGCGGCCAGCAGTTCGACCTGCTGCGCAGGCTGGGCGTGCAAAGCCCCGACTGGACCCGGCTGGTGCAGGCGCTCATCGCGCTGCTGTGCGGCGCCGCGCTGGCCGGCGCGCTGTGGGCCTGGTGGGATCGCCGCCGCCAGGACCCCTGGGTGCGGCTGCAGGCCCGCGTGGTCGCGCGGCTGGCAGCCCTGGGCGTGGCGGTAGGCCCACACCAGGCCCCAGGCGAACGCGCTCGGCAGGTGCGCGCGCAGATCGGGCCGGCGGGCGAGCCGCTCGCAGCGGCGCTGGAGGCGCTGGACCGCGAACGCTACGGCCGCGACACGGCCTTGCCCCGTGCGGCGCTGCGGCACTGGTGGGCCGCATTCGCAAGGGCGGCACGCGCGGTGCGGGCGGGTCCGGGCCCGGCGATGCACCGCAGCCGATAGCCCCGGCGGAGCCGCCCTGCAAAGGCCGGGGCCCTCCGAGCCCTCGGGGGCCACCGCGCCAACGGCGCGGCCAGGGGGGAATAATGGGCGCGTGACCGCCTCCCAGCCCGAGCCTGGCCGCACCGTGCCCGCGGCGCGCCGCCGCCACCTGCAAGCACTGCTGGCCTGTGCCGGCCTGGCGGTGGCGCCCCTGGCGCTGGCCGGCGGCCCGCAGCGGGCGCCCGACCAGCGGGCCCCGTCGCACGGGCTGCGCTACGGAAACCACCCTGCGGGGCAGGCCTTCGTCGCCGAGGTCGCCGCCCGCCGGGGCCTGCCGGCCGAGTGGCTGCAGGCTGCCCTGGCCGGCGCGCACCGGGTGCAGCGGGTGCGCGAGCTGATCATGCCGCCACCGGCCGGCACGGCCAAGGACTGGGCCGCGTACCGCGCGCGATTCGTCGAGCCCCGGCGCGTGGCCGCGGGCGTGGCCTTCTGGGGCGAGCATGGGGCCTGGCTGGCCGAGGCCGAGCAGCGGTGGGGCGTGCCGGCCGAACTGGTGGTGGCCATCGTCGGCATCGAGACCTTCTACGGCCGCATCACCGGCACTTTCCGCGTCGTCGATGCACTGGCCACGCTGGCCTTCGACTTCCCCACGGGCCGTCGCGACCGCAGCGCGTTCTTCCGCGAGCAGCTCGAGGAGTACCTGGTGTGGTGCCGGCGCGAGGGCCTGGCCCCCGGCCACATGCGCGGCAGCTACGCGGGCGCCATCGGGCTGCCACAGTTCATGCCCGGCAGCATCAACCGCTACGCGGTCGACATGGACGGCGACGGCCACATCGACTTGCTGCGGCAGCCGGCCGACGTGGTGGGCAGCGTCGCACGCTACCTGGCCGAGCATGGCTGGCAGCGCGGTCTGCCCACGCATTTCGAGGTCGCGGCGCCGGTGGACACCGCCGACCGCGCCGCGCTGCTGGCGCCTGACATCCGCCCCACCTTCAGCGCCGAGCAGCTGCTGGCCCGCGGCGCCGCGCTGCCCGACGCCGCACGCGGCCACACTGGGGTGATGGCCCTGGTGGAGCTGCAAAACGGCGCGGCCGCACCGAGCTATGTGCTGGGCACGACCAACTTCTGGGCCCTGACGCGCTACAACTGGAGCGCCTACTACGCGATGGCGGTGATCGACCTGGCGACGGAACTGCGCCAGGGCTACGCGCGGAGGCGCTGAGAGGGTGTGAAGATGTGAATCGCGCCCGGCGTGCGTCCGGTCGTCAGCCCTGTGCCGCCGCCTGGGGCTGGCCGCGATCTGGCGCCGAGGCGTCGGCGAACCAGCCCAGGAGCACCAGGGACAGCAGGCTGCCGACAGGAAACACCAGCACCGAAAGACCCACCCAGGCCGGCACCGAGCGCCGCAGCCGCCTTGCCGCCATGCCGAGGAAGATCCAGTGCAGCAGCAGCGTCACCCCCAGTGCCGCACCCGTGGCGGCGCCCCGCAGTGGCGTGGCGATGGTGTCGTCCAGCAGCGGCGGCAGGAACAGGGCGACACAGGCCAGCGCGGCCACCAGCGAGGCGGAGGCGGCCTGAAGAACCCAAGTCCCGGGCGGCGCAGGCATGTTCTTCATGCCGCCAGTGTAGGACGCGTGGCGTCAGCGCGTGCGGCACAAGGTCGCATGGCCGGCCGCAGATGCGCTCTGCGCCAGGCTGGGGCGTGCGGCGCTCGGCAGCGTCGAGCAAAGCCCCGGCCGCGGTAGCCTTGCGAGGTGATGGCCCGCCGCTGGATCGCCCACCTCGACATGGACGCCTTCTACGCGTCGGTGGAGCTGCTGCGCTACCCGGAGCTGAAGGGGCTGCCGGTGGTCATCGGGGGCGGTCGGCGCCACCAGCCGACGCTCTTGGCCGACGGCACGCGGCACTTCGCGACGCTGGGCGGTTACGCCGGCCGCGGCGTGGTCACCACGGCCACCTACCCTGCGCGCGACTTCGGCATCCACAGCGGCATGGGCCTCATGAAGGCCGCGGCGCTGGCCCCGCAGGCCGTGCTGCTGCCCACCGACTTCGAGCGCTACCGGCAGCTCTCGCGCGCCTTCAAGGCCGCGGTGGCCGAAGTCGCGCCGGTGATCGAGGACCGCGGCATCGACGAGATCTACATCGACCTGACCGAGGTCCCCGGCGCTCAGGATTCGATCGGCTTCGACGGCTGCGGCGGCGTGCGCGCCGTGGCTCAGGAGATCCGCAACAGCGTGCGCCGGCACACCGGACTGACCTGCTCGGTGGGGGTGACGCCGAACAAGCTGCTGGCCAAGATCGCCAGCGAGCTCGACAAGCCCGACGGTCTGACCGTGCTGACCGAGTCCGAGGTGCCCACACGCATCTGGCCGCTGCCCGTGCGGCGCATCAACGGCATCGGCCCCAAGGCCGGCGCGAAGCTGGCTGCCATGGGCATCGCCACCATCGGCCAGCTGGCCGCCACCGAACGGGCAGCGCTGCTGGCGGCTTTCGGCCGCAGCACCGGGCGATGGCTGCACGACGCCGCGCACGGCCGCGACGACCGGCCGCTGGAGACGCATTCCGAGCCGGTGTCGGTGAGCCGCGAGACGACCTTCGAGCGCGACCTGCACGCGGTACGCGACCGTGCCGAGTTGACGACGGTGCTGGACGAGCTGGTGCGGCGCGTCGCCACCGACCTGCAGCGCAAGGGGTACGCCGGGCGCACGGTGGGCATCAAGCTGCGCTTCGAGGACTTCAGGACCGTCACACGCGACCACACCCTGCCCGAGACAGTGGCCGATGCGGCGGCCATCCGCCACGCAGCCGGTCAGTGCCTGAAGCGCGTGGCGCTGACGCGCCGGCTGCGCCTGCTGGGCGTGCGCGTGGCCGGCCTGGTGAAGGTGTGAGCCGCGTGGCTGCGTAGCATCGGCGCGTGTGCACGCGCCGCCGCCCGAAGGGCTCACGCGCGCGCTGGCTGGGAGCGTGGGCGGCAGAAATCCAGCCCCGCGCCGGGGCTGGATTT
>JAUMBF010000015.1:13811-23666 GCA_032115875.1 Rubrivivax sp.
CCCCCCGCCCACGCTCCTAGCATCGGCACCCCGTTGGAGACCCGTCCCATGACCGTCATCACCACGATCGAAGACCTACGCCGGCTGGCCGCCAAGCGCGTGCCGCGCATGTTCTACGACTATGCCGACAGCGGCAGCTGGACCGAGAGCACCTACCGCGCCAACAGCGAAGACTTCCAGCGCATCAAGCTGCGCCAGCGCGTCGCGGTGAACATGGAAAACCGCAGCACCGCCGTCACGATGGCGGGGCAGGCGGCCAAGATGCCGGTGGCCATCGCGCCGGTGGGCCTGACGGGCATGCAGCACGCCGACGGCGAGATCCATGCCGCTCGCGCAGCCGAGAAGTTCGGCATCCCGTTCACGTTGTCGACGATGAGTATCTGCTCCATCGAGGACATTGCCGAGCACACGACGGCGCCGTTCTGGTTCCAGCTCTACATGATGCGCGACCGCGACGCGATGGCGCGCATGATCCAGCGCTGCAAGGACGCGAAATGCAGCGCGCTGGTGCTGACGCTGGACCTGCAGGTCATCGGCCAGCGCCACAAGGACCTGAAGAACGGCCTGTCGGCACCGCCGCGGCCGACGCTGCGCAACATCCTCAACCTGGCCACCAAGCCACGCTGGTGCTGGGGCATGCTGAACACGCGGCGCCACACCTTCCGCAACCTCGTGGGCCACGTCAAGGGTGTGAGCGACATGAAGAGCCTGGCGGCCTGGACGAACGAGCAGTTCGACCCGCGGCTGAGCTGGCCCGACGTCGACTGGGTCAAGCAGCAATGGGGCGGCAAGCTGATCCTCAAGGGCATCATGGAGGTCGAGGACGCGCAGCTCGCGGTGCAGCACGGCGCCGACGCCATCGTCGTGAGCAACCACGGTGGCCGCCAGCTCGACGGCGCGCCCAGCAGCATCGAGGCGCTGCCGGCCATCGTGCAGGCCGTCGGCGATCAGACCGAGGTCTGGATGGACAGCGGCATCCGCAGCGGTCAGGACGTGCTCAAGGCCTGGGCGCTGGGCGCGCGCGGCACGATGGTGGGCCGGGCGATGGCCTACGGCCTGGGGGCGATGGGCGAGGCCGGCGTCAGCAAGGCGCTGCAGATCCTGCACAAGGAGCTGGACGTGACCATGGCCTTCTGCGGGCACACGCAGCTCAGGACCGTGAATCGGTCGATCCTCGTGCCGGGCACGTATCCGGTGGCTTGATCGGAGCTGGCCCACCCCACCCCAGCCCCTGGCCGGGTGGGGCCTTGGCCATGGGCGCCGACGCGGCGTCGGCATGGCGCGGCGCACTCCACAGCGGCACCTCCAGCGAGAACACCGTGCCGCTGCCGGCGCGCGAGCGCACCGCGATCGGCGCCTGCATCAGCGCCGCCAGTCGCTTGACGATGGCCAGCCCCAGCCCCAGCCCCTTGCGCTGGTGGGCCTGCAGCGGCCGCGACCCCTGGGCCTGGAAGAACTCGTCAAAGATGCGCGGCAGGTTGTCCTCGGAAATGCCGATGCCGCTGTCCCACACCTGCAGCAGCAGGTACCGGGCAGCGCCCGGCCCGCCCTGGCGTACGCGCGCGCTGACGAGCACACCGCCGTCTTCGGTGTAGCGGATGGCGTTGCTCACCAGGTTGCGCATCACGCGCTCCAGCAGCACCGGGTCGGCCATCGCCACGTGCTGCTCGCCGCGGAAGCTGAGCATCAGTCCCTTCTCGAACGCGGTGGGCTCCAGGTGGAGGCGCAGCCGGCCGAACAGATCCTTCAGCCGCAGGGGCTCGGGGTGGACGTCGACGTCACCCGTGTCGATGCGCGTGATGTCGAGCAGTTCGCCGAACAGGCTCTCCAGCGCATCGATGCTGTCTTGGATGCTGTTCACCAGCGAGGCGACCTCCGGGTCGCGGATTCGCTGGCGCAGCGCCTCGGCGAACAAGCCCATCGCATGCAGCGGCTGGCGCAGGTCGTGGCTGGCGGCGGCGACGAACTGCGTCTTCGCGTGGTTGGCGGCTTCGGCGGCGCGGCGCGCCTCGTCGGCCAGCGTCATCTCGTGGCGCAGCCGGGCCGCAAGCTCTTCGGTGCGGCGCTTGAGCGCGATCGCCTGGCCGAGTGCATGGCCGTAGGTGCGCGCCATCAGCACCGTCAGGAAGAAAAGCAGCGTCAGGATGAAGGCCAGCTGCAGGTGCCATTCCTGGCCGGTGTCGGACGCAATGCGCACGATGGTGGGCGCGAGTGCCAAAGTGATGAAGGCCAGGAACACCCGGCGCTGGGTGGCCAGCAGCTGCACCGAGCCCAGGCAGTACGAGTAGACGATGAGGATCAGGACGACCTGGTGGTACGGCGTTCCCAGCCCCCAGAACAACCAGACTGCCGAGCCCCAGAGCGCGCCGAGTGACAGCGTCAGCGCCTTCCAACTGGTGCGCCAGCGGTGAAGCAGCGCAGCCGGAGCCTGCGGCTGCGCCCGAAAGCGCAGCCAGTGCGCCAGCCGCAGCAGCCACAGGACAGTGGCCACAGCCACCCAGGCGCCGATCTTCGGGCCCGGCGCCAACGGCACGAAGATCATCGCCATCAGCAGCAGACCAACGCCGTTGCCGGCCAGCGAGGCCGGGGTCTGCACGTACAGTGCGCGGATGTGGTCCGCCCCGGCATCGCTGCCGGCGTCAGGCTGCAGCGGCAGCCTCGGCGCGTCCGCGGCGGGCGCCTGCCCGGACGGTGACGGGGCCACGCGGGCCTCAGCGATCGCCGCTGTTGCCCGGCGGGCGCCAGCTGAAGCCCAAGCCCTGGACCTGCGTCATCTGGCTCACTGCCAGCACGGCCTGTGTGCGGGTGCTCGCACCCAGGGCGCGCAGCACGGCGGCGACGTGGTCCTTCACGGTCTCCACGCTCAGGTTGAGCTGGCGCGCGATCAGCTTGTTCGGCAGCCCCTGCAGCAGCAGCGACAGCACCTCGGCCTGGCGCGGCGTCAGGGCAAGGTCCTTCATGCTGAGGGCCTTGTGGAGCTCCTGACGGGCCGTCAAGCCCAGCGGCGGCCCCGCGCCGTCAACGACGCCGGGCACCGTGTCACCGGAGGTCGGCGCCAGGCTTCGGTTGAACGGCAGGCCCAGCAGTTGCGTCGGCACATACATGGAACCGGTCATCACCAGCCGCAACGCATGTTGCAGCTCGGCATGCGCGCTCTTCTTCGGCAGGTAGCCCATCGCGCCACTGTCGATGGCGCGGATCACGTCGCTTGTGCGGTCGGAGGCCGACACCACCACCAGCGGGACGGCCGGGTAGTTGGCGCGGAACTCGTCGAGCAGCTCGAAGCCGTCGCCGTCGCCCAGGACCAGGTCCAGCAGCACGAGGTCGAAGTCGGGGTCGTCGCGCAAAGCGGCACGGGCTGCCTGCGCCGTTTCGACACCCAACACGGTGGTGTCGCTGCCTATGGTCAGGATGACCGTCTGCAACGCCGACAACACCAGCGGGTGATCGTCGACCAGCAACACCTTCATGTCTTTTCCTCACTGCGGCACGGGTCGCGTCATTGTGGGTGGGGGGCGCCCCGCCTGCGGGGCCCACCTTCGGGGGAGGGTTAGGTGTAGCGGCGAGAGACGGTATCGGCTACGCAGGCGGGCTTGGACTCGCCCTCCCGCTCGATCGTGGCCTCCACCGTGAGCTGCGCACCGAAACCTGCGCCCGGCGGCGCCGGCAAGGGCTCGAAGGCCAGGAGCCTGAAGTGGGCGCGCAGCCGGCTGCCCGCCGGCACAGGGCTGATGAAGCGCACGCGGTTGAGGCCATAGTTGACGCCCATCTTCACGTCGGCGATGCCGAAGCCGGTGTCGAACAGCATCGGCAGCAGGCTCAGCGTGAGGAATCCGTGGGCGATCGTCGTGCCGAAGGGCCCGGCTTTGGCGCGCTCGGCGTCGACATGGATCCACTGGTGGTCACCGGTGGCGGCGGCGAAGGCGTCGATGCGGGCCTGGTCGATCTCGACCCAGTCGCTCGTGCCCAGGGGCTGGCCGACGTGGCCGGCCAACTCGGCCAGCGTGGCGTAATGGGCAGGCATGGCCTGGAATCCCTTCAAGCACCCAGCCAGGCGGACAGGGGCTGCCACTGCTCGAGATCACGCTCCACCCGGCTGGGCGCCACGTCGAACAGCGTAAGCCCGTGCGCCGCCAGCTGGACGTAGTTCTGCGTATCGCGCAGCCAGCCCACCACCGGCACGGGCAGCGTGCCGAGGTAGCTCTGGAGCTGCTCCACGGCCCGCGTGTGCTCGCGCACACGCACGCCCACCAGACCCATCTTCACCTCGGCACCGCGCCGGTGCGCGCGCAGCGCCTGCACGAAGGGGTGCGTGGCCCGGATGTCAAAGGGGCTGGGCTGCAGCGGGATGAGCAGCAGGTCGGCGATCTTCATGACCGCATCGAGCCGCTTGCCGTGCAGGCCGGCCGGCGTGTCCAGCACCACGTGCGTGGTGCCCTTGGGCGGGCGCACGATGTCGTCGCCAGCCACATCCCAGCCGTCGATGGGCCGCGCCGCCTTTGGGCGCAGCGCCAGCCACTGGCGCGACGACTGCTGTCGGTCGACGTCGCCCAGCATCACACGGTGCCCGGCGCGGGCCAGGCAGCCCGCCACGTTGACAGCGAGCGTGCTCTTGCCGACGCCGCCCTTGGGGTTGGCGATCACGATCACCGGCATGCGCCCTCCTCGGTTGAACTGGCCCGGTGATGGTAGCGAGGCCTTGGCCCGAGCCCTTGTCATCGCCGCCCAGCCCCCGATGGGGACCCTTCGCGGGCCACGCGCGCGCCGGAGCGGGCCGCGGGCCGCTCGGGCGAGGACTTCGCTGCCACGGCGCATGACGGCAAGGGCGACAGGCCTGACCCTCGGTCCGGCAGTTGCCCTGTCTCCTTGTGCGGGCAAGGGATTTGGCATCCAGCACTCGTGGCCACGACCGCGCTCACCCGCGGGGTGAGGGCGCTACGCACCCGATCGAGCCTTCACAGGCTCTCAGACCAGCGCGCAGGCCTCGTCGAAGGCCAGGCGCGGACCGCGGGGGTGCAGCCGCGCCGGGTCGCCAAATCCCAGGGTGCACACGAAGTTCGTGCGCACGCGGGTGCCGGTCCAGAAGGCGGCGTCGATCGCTGTGGCGTCGAAGCCGCTCATCGGCCCGCAGTCCAGGCCCAGGGCACGTGCCGCCAGGATGAGGTAGGCGCCCTGCAGGCTGCTGTTGCGCAAGGCCGTGGCCTCGATCAGCGCCGGCTGACCCTCGAACCAGGCCCGCGCGTCGGTGTGCGGGAACAGCTGCGGCAGCCTCTCATGGAAGGCCAGGTCCATGCCCACGATGGCCGTGACCGGCGCCTCGCCGACCTTCTGGCGGTTGCTGCCCGCCTGCATGCAGGCCTGCAGCCGCGCCTTGCCCTCGGGCGTTCGCACGAACACGAAACGCGCCGGGCAGCCGTTGGCCGAGGTGGGGCCCCACTTCACCAGCCCGTAGAGCTCGTGCAGCAGCGATTCGGGCACGGGGTCGGGCCTGTAGCCGACGGCGGTGCGCGCTTCGGTGAAGAGCTGGGCGGTGGTGACAGTGCGGACGGCGGTCATGGTGTCGGTGGCAGGCACCCGGCGGCGGGCAAGGCGAGAATTCTGGGATGTTCCAGCCCTCCCAGAACGACGTGCGGCGATTCTTTTGCGGTGCCTACGCCCGCTGGCGCGCCGGGCTGCCCCTGGAGCCCATGCAGGCCGTGGCCGCGCGCTGGATCGGGCAGCACCCGGAGTACCACGCCGAGCTGGCCGACGAGGCCGCGGCGCTGGCGGCCGTCTACACCGTGGAGGACGGCCGCACCAACCCCTTCCTGCACCTGAGCATGCACCTGAGCATCGACGAGCAGCTGGCGATCGACCAGCCCACCGGCATCCGCCAGGCCGTGGAGCTGCTGGCTGCGCGCAGCGGCGGCCTGCACGACGCCCAGCACGTGGTGATGGACTGCCTGGGCGAGATGATCTGGGCCAGCCAGCGCAGCGGCCTGCCGCCGGACGGCCAGAGCTACCTCGAGGCGGTGCGCCAGCGGGCCACAAGATGACGGCGCTGCCGGCTGCAGGCCGGTGGTTCAGCCTGCCTGGCGCAGCGCACGGCTGAGCAGGATCACCGGCAAGAGCCCCACGGCCACGATGGCCAGAGAGGGCAAAGCAGCCTCGGCCAGCCGCTCATCGCGCGCCAGGTTGTAGGCCACCACGGCGAGCGTGTCGCTGCCGAAGGGACGCAGCACCAGGGTGGCCGGCAGCTCCTTCATCACGTCCACGAACACCAGCAGCGCCGCCGCGCCGGCCGAGCGCTTGAGCAGCGGCAGGTGCAGCGCCACGAAGGTGCGGCCGGGCGGGCTGCCCAGCATGCGTGCCGTTTCGTCAACCGACAGCGGCACGCGGGCGTAGCCGGCCTCCACCGACTGCAGCGCGACCGCCGAGAAGCGCACCAGATAGGCGTACAGCAGGCCCAGCACCGTGCCGGTGATGAGCGCCGTGGTGCCGGCTTCGGGCCAGCGTTGCTGCAGCCAGCCCACCGGCAGCAGGATGCCCACGGCGATCACGGCCCCGGGCACCGCGTACCCGAGCGAAAGCACGCGCGACGCCGCGGCCAGCAAGCGGCCGAGCAGGCCGCTTGCGCCGCCACGCAGCACGAAAGCCAGCGCCAGCGCCAGCGCCGTGGCCGCCGCGGCCGCGAGGGCCGCGAGCTGGAAGCTGGCACGGCTCCACTGCCAGAAACGCGCCCAGGGCAGGCCGAACTCGCCGTGGCGCCACTCGCTCCAGACCCCGTGGCCCAGCCAGAGCACCGGCAGCGCAAAGCCCAGCAGCACCGGCAGCGCGCACACGGCGATGGCCGCCAGCGCCGCAGCGCCCTGCAGCCGGTGCGGCCGTGCCTCGTTGCCCTGCGCCGCCGTCTTGCTGCCCACGTAGCGCAGCCGCCGCTGCGCCGCGCGCTCGGCCAGCAGCAGCGCCGCCACCACCAGCAGCAGGATGGACGCCAGCTGCGCCGCGGCCACGCGGTCGTTCATCACCAGCCAGGCCTTGTAGATGCCGGTGGAAAACGTGGTCAGACCGAAGTAGGCGCCGACGCCATAGTCGGCCAGCGCCTCCATCAGCGCCAGCAGCGTGCCGGCGACCACCGCCGGGCGGGCCATCGGCAGCGCCACCTCGAGCACGCGGCGGCGCATCGGCGCACCCAGCAGACGGGCTGCCTCCATCATGCGCACCGCGCGCTCCCCCAGGGCCGCACGCGTGAGCAGGTAGACGTAGGGATACAGGCACAGCACGAACAAAGCCACCGCAAAGGGCAGGCTGCGCACGTCGGGCCAGAGCGCGCGGCGCACGCCCAGCGCCTCGCGCAGCGCGGTGTGCAGCGGGCTGCTGAACTGCAGCGCGTCGGTCCAGGCGTAGGCCAGCACGTAGGCCGGCATGGCCAGCGGCAGCAGCAGTGCCCACTCGAAGACGCGGCGGCCGGGAAACTCGAACAGCGTCACCGCCGCCGCCGTGGCGCTGCCCAGCAGCATCACGCCCAGGCCCACGCCCAGCGCCAGCAACAGCGACTGCGCGGCGTAGCCCGGCAGCACCGTCTGCCACTGGTGGCGCAGCACCGCCAGCGCCGCGGCGTCGAGCGCCAACCAGGCCCCCAGCACGCCCAGCACCGGCACGGCCAGGAGCAGGCAGGTGATCAGCAGCGTGGGGCGCAGGAGGGACATCGGGGGCAGCAGGCGTGCGGCAGGCAGCCAGGGCAGAAATGAGAACAATCCTCATTCGCGGGCGGCGGATTATGATGCGAGGCATGTTCCTGGCCCTCGACGACGTCTCGGTCCGCTACGCCCCCGGGGCCGTCCGCGCTGCGGTGGACGGCGTGACGCTGGGCCTGCAGGCCGGGCAGATCGGCGTGCTCATCGGCCCCTCGGGCTGCGGCAAGACCTCGCTGCTGCGCGCCGTGGCCGGCCTGGAGCGGCTGGACGGCGGCCGCATCGCCATCGGCGGCGAGGCGCTGTCCGACGGTGTGGTGGGCCTGCACCGCCCGCCGGAGAGCCGTCGCATCGGCATGGTCTTCCAGGACTACGCCTTGTTCCCGCACCTGAGCGTGGCCGACAACGTGGCCTTCGGCATCGCCGCACAGCCGCGTGCCGAGCGCCAGGAGCGGGTGCAGCGCATGCTCGAGCTGGTGGGGCTGGCGCACGCCGCCCGGCGTGCGCCGCACCAGTTGTCGGGCGGCCAGCAGCAGCGCGTGGCGTTGGCGCGGGCGCTGGCCCCGGGGCCACGGCTGCTGCTGCTGGACGAGCCCTTTTCCAGCCTCGATGTCGACTTGCGCGAGCGCCTGGCGCAGGAGGTGCGGCAGATCCTCAAGGACAGCGAAACCACCGCGCTGCTCGTCACGCACGACCAGCTCGAGGCCTTTGCCGTGGGCGATGTGATCGGCGTCATGAACCGCGGCCGGCTGGAGCAGTGGGGCGACGCCTACACGCTGTACCACCGCCCGGCCAGCCGCTTCGTGGCGCGCTTCATCGGCCACGGCGTGTTCGCACCGGCCCAGATCGTCGCCTGCGCGCACGGACCCTGCGTGCACACGCCGGTGGGCGAGCTCGACGACGTGGCCGGCTGCCCGCCGCCCGAGACCTACAGCCCGGCCGGCGAGTGCGACGTGCTGCTGAGGGCCGACGACATCGTGCACGATGATGCTTCTCCCGTGCGCGCCCTGATCGAGCGCAAGGCCTTCCGTGGCAGCGAGTTCCTGCTGACGCTGCGGCTGCAAGGCGGCCAACGCGTGATGGCCCACGTGCCCAGCCACCATGACCACCACGTCGGCGAGTGGATCGGCATCCGCGCCGAGGTGGACCACGTGGTGACCTTCGCGCGCGAGCCGGCGGGGGCCCACGGCGCCGACTGAGCGCCTGCGGCGCGGAATCGACCCGGGAACCCGGGGCTGTCTTGGCCACTCCAAGACCTCGCGCCCGACCCCGCACGCCTATACTTCAGCCAGTCCGCGTGCCCTCTCCCGAAAGGCCACTCCGCATGGGCTCCAAGTTCAAGATCGCCGGTCTGCTGGCCCTGGGCGCCCTGGCCGGCGCCCTGATGACCATGCAGATCTCGGCCGTGGCGCGCAGCGCTTTCGCGCCGCTGCCCGTGGCCGAGCTGCAGCAGCTGGCGGCCGTGTTCGACCGCATCAAGGCCGAGTACGTGGAGCCGGTCGACGAGAAGAAGCTCATCTCCGACGCCATCTCGGGCATGGTCTCGGGCCTGGACCCGCACTCGCAGTACCTCGACCACAATACCTTCCGCGAGTTCCGCGAGAACACCGGCGGCCGCTTCGTCGGCATCGGCATCGAGATGACGATGGAAGACGGCCTCGTCAAGGTCGTCTCGCCCATTGAAGGCTCGCCCGCGTTTCGGGCCGGCCTGAAGACCGGCGACCTCATCACCCGCATCGACGACACCCCGGTCAAGGGCCTCACGGTGGACCAGGCCGTCAAGCGCATGCGCGGCGAGCCCGCCACCAAGGTGCAGCTGCAGGTGTTCCGCAAAGACGAGAACCGCAGCTTCCCGGTGAGCATCGTGCGCGAGGAGATCCGCATGCAGAGCGTGCGGGCGCGCATGGTCGAGCCCGGCTACGGCTGGATCCGCATCAGCCAGTTCCAGGACCGCACCGTCGATGACTTCGTGCGCAAGGTCGAGGATCTGTACAAGCAGGATCCCAAGCTCAAGGGCCTGGTGCTCGACCTGCGCAACGATCCTGGCGGTCTGCTCGACGCCAGCATCGCGATCTCGGCCGCCTTTCTGCCCGAGAACCTGGTGGTGGTCAGCACCAACGGCCAGATGCCCGAGTCGCGCATGAGCTTCCGCGCCGTGCCGGCCGACTACGTGCGCCGCGGC
>JAUMBF010000016.1:0-7627 GCA_032115875.1 Rubrivivax sp.
ACGCGCGAGCAGTGGCTGGAGCGCTGCCGCCGGCTGGTGGCCGCGCGGCCCGAGGACGACCAGGTGGTCTACATCCAGGTCACGCGCGGCGTCGCCCCGCGCGACCACGTCATGCCCGCCAATCCGGCGCCGACCGTCTTCATGATGAGCAATCCGCTGAGGCCGGCCACGCCCGAGCAGCGCCACGGCGGCGTGGCCTGTGTGACGGCGCGCGACTTCCGCTGGGAGCGCGGCGACATCAAGAGCACCAGCCTGCTGGGCAACGTGCTGGCGCGTCAGATCTCGGCCGACCAAGGCGCCACCGAGACCATCATGTTCCGCGACGGCTGGCTCACCGAGGCCGCTGCCAGCAACGTGTGGATCGCCCACGAGGGCGCGCTGCTCGGCCCGCCCAAGAGCGAGCACGTGCTCGAGGGCATCCGCGTGGAGCTGCTGCGCGAGCTGTGCCAGGACTGCGGCATCGCCTACAACCTCAAGCCCATCTCCGAGGCCGACGTCCGCGCCGCCGACGAGGTGCTGCTGAGCAGCGCCACAAAGGAGGTGCTGCCGGTCACCCGCATCGACGGCGAGCCGGTGGGCCATGGCACCCTGCGTGGCAAGCCGGGGCCGGTGTATGCGCGCCTGTTCGAGGCCTACCAGCGCGCCAAGCAGACGATGTCGATTTGACGATGCCGACGATGCCGACCATGCCGCCCGAAGACAGTCTGATCAGCTATCCCAGCGCCTTCCCGATCAAGGTGATGGGCGCGCAGGTCGAGGGTTTCGAGGCCGCCATCGTGGCCGTGGCGCGGGCCTTCGACCCCGCGTTCGACGCCCGCCGCATCGAACGCCGGCCCAGCAGGGCCGGCAACTACCTGGGGCTGACGATCACCGTCACCGCCACCAGCCGCGAACAGCTCGACGAGCTGTACCGCACGCTGAGCTCGCACCCGATGGTCAAGGTCGTGCTGTAGCGCAGCGACGCCAAGGCGGCGCGCTGTCGCGTGGTCCAATGCGGCGATGGCCGATCGCCCCAAGCTCACCACCAAGGCCGGCAAGCCGGCGCGCAACCCGCAGCGCCCACGCGTGCGAGGCGGACCCCCGCCCAAGACGGCCGCAAGCACAACGCCCGGAAGCGTTCGGAAGGCTGCGCCCGCAGCCCAGGGACTGCGCGTGAACAAGCTGATGACGGAGCGCGGCCTGGCTTCGCGCCGCGAGGCCGACGAATGGATCGCCGCGGGCTGGGTGCGTGTGGATGGCGCCATCGCACACCTCGGCCAGCGCGTGGCGCCCGACTCCGCCATCACCATCGACGAGCGTGCCCGGCAGGAACAGCAGCACCGCGTCACCGTGCTGCTGCACAAGCCGGTGGGTTGGGTCAGCGGGCAGCCCGAGGATGGCTACGAGCCCGCGATCGCACTCGTGACGCCAGCCAACCAATGGGTGGGCGACCGCTCGGGCATCCGCTTCCATCCCGGCCACCTGCGTCAGCTGGCGCCTGCGGGACGGCTCGACATCGACTCCACCGGTCTGCTGGTGTTCACACAAGACGGCCGTGTGGCGCGGCACCTGATCGGCGACGAGACGCGGGTAGAGAAGGAGTACCTGGTGCGTGTCGAGCGCGTTGACGGCGCGCCGGTACAGGGCACCGAACTCGGGCCGCTGCGCCACGGCCTGGCGCTCGACGGCGTGGCGCTGCGCCCGGCGCAGGCGAGCTGGCAGAACGAGCAGCAGCTGCGCATCGTGCTGCGCGAGGGCCGCAAGCGGCAGATCCGCCGCATGTGCGAGCTGGTGGGCCTGAAGGTGCTGGCGCTCAAGCGCGTGCGCATCGGCAGCGTGCCGCTCGGGCAGCTGCCCGAGGGCTGCTGGCGCTACCTGCGCGACGACGAGCGCTTCTAGGAGTCTGCACCGCCGGCTTCAGCGCGGGGCCAGCTCAGCCAGGCGCTTGCGGGCGTCGTCCATCGACGCCTTCTGGCCGCGCCCGCCGTCGACGAAGCGTTGCAGCGATGCCCGCGCCGCGTCGCGCTGGCCCAGCTGCAGCTGCGCCAGGCCCAGGCGGTAGTCGATCGGCCACTGGCGCGCGCCACGCAGGCCGCGCGCGCGCTCCAGCAGCGGCGCCACGGCCGCCCAGTCGCCGAGCTCGCCCTTCACGCGCGCCAGGCCGAAGGGGCCGGCGGACTCGTCGGGGTGGTCGCGCATCACGCGCTCGAACCAGGCCTGCGCCTTGGCGGCCTGGCCGTCGTTGATCAGGCCCAGCCCCGCCTGGCTGCCCCACTCCAGCACGTCGGCGCGCAGCGCCGGCTCGGCCACCGGCAGCAGCGCCAGTAGGCGCGGCAGCACGTCGGCGAGCTTGCTGCGATCTGTGAGCTGCAGCCGCGCCTGCAACGCGGCCTGCTGTTCCGGGCGCGGTGCGGCGGCGGCCAGCTCGGCCGCCTTGGCCGCGCTGCCGCCCATCATGCCCGGCGCGATGGCGTAGAACTCCACCATCGCGGTGCGGCCGGGGTACCAGGCCGGCTCGAGCGTGTGCGCCGTGGCCAGCGCCTCGCGCACGGTACCGGCGCTGCGCGCGGCGGCGAACATGCCCTCGCTCATCGCCTGCGCGCCCAGCAGCACGCCGTGCGCATAGTGGCAGGGCTGCGCGCGGGGCTGGCGCTCGGCGCAGCCACGCGCCTTGTCCAGCGCGTCGCGTCGCACGGCGGGCTCGTTGCGCTCCAGCGCCGCCAGCGCCAGCGCCAGCACGGCCTGCGCGTCGTCGGGTTGCGCGGCCAGGCGCTCCTTCGCCGCGCGCTGCAGTTCGGCGGCGCGGTCGGCCCGGTACAGCGCCTCCAGGGCTGCGTCGGCCAGGGTCTGGGCGGGGGCGGCAAGCGGGGCCAGGGCCAGCGTGGCGGCACCGGCCAGGCGGCGCCAGTCGAGCAGTTTCATCGGCGGAGTCCTCCGTCAGTGTCGGTGGCGCGATGCTGCCCGCAGCCGGCGCGTCTGCCCCGCACCTTGCGATGGAGCGTCGTGGCGGCGCGACGGAGCGCGGAAGCGGCTGATAACCTCGCCGGGATGACCCCGCCCGCCCCTGCCCGCGCCGATGCCGGCCCTGCCGCCGGCCCCGGTGCCGGCGCCGTGCCGGCGCTGCCCCTGGCGCTGGCCGCCACCACGCTGGCGCTGCTGCTGGGGCTGCAGCCAGTGACGACCGACATGTACCTGCCGGCCTTCCCGCTGCTGACGCGCGAACTCGGCGCCAGCATGGCCGCCGCGCAGCTGACGATGGCGGCGCTGATCCTGGCCTTCGGCATCGGCCAGCTCGTCTGGGGCCCGCTGGCCGACCGCCATGGCCGCCGCCCCGTGCTGCTGGCCGGGCTGGCGCTGTTTGCCCTGGCGGGGCTGGGCTGCGTGTTCGCCAGCAGCATCGAGTCGCTGGTGGCCTGGCGCACGCTGCAGGGCGCGGCCATGGCCGCCGTGGTGGTGTGCGCGCGCGCCATCGTGCGCGACCTCTACGAGCCGGTGCAGGGCGCGCAGGTGATGTCGCTGGCGCTCACCGGGCTGGGCGTGATCGCGCTGGCCAGCCCGCTGCTGGGCGGGGCGGTGGCACACGCGGTGGGCTGGCGCGGCGCGCTGGCGCTGGTGGCGGCAGCCGGCCTGGGCACGCTGGCCTGGGTGGCCTGGCGGCTGCCCGAGACGCTGGCTCGCCGCAACCCCCGCGCGCTGCAGCCAGCGGTGCTGATCGCCACCTGGTCGCAGATCGCGCGCCACCGCGTCTTCGGCGCCTGGGCGCTGCTGGTGGCCTGCACCTACGGCGGGCTGTTCACGCTGCTGGCCGGCTCGTCGTTTGTCTACATCGACGTGCTGGGCCTGAGCCCGGCAGCCTACGGCCTGGCGATGGCGGCCGGCTCGCTGGCCTACATCGCCGGCACCGTGGTGTGCCGCAGCTGGATCAACCGCTTCGGGCTGGCCGGCGCGGTGGCGCGCGGCGGCTTCTTCACGCTGGCCGGCGGGGCGCTGGGCGTGGCGCTGGTGCTGGCGGGCGTGGCGCACTGGGCGGCAGTGCTGGTGCCGCAGTGCCTGTACCTTTTCGGGCATGGGCTGCACCAGCCTTGCGGCCAGGCCGGCGTGGTGGCGCCCTTTCCGGCCCAGGCCGGCGCGGCCAGCGCGCTGGCGGGCTTCGTGCTGGCGCTGGTGGCGTTCGGCGTCGGCCGCTGGCTGGGCGTGGCGCTCGACGGCCGCGTCGCCCCGCTGATGATGGGCCTGGGCTTCTGGGCGCTGGCCACCTGCCTCGTGGCCTGGACGCTGGTGCCGCGCGCACTGGCCACACGATGACGGCGCCGCTGCAGGGCGTGCTGCTGGCCGGCCCCACCGCCAGCGGCAAGAGCGCGCTGGCGCTGGCCCTGGCCCGGCGGCTGCCGCTGGAGATCGTCAGTGTCGACTCGGCGCTGGTCTACCGCGGCATGGACATCGGCACCGCCAAGCCCACGCCGGCCGAGCGCGCGCAGGTGCCGCACCACCTGATCGACGTCCTCGACCCGGCCGAAACCTACTCGGCGGCCCGCTTCGCCGCCGACGCCACGGCGCTGGCCGCGGCCATCCGCGCGCGCGGCCGGCTGCCGCTGCTGGTTGGCGGCACGATGCTGTACATGAAGGCGCTGCGCGACGGCCTGCATGCGCTGCCGCCGGCCGACGCCGCGGTGCGCGCCGCACTCGACGCCGAGGCGGCGGCGCGCGGCTGGCCGGCGCTGCACGCCGAGCTGGCGCGCGTCGACCCCGTGACCGCGGCGCGGCTGTCGCCGCTGGATGCCCAGCGCATCCAGCGCGCGCTGGAAGTGTGGCGGGTCAGCGGCCGCCCGCTGTCGGACTGGCACGCCCAGCCGCGGCCCGCCGGCTTGGCAGCGGCCGATGCCGCCTGGCCGGTGGTGTCTTTGGAGCCGCGCCAGCGCCAGGGTCTGCACGAACGCATCGCGCAACGGCTGCAGCAGATGTTCGCGGCCGACTTCGTCGGCGAGGTGCGCGCGCTGCGCGCGCGCGGCGACCTGCACGCCGCCCTGCCGTCGATGCGCTGTGTCGGCTACCGCCAGATCTGGCGCGGGCTGGAGGAGGGAGCGTTCGGCTCCGCGCAGGACGACCTCTCCAGTTCGGGCGCTGTCGCGGTGCGCGAGGCCGCCGTGGCCGCGACCCGCCAGCTGGCCAAGCGTCAGCTCACCTGGTTACGGTCGATTTCGTCGCGCCAGGTCTACGCCTGTGACGAAGCCGCGGGGCTGACCGGTGCCTGCGACGCCGTGCGCCTGCTCGCCCAGCGCTGCGACATCCCTGGCCCGCGCGTTGCGTGACAGCCGTCAGCGGCTTCGGTGTGTTCCAAAGTAACGGCCGAGGTACGCCTGTTGCGGGGGTTCGGCGCTCTCCGGCTTAGGGTGATGCCCGGAGGAAAGCCCCAAATCCTTCGCGATATAGTCGCGCGCCGAGGACGGTTCCGTTCCCGGCAGGCTCACGAGGCCTGTGACGTGTGGTCATGCCGCGCTGCGCTGAGTTGCGTGCAGGCGCAGGCTGGAGGATCGAGTGGATTTCGCCCAACAACAACGCAACCCGGGCCGACACACCATCGGCATAGGGATCGTGCTGGCCTTGCACCTGTTGCTGGGTTGGGCCGTGGTGAGCGGGCTCGCGCAGCGTGTCGTCGATGTCATCAAGGCGCCGATCGAGACCAAGATCATCGAAGAGACCAAGCCGCCGCCACCGCCGCCGCCGGAGAACCTGCCGCCGCCGCCGAAGTTCGCGCCGCCGCCGCCGTCATTCGTGCCGCCGCCCGAGGTGGTGGTGAACCCGCCACCCACGCCGGCCCCGGCGATCACGGTCACGCGCGAGGCGCCGCCCCCCGCGCCGGTGACCATCGCACCGCAGGCGCCGGCCGCGCCGCCGGCACCGCCCGCCGCGCCGCGCATGGCCGCGCGGCCCGCGATCGCCAACGTGCAGGCCTGCGCGCCCCGCAGCGAGGACTACCCCGCAGCCGCCGTGCGTGCCGAGGCCACCGGCACGACCAGGATCGGCTTCACCGTCGGCGCCGACGGCAAGCTGGCGTCGTCACAGATCGTCCGATCGGCCGGCCCCACGCGCGAGCACAAGATGCTGGACCGGCTGGCCTTGTCCAAGCTGAGCGAGTGCGTCTTCCGGCCCGGCAGCGACGAGAACGGCCGCGCTGTGGGCGGCAGCTTTGAAGTCGAGTACGTCTGGAAGCTGGACTGACCGTCCGGCTCCAGTCCGGCCCTGCTCGGCCAAGTCCTGTGCCTGAACATCTTTCCCCCCTGGTGCCCAACCGAGACCGGCGCACCGACGTCAATGGAGTGACCATGTTTCTGACCCGTACGCGTATGGCGCTGAGCGCGCTGATCCTCGTCGCTTCGGCGGCGCTGCTCCCCGTGGCACCGGCCCATGCGCAGGCGGCCGCCGGGTCTGCACCGGCAGCTGCGCCGGCTGTGCAGCCGGCTGCGGGCGCCGTGACGCAAGAAGCGGTCGAGAACCCGTTCGGCCTGAAGGGCATGTGGGCGGCCGCCGACCCCGTCAAGCGCGGCACGCTGGTCATCCTGATCATCATGTCCATGTGGAGCTGGTACGTGATCTTCGTGAAGGTCGCCGAGACGCGCTCGATGCTCAAGAGCGCCAAGAAGTCCAGCGACGAGTTCTGGAAGGCCAGCTCGGTCAAGGCCGGCGTCGGCGCGCTCGAGGAAGGCAGCGCCTTTCGCTACCTGGCCGAGCAGGGCATCAAGGCCGCCGACCACCACGAGGGCACGATGGTCGAAGCCATCGACAAGCACACCTGGATCGGCATGTCGGTGGAGCGCGCCGTCAACAACATCCGCAGCCGGCTGTCGGATGGCATGGCCGTGCTGGCGACCGTGGGCTCCACCGCCCCCTTCGTGGGCTTGTTCGGCACGGTGTGGGGCATTTACCATGCGCTGGTCAAAATCGGCCTGTCAGGCCAGGCCAGCATCGACAAAGTGGCGGGGCCCGTGGGCGAAGCGCTCATCATGACCGCCATCGGTTTGGCCGTGGCCGTGCCGGCGGTGTTGGGCTACAACTGGTTGGTGCGCCGCAACAAGGCGGTGATGGAAGAGGTCAACGCCTTCGGGGCCGATGTGCACGCGGCCTTGCTCACTTCGGCCCAACGCTGATGGCCATGCCACTTGGCCCCAGCGTGGGCACAGGCCCCGACGACGAGGTGATGGGCACCATCAACACCACGCCCTTGGTGGACGTGATGCTGGTGTTGCTCATCATCTTCCTGATCACCATCCCGGTGGTGACCACCTCCATCCAGGTGGACTTGCCCAAAGAGCGGCACGAGATTCGTCAGGCGCGGCCTGAGACGGTGATTGTCTCGGTCAACAAGGCCGGTCAGGTTTTTGTGTACGACACCCTCATACAAAACCAGGCCGACCTGCAAGAGCGGCTGAAAAAAATCGCCGCCATGAAGCCCCAACCTGACGTTCAAATCCGAGGCGATGCGCAAAGCGCTTATGCATCGGTCGGGCGGGTCATGCACGCCCTGCAGCAGGCCGGCATTGCCCAAGTGGGCTTTGTCGTTGACCCCGGTCCCTGAACTCAAGGAATTCTTATGGCGATGCATTTG
Source organism: Rubrivivax sp. (assembly GCA_032115875.1). Lineage (GTDB taxonomy): Bacteria > Pseudomonadota > Gammaproteobacteria > Burkholderiales > Burkholderiaceae_C > Rubrivivax. Next base: position 7,583 of record JAUMBF010000016.1, read on the forward strand.
GGCACAGACCCCAACGACGAAGACGGCTTGATGATGGACATCAAC